>DASXZO010000101.1:0-9174 GCA_036501845.1 Acidimicrobiia bacterium | reverse complement strand
ACTTAAAGCGGGACCGGATTCACTCGACACTGCGTGGCAAGTGTGATGTTGGTGCCGGAGCTCGTGGTGCCGGTCGTGGCCGAGGCAAGCGCCTGGAAGCCGAAGGCCTTGATCGTGGCCTTGGCCTTGCCGGCGCAGATGAAGCCCGCGCCGTTGTTGTCGGCAGCCACCAGGTCGAGCACGTTGAAGTAGTCGGGCTCGACGGGACGGGTCACGTTGTACACGTAGCGAGTACCGAGGAACCGGCTCGCCGACTCGTTGATCGTCTTCGGTCCAGGCACGACGCCGTTGATGTCCATCTCGGTGATGCCACCGCGCAGGTCGGGCGTCTTCTTCGAAGAGTCCGAGTGCCACTGCGCGTACGACATCGGGAAGATCGCCCACGGACGGCTCGCGATCGGCACCTCAGCGCCGTCGTGCTCCTCGATGAACGTCGACAGGTGGCTGCTGTTGCAACCCGCGTCGATCGTCGCACCGTTGAGGATCTTCGAGTTGAAGAACGAGTAGGTGCCCGAGGAAGTCTGCGGGGAGAACTTCTGGATCGGGAACGTGCCCGCCTTCTTCGCGAGTGCAGGGTTGACCTGCTTCCAGTCGCTGATGAACGGGAGACCAGTCGCCGGGTTGCAGGTGTAGATCTGGATGATCTGAGCCTGCGTCAGGTTCGGCGGCGCGTAGGTGGTGAGCGGGTTCTGCGTCTTGTTCTTCGGGAAACGGCCCACGCTCAGCGCGTCGAGACCGAAGGCCCAGAAGTCCATGTTCGCAGCGTCGCCGGCCTTCGTGCCACGCGACGAACGCGCGTAGTCGATGCAGCCGGTGCTGCCGTCGGCGGTGAGCGCACTGATACCGGCGCTCGAGCCGTTCGGCGGCAGGTTGCCGGAGTTGTACGTGGTCACGCCGCAGTTCGCGTCGGAGCCGGTCGAGTACGACGTGGGGAATGGAGCAGTCACCACGGGCGGGATCGCACCCACGTGGTCAGCACCCTTGTTGAAGCCGGTCTTGGCATTGGTGCTGGCGTTGTACAGGTTGTCGATCGCGACCGTCGCCCAGTAGATGGTGTCCGAGCCCGCCGACTCGAGATCTTGATGGTGCGCGGTTGGCGTCGGTACGGCTCCTGCTTGTGACGCGGTGAGCCCAATCACAGGCGCCGCGATCACACCGAGGAGCCCGGCAGACGCGCCGAGCTTCTTCAGGCTGAATTTCACGAGGTTCCTCCAAATGCCCGCCCCAGTGGCTGGCGTTTGTTATGGAATCGCGCGGAGATGAACAACCCTCGCCCAACAATGCAACCGGCGAATGAAGTCGAAACGAACGTCAGAGCGCAGACGGAAGGATGTGTGCGAACTGCTCGAACACGAGCCACGTGCCGCACAGCACCACCGGCGTCGCCACCGTCCACGCCGCGAAGCGATGCCAGCGCTTCACGAGCCACACGGCACCGATCGAAGCCAGCAACAGCAACTGCAGCGCGATCGCGAGTGCCAGGAGTCCACTGCTGTTCAGTGCCAGACCGAGGTCGGAATCATTCGGCGCGACGTGTCCCGGTGTGAAGCCCGCAGGTGTGCCCTGCAATTGACCTATCACCGCAAGGCGACGGTTCGAGTCGAGCAGCGATGTCGACGTGACGAGCGTGGCCGTGTTGATGCTCTTGCCGGCGGCGCGTTGCGTGGCGAAGATCGACATGTTCGACGCGCGGTACGTGCGCACCGAGACGACGCGATAGCTGGCGGTGCCGCTGCCGACGACGAACGAGAAATGCTCGCCCGGCTTCAGTGAGCCGAGGCTCCCGAACGGTGAGCCGCCGGTGCTGTGGCGACCGATCACCACGGTGTTGCCGAGTTGGCCGGGCAGGGGCGTCGCGGGAAGGTGACCTGGCCCCCGCAACGTCTGCACGCTGCTCGTGCCCTCGGTGACCACTTCGCTCACGTCGATCCTCGGGATCTTGAGCAGTGCGACTGGAGTGCCGGTGGGGATCGGCGGCGGCGACTGCGTGGGCGACGCCGACTGCGCTGGTTGCGTGGTGATCTGCCCGTTGGCGGAAGCACCCGACGAAGTGGAGCTCTCGGCGTAGGTCGACGTGCCCGGCAACGTTTGAAGCTGGTCCATGCTCACGAACGTGTCGTGCAGCGCGCGCTGGTAGCGGCTGTGCATCACGTCGGTTCCCACGAACAAGAACCCCATGAGCGCGACGCAGAGCAGGACGAACAGCGTGAGCCCGTGCTGCACGACGCGCTGGACCGTGTCGCGGGTGCTCTTCGGGAGGTCAGGTGCGCCGAGCTGCACGCCGTCGTCGCGCTCGGGCGCAAGGATCACCGTGAGCTCGTTGGCGATGACCGGCGCGGCCACCGGCAGGGTGTCGGTGTCGCTCATGACCTGGCTCCGTTCGACTTGTCACCGTTGCGGGCCGCGGCGCGTGCGCGCACGCGCGACACCACCTTGGGGCTCGTGTACCAGGCGAGGCGGGCCGCGAGCGCGGCGATGCCGAACACGAGCACGAACCACAGCGGGCTCGGTGTGGTCGATCTACCGCCCGCTCCCACCGGCGACCATGCCGGCGCTTCGGCTGCTACCAGCTTCACCTTCGGCGTGTTGGGCTTCGACTTCGTCTTGTTGGTGGTCGGTGGCGTGCTCGTGGGCGGCATGGTGTCGGGCGAACCCGAGTTGGAACCCCCGAGATCACCGCCGCTACCGCCGCAGCAACCGCCGGCGTCGGCGAGCGGCGTGGTCGCTGCGGTGGTGGTCGTGGTCGTGGCAGGTGGAGTGCCGGACCCCACGGTGATCTCCGACGCGACCTTCTTCGTCTGCGCCACCTCGGCTGCCGGCAGCGGGATGTAACCCTCGAGCAGGTGCTGCTGACCGGTCGTCGATTCCCAATCGAGGAACGTCTTCAGACTCGTGACCTTCGCCAGGTCGGGTGCGAGCGCGCCCGTGTCGAGATTGGTCTTGGTGATCTTCTGGCGCACCATCGCGTAGTCGATCTTCGTCAACGGGTAGGCGGCGGGGTCGGTGCTCGCGAAGTTCGCGACCTTCACGCCGTTGAGGGCGGTCATGTCCTTGTAGCCCTGCAGCACACTGGTCTCGTCCGGCGCCACCGCTTGGCCCGCGTGGTTCACGAGCTTCGCCATCGGCAGGCCCCACTGTGTGGCGGTATCGCGGTCCATGATGCCGAAGAAGCCCTCGGTGGACGGACGCGTCACGGTCGAGTCGGCCGGCTTCACGCCGTAGAACATGTGCTGCGCCACCAAGGCCTCACCGGTGAGCGGATCGAAGCCGTCGTCGGACGCGGCCTTCTCGAAGTTGGGCACCGGGTATTGCTGGTTGAGGAAGTCGGGCGTGACCGCCACGCCGTACTTGTCCTTGCCGGCCACGAAGGCCTTGGCGTCGGGGTCCTGGATCATCCAGTCGGTGATGAGCCAGGTGTCGGCGTTGCGCTCGGCCCGCAACAGCGGTTGCGACGCGCCCAGGCTGGGCCAGTGGTGACCGGGATTGAGCTTGAGGAACTCCGGATCGGTGAAGAAGTCGAGCAGGTCGGAGTCGGTGATCAAGCGCGCGAGCAGGCGCGGCGTGAGTGTGACGCTTGTGATGGGTTCGTTCGTGACCGCGTCGTTGATGTGGAACACCACGACGACGCTGTTGAGGTCGAGCGGCGCGTAGAGATACGAGGTCTTGGTGGTCGACGCCGCCAGCTCTGTGGATGTTGCGCCCAGTGACGTCACGCCGATATCGGTGAAGCCGCCGATCTCGCTGGCGCGTCCGTTGTCCGACGCGTCGCCCGTGTAGTCGATGACGAGCTTCGGGTTCCCTTCGCAGAGCTGGCCGATCCAGTTGTAGAAGAGGTTCGAGCCCGATGCCTCGCCCTCGGCGCGCACGTCGAACCCGTTCGGCACCGGGCAGTCGTTGGAGCTGCGGGCGAACGCGATCGGCACCACTACCGAAGTGGCAGGCAAGCCGTCGGTCGGCGGCGGCGTGCCGTCGTTCTCCCACACGAGCAGTGAGCACGACGACGTGCTGCTGCAGTTCAACTGCGGCAACACCGATGAGTTCCGCACCTCGAAGAAGCTGTTGCCGGTGCCGTCCGACCCGGTCACCGCGTTCACGATCGAGTTGCCGCCGGCGGCGTTGGGGTACGGCGGCACCGTGAAGCAGTCGCTCAAGCTCTTCGGGCTCGCGGTGCACTGGTACACGAGCACGTCGTAGTTCCCGAGCTGGTCGGTGGGGTGGAAGCCCGACCACGACACTTGCACCACTTGGTTGACGATGTCGGTAGCAGGGGCGACTTGCGCGGTGAGCCCGTTCGCGGCAGTCACCACACGCGGTACGACACGCAACGGTGCGGGCTTGGCGTGTGCGCTGGGCGCGCGCGCACCATACGACGGCTGATTCGCGAACAGTGCGAAACCAAACGCGCACAGCGCGACCGCGATGACGGTCGCCGGCAATCGGCGCGCGACACCAACTCGATGCGAACTCGATCCCCTGGGCATCGATCGCCAGCACACCACGCGCGCGACACGCGCGGTGAGAGCGGAGGCGATGTGTTCACGCCGGGTTCAACTGCACGCAAGGTCGCATCAACCTGCGTCGTGTCAACTGTGCGAGTGAGCGCCGCCGACACGCCACTCACCCTGGTCGACGACGTCCCCATCGACATCGCGGTCAGCAGGGGTGCATCCGACCGCGCGTATCGCGGCGTGAGCTACATCGCGGGCGGAACCACGCTCCTGTTGATGGCGCTCATCGCCTTCTTCCTCGTGAAGCGCGGCTGGCAGGCGATCGACTACGAGGGCTGGGGCTTCTTCACCAAGACCGAGTGGAATCCCACCGCAGCCGGCGGCACGTTCGGCGTGGCCGCGCTGCTCCTCGGCACGGCGATCATCGCGATCATCGCGCTCGCGCTCGCGGTGCCGATCGCGATCGGTGTTGCGCTGTTCATCACCGAGTTCGCGCCGCGTCGAGTGCGCAAATCACTCACGTCACTGGTCGACCTGCTCGCAGCGGTGCCGAGCCTCATCTACGGCATCTGGGGCGCCATCATCCTGCAGCCCAAGGAGATCTACGTCAGCCGCTTCCTGTCGGCGCACTTCGCCTGGTTTCCCGGCTTCCACACCACGTCGGTCACGGGTCACGGCCCCACGAACCTCGCCGACTTCGCCTCGTCGGGCTTCCTGGCCGGCATCGTCGTGGCCCTGATGATCCTGCCGATCAGCGCCGCGATCATGCGCGAGGTGTTCGCCCAGGCGCCGCCGGGCGAGAAAGAGGGGGCGCTCGCACTCGGCGGCACGCGCTGGGGCGTGATCCGCGATGTGGTGGTGCCGTTCGGCCGGGGCGGCATCGTCGGCGGCTCCATGCTCGGCCTCGGCCGTGCGCTCGGCGAGACGATTGCAGTGGCGCTCCTCGTGTCGCGCAGCACCCGCACGCACGACCTGCTCGAAGTATTGAAGACGGGCGGCAACTCGATCGCCGCGACGATCGCACGCAGCTGGGCCGAGTCGAGCGGCATGGCCACAAGCGCGTTGATCGCGGCCGGGCTCGTGCTGTTCGTGGTCACCTTGATCGTGAACGCCGGTGCCGCGGTGGTCGTCAACCGCTCGCGCTCGGGCGCGACCACGGAGATCTGAGATGGCGCTGATCGACCTCACCGCGGCCGAGGCCCACCTCGTCGCGCCGCGCGGCGGCGACGGTGGCACTGGCAATAGCGATCTGCTGGTGGAGCCGCGCTACTTCGACCGCGACCAGGTGATCACCCACGTGGCCTCGGCGATCGCCGCCCTCGCGTTCACCTGGCTCGTGTACGAACGGCTCACGGTGTTCTCCGGCGACCTCGGGTTCCTCGTGGTGTGGTGGGTGAGCTTCACCGGGTTTGTCTACGTGACCTCCCGCCAGCAGTGGGGCTCGGTGGTGGCCACCAACAACCTGGTGCGTGTCGTCGTCACGAGCGCGGCCGCGCTGGCGTTGATCCCGCTCGCGGCGATCCTTCTCGCGGTGATCGTGCGCGGTTGGCGCGGCATGCAGATCTCGTTCCTCACCACCACCATGCGCACGGCATCGACCGAGAGCAAGTTCTCGCAAGGCGGCGCGTGGCACGCGATCGTCGGCACGCTCGAAGTGGTGGGCCTCGCCGCGCTCATGTCGGTGCCGCTCGGCATCATGACCGCGGTCTTCCTCAACGAGGTGGGCGGGCGCCTGGCGATGCCGGTGCGGATGCTCACCGACGCCATGAGCGCGATCCCGTCGATCGTGGCCGGCCTCTTCATCTTCGCGGTGCTCATCCAGTCGCACTATCTCGACCAGACCGGCTTCTCGGGCGCGCTGGCGCTGAGCATCCTCATGCTCCCTACCGTCACCCGCACTGCAGAAGTGGTGCTGCGCCTCGTGCCCGGCGGGTTACGCGAGGCATCGCTCGCGCTCGGCTCCACAGAGTGGCGCACCACCAAGAACGTGGTGCTGCCCACCGCGCGCACCGGCCTCGTGACTGCGGTGGTGCTCGGCGTCGCGCGCATCATCGGCGAGACCGCGCCGCTCATCGTCACCATGCTCGGCTCACAGTTGTTCAATGCCAATCCGTTTGCCAACAAGCAGGACGCGCTGCCCATCTACATCTGGACGCAGAAGCTCACGTCCACCGGCGACAACACGGTGACCGCGAACTGGATGTGGGCGGGCGCGTTCGTGTTGATGGTGCTCGTGCTGATCCTGTTCGTGACCGCGCGCATCCTCGGCAACCGCACCGTAGGAGTCCGTCGTGGTTGATGCCGTCCATTCATTGCTCGCGGGGAGGAGTGCGCTGTGACGATCATGGACGTGGCGCCGATCGTGCAACCGGTGTCGGCCGCCGAGCTCGACGCGCAATTGGTGTCGGCATGGTTCTCGGGGCACAAGGTGCTCGAGCGGGTGTCGCTCACGATGAAGCCCAATACGGTGACCGCGCTGATCGGGCCGTCGGGCTGTGGCAAGTCGACGTTCTTGCGGATCCTGAACCGCATGCACGAACTCGTGCCCGGCGCGCAGCTCGGCGGGATCATCACGCTCGACCGCACCGACATCTACCGCGGTGCGATGCCGGTCACGGAGATCCGCCGGCGCATCGGCATGGTGTTCCAGAAGCCGAACCCGTTCCCCGCGATGACGGTGGCCGACAACGTCGTGTCGGGGTTGAAGCTCTGCGGCATGAAGGTGGGGCGCGGCGATCGCGACGACCTGATTGAGTCGTGTCTCACGCGCGCTGGACTGTGGCACGAGGTGAAGAACCGGCTCGACGCCAACGGCGGTGCGCTCTCCGGCGGTCAACAGCAGCGGCTGTGCATCGCCCGCGCGCTGGCAGTGCAACCCGACGTGCTGCTGATGGACGAGCCCTGCTCGGCCCTCGACCCCACGTCGACGCGGCGGATCGAGGAGACGATCGCCGATCTACGCGACGCCGTGACCGTGGTGATCGTGACGCACAACATGCAGCAGGCGCAGCGCGTATCGCAGTACTGCGCGTTCTTCCTCGCCGCCGAAAACGAGCCCGGCCGCATCGTGGAGGCCGGACCCACCGAGAAGATGTTCTCCAACCCGGAGGACGAGCGCACGCTCGACTACGTGCGCGGTCGCTTCGGTTGACACTCAGGGAGTCTCTCTGATGGATCTCTTACGCAAAGGTGGCGCGCTGTTCGGCGCGTTCGCGCTCGTTGCCGCGTCGATGATGTTCGCGCTGCCGGTTCCGGCCGCGAGCGCGAGCGTGCAGGTGAACGGCGCCGGTTCCACCTGGGTGGCGATCGCCCTGCAAGCATGGGCCGCCGACGTGAACGCCCGCGGCCTCAACATCAACTTCAACCCGGTGGGATCCACGTCGGGTCGCGTCTTCTATTACACCGACCAGGTCGACTTCGCGGCGTCCGAGATCCCGTTCACGCCCGCGTACCGCGACTCCACGGGCACCGTGATCACGAACGAGGTACAGCTCGCGCAACACCGGCCCTACGCCTACATGCCCGACGTCGCCGGTGGCACGTCGTTCATGTATCACCTCAACGGCATCAACCAGCAGCTCAACCTCACCCCCGATGCCGTCGCCAAGCTCTTCACCGGCGTGATCACCAACTGGGACGACCCGGAGATCGCCAAGAGCAACCCCGGCATCAAGCTGCCGAACCTCGCGGTGCGTCCGGTAGTGCGTTCCGACGGCTCGGGCACGAGCGCGCAGTTCACCGCGTTCATGGCGAGCCAAACGCCGAGCGTGTACCAGGCGTTCTGCAAGAAGGTGAACCTGAACCCGTGCCTGCCCACGTCGCTGTATCCCGAACTGCCGGGGCAGTACGCAGAGGTCGGTTCTGACGGCGTGGCGAACACCGTTGCGGCCACCTACGAGGACGGCGCGATCGGATACGTGGAGTATGGCTACGCCAAGGCGCGCGGCTTCCCGGTGGCGTCGGTGCTGAATCACGCGGGCTACTACACGCAACCCACCTCGTTCGACGTGGCCGTCGCGCTGCAGGGCGCCACGTTCAACAGTGACGGCACGCAGAATCTCCAGGGCGTGTACACGTTCGACGGCACCGATGCCCAGTACGCGTATCCGGTGTCGAGCTACTCGTATCTGATCGTGCCCACCACCACCGCGGCGCCGATGACCACGGCCAAGGGCGGCCCGATGAGCGAGTTCATCATCTATGCCGTCTGTGCCGGTCAACAGAAATCTGCCCAGCTCGGTTACTCGCCGCTGCCCCAGAACCTCGTAAAACAGGCATTCGCGGCCGTGGCCAAGATCCCCGGCCATGAGGCGATCCCACCACTCGACCAGGCGCACTGCGCCAATCCGGTGATCGGCCAGAACTGGCCGTTGGGTGCGGTCAAGCCGCCGGCGCCGCCGTCGGCGAAGACCATCGCCGCGGAGAAGCCGCCCACGGATGGTCAAACCTCGAATCAAGGCGGTGGGTCGAGCCCAGGCGCGTCGAGCCAGACCACGGCGCCGAGCACCGGCGCCGACCCTGGTGCCTCGACGGACCCCGGTGCGTCGACCGGAACCGGGAACGGCTCGGGCAACGTGCAGGTGGTGGGCACGCAGCTCGCGGCGGCGCAACCGATCGCCATTCCGCGCGGCAGCGACGACGTGACCCCGATCATCATCGCGATCGTGGTGCTGCTGTTCCTCGCAATCGTGTTCGCACCGCCGGCACTGGCGATCTATCTCGCCCG
>DASXZO010000100.1:0-7716 GCA_036501845.1 Acidimicrobiia bacterium | reverse complement strand
CCGGGGCGGGTGCAAAATCCCCGGCCGCGCGCGAGGGGTGACCACCCCTGCCCCGCAACGTTGACTCGTCGTTACGGTCCCGACCGTGTCGGCGGCGACGGTGGCCATAGCGCACAGCGACATCCTCGTGCGCGACAGCGTCGCCTACGCGTGTGAGCGTGCGGGATTCGACGCGTGGGTGTGTGAACCAGTGGGTGCCGACCTGATTGCGCGTTGCGCAGTCGACCCGCCCGAAGTGCTGCTCCTCGACTACGACTGCCGCGACGGTCCCGCCGAGTCGTTTCTCGGCCGCTTGCGAGAGTGTGGAGTGTCGGTGGTCGTGATCGGCGGCTCGGCGTTTCGCGAGCGCGCGCTTGCGTCGCTCGACGCAGGCGCGGCTGGATATATGGCGATCGACCAAACGAGCCTCGACCAGTTCGCCGAGGCAGTGCGTTCGGTGCGCGCCGGAGGTGTCGCGCTCGACCCCACCCACGCGGCGATCGTGGTGGCGCAGTGGCGCGAGGGGCGTCAACGTGCAAACAGTGAGCCCGGTGCGCTCACGCAGCGCGAGCGCGAAGTGCTCGGCGCGATGGTCGACGGTCTGCTCACCAAGGCCATCGCGCGGCGTTTGCGGGTGGCACCGAAGACCGTCGAGAACCACAAGGTGCGCATCTTCTCGAAACTCGGCGTGCGCAACCAGGCGCAGGCAGTGGGGGTCGCCATCACACACGGCCTCGTTTCCGACCTCTCCGTGGAGCCCACCCCGTCGTGACCACGGTGTCCTCGCGCGCCCGAGCCGATGTCGGTGGGCAGCGTGAGCGAGCCACGCGTGCGCGGCGGCGAGGTCCGCTCCGCTGGATGCGACGGCGTGTGCGCCGCGCCCGGCGGCGGGTGAAGAAGTGGCCGGTCGCCGCACGCGTCGCGCTTGCGGCAGTGCCGGTCTTGGTGGTCGCGCTGACCGTGGTGTCGGTGTTCGAACTGATCGCGGCGCGCAACGAATTGATCCGGGCCCGCCAGTACATGGAGCGCGGGAACAACGAATTGCTGCACGGCTCGTCGCAGTCGGCGAACGACTTGTACGCCGCGGCCGAGCGCTCGGTGGCGGCCGCGCGCGGCGACACGGGATTTCCCGCGTCCATACTCGCTCCGGTGCCACTCGCTGGCAGCCCGGTGCGCGCGGTGCGGGCCGCGGCGTCGGCCGGCGACGACGTGGTGCACGGCAGCCGCATCCTCTCGGCCTCCGTCGCCGCGTTCCCCATCCACGGCAAGTCGGGAATCGAGGGCGACGACCTATCGGGCTTTCATCGCGCGGCGGGCAACGCCATAGTCGCGATCGGCCGAGCCCAGCCGTACTTCGACGCAGCACGACGGTCGTTGACGGGACCGAGCCACGCGACGATCGGTTGGGTGGCGTCACCCGCTCGATCGTTGCTCACGGTGGTGGACGGAGGATTGACGAGCGTCGCCGCGGCGCGCAATGCGTTCGACATCGTGCAACACCTCACCGACACTCGCGTGAGCTTCCGCCTGCTGTTCGTGAGCCTCGACACGCTCGAGGCCCGACCCGGCGGCGGCTACGTGGGCAGCTTCGGCATTCTCGATTTCACGCACGGCACCGTGAAGTTGCAGCACTACCAGTCGTTCGAGAACCTGCACGCGGCCGATCCGCCGCTGGCCACGCCGCCCGCGCTCGCCGACGCCACGGCCGCGCCGTTCGGCATCGAGAATTCGATGTGGTGGCCGTCGTTCCCGGCGTCGGCCCGCACCGCAGCCGAGCTCTATCTGCGCCAGGGTGGCGGCCACGTCGATGGCGTCGTCGGCTTCACGAACGACGAGTTGGGCACCTTGATCGGCACGGTCGGGCCACTCGACGTGCCCGGTTACACGCCGGTGAGTGGCGACGGCTTCGAGAACCGCGTGCTCTACGAGACCGCGCTGAAGCGACCGCTCGACACGCCGCGCAAGAAGTTCCTCGTCGAGACGTCGCGTGTGCTGTTCGACCACCTCCTGCACCTTCGCTCGTCGCTCGTTCCGGCGGTGGTGGACGATGTGACGCGAGGAGTCGGCTCGGGCGACGTGTCGCTGTGGTTCGCAAACCCCGGGCTGGAACGCGACATTGCCGGCTCCGACGTGGCCGGCGCGCTTCCCGCCGCGCACGGCGACAACGTGGAGATCAGCGAGGCGAACGTCACCGGCAGCAAGTCGAACCAGGGTCTCGTTCGCAACGTCGACTACGAGGTGCACCATCAAGGCGGCGGCTACCACGCCAAGCTCACGATCGTGTACCACGACAACGGGTCGACGAACACGTACCTGAACCCGTATTACAACGGCTACGTGCGTATCTACGTCCCCGAATCGGCACAGCTCGATGCCGCGCACTCGGGCGACTTCAACGACGTGGGCATCGCGCCCGACGGGCCGTATCGCGTGTTCGCCGGCTACGTGCTCGTGCGGCCCGGCGGGCAGACCACGGTGCGCCTCGACTGGGAATTGCCGAGTTCCATCGCGCCGGGTGGCCATTACCGGCTCACCTGGATGCGCCAAACCGGCACCGACGCGGACGACATCACGGCCACGGTGGGTGACCATTCGGTGACGCTGCCGGCGAATCAGCGGGTTGCGCACGTGTCGTTCGACGAGGGTCCGAACCCGATCGCGCGCTGGCTCCACGACCGTTGGGTGTTCCGCAAGCTCGGCCTGTAATTCGCCCCTGGGGGGCTTCACCCAAGGACGTCGCGGCCGAGGTTACGTACGATTCGGTCATGAGGCGCAGTGGGCAGCAGCGAAAGCTGCGATTTACGTGGAAGCTCGGCACGGTTGCGGCGGTCGCGCTGCTCGGTGTCGGCGCCCTCCTCATCCCGTCGGCCGCGCAAGGAAAGCCGGGCTTTCCCGAGGCGGGCTTCACGCCGGTATTGATCCCGAGCCACATCGCCGTGAATTGCCTCCCCGGGCACCAGTACGGCACCTCGGTGGGGCCGGTACACATCGGCATCCACTACACGGGCACCGGGCACCTCTACGGCGCCAAGACGGTGACGGTGTCGGGCCTGCCCGGCAGCAACCACTACCTGTTGAGCACGCCGCACTACACCACGGTGATTCCCGCGGGCACTCGCATGCCGTGCTTCCGCAGCTTCAACATGGGCACCTGGACGCCGAACACCGGGAGCCACACGCCGGCGGGCGTGGCGGCGAAGAAGCAGCTGACGTTCACGCACTGCGCTTCGCCACACTGCTGAGCCCACGCTGCTGAGCCCGGGCTGCCAGCGCGAGTTCTCCCCCTACGCGAGCCGGGGGCCAATGCGCCTGTCCGAGCAGTTCGCGGCGTCCGTAGGGTCGCGTCGCCACCGAATGCCGTAGATGGCGGGGCTGCCGTGCACGGCCAACGATGGTGTGACCTCGCCGTCGAGCCGGCTGGCCGCATCGCCAGCCAGGGGACCGCGCATGGAAGCAACCCAGCTGATCGCAATGCTCCGGCGCCGAGCGTGGTCGATCGTGCGGTTCACGCTCATCGCGGGGGTTGCCGTCGGGGTCGTGAGCTACCTCCGCACGCCTGTGTACCGCGCGTCGGCGCAGGTGCTGCTCCGGCCGAACGACCCGAGCGAGACCCTCGGCACCAGCAGCGACACCCAACCGGTCACCGGCACCGACAGCGGGCGCTACGCCAACTCTGAAGCCGCGATCGTGCAGAGCCCGGCGGTCGCCGACGCGGCCGCGCCCAACGTGGCCGGCGGCTGGAGCCCCACCACATTGCTCGACCATCTGAGCGTGAGCGTCGACCCGAACAGCAACGTGCTCACGATCGACTGCACGAGCACCGACCCGACGCAGGCGCAACAGTGTGCCGACAAGGTGGCCGACGCGTACCTCACGAACCGCACGCAGTACCAGGTGGCCACACTCGAGAAGGCGATCAGCGGGCTCCAGTCGTCGCTGACCGCGCTCGAACAGCAGATCAACACGTACACGAAACAGATCGGCGACGGAGGCGGCGACGCCGTGCCGTCGGCGATCACGGGGCCGAACAATCCCACGTCGAGCCCGGCAACCACGCCGTCGACGGCGCCCAAGTCGCCGGCGCAAGGCGGGCCGACCGCAAGCGGTGACACCTCGGATCAAACGTTGCTCGACGCGCGCTTCGCGGCCGAGACGCAGTACCAGCAGACCTTCACCCAGCTCCAGTCGCTGCAGGTCGAAAAGACGCTGCAGCGCGGCGATGCCGAGCTCGTGAGCGACGCCAAGCTGCCGCAGACGCCGATCTCGCCGAAGCCGTTCCGCGATGCTGCGCTCGGCGCGATCGTGGGCCTGCTCCTCGGCGTGGGCGTGTCGTTCCTGCGAGAGCAGCTCGACGACAAGGTGCACAACGCCGAAGAGCTCGAGCGGCTCGCCGGTGTGCCGGTGCTCGCGCAGATCCCGCTGGACGCCGACGTGGCGGCGCATCCCGAAACGCTGGCGGCGAGTGCTCGGCCCGTCGGCCAGTTCGCCGAATCGATCCGCTCGCTGCGCACGAGCCTGCAGTTCATGGGCGTCGACGAACCGGTGCGTTCCGTGATGGTCACGAGCGCGGTGCCCGGCGACGGCAAGACGGCGGTTGCCGCCAACCTCGGCGCGGTCTACGCGCAGGCGGGGCTGACCACGGTGCTGGTGTCGGCCGACATGCGCCGCCCGCGACTCGACTCGATGTTCCGCGAGATCGAGCTAGGTCCAGGCCTGTCGGGGATGCTCACCGAAATCGCCGCCACGTACCGCCAGCAACGCCACGGCCAGACCAACGGGTACGGCAACGGCAACGGTGCGGTGAGCGGCGCAGGTGACACGATCGGTCTCATCGACGACGCCGTGATGGAGCCGCTCGTGCGCGCGCACCTCGTGCCCACGGAGGTGCCGAACCTCAGCGTGCTCCCCGCGGGGTTGCGCGCCCCGAACCCGGCCGAGGTGCTCGGTTCGCGATGGATGCGTGAGGTGATGGCGTACCTCGGCCGCGTGTTCGACGTGATCGTGATCGACTCGTCACCAACGCTCGCGGTCACCGACGCGGTCGTGTTGTCGACGCTCGTCGACGGAGTGGTGCTCGTGGTGCCGAGCAACGAGGTGTCGCGTGGCGACGTGCAGCGGGCGATCAAGACGCTCGACGCAGTGGACGCGCGGGTGCTGGGCACAGTGTTGAACCGCAGCTCCGACGTGGCGCGGCAGTACTACTACTACGGGTACCACGCTCGTCCTGCCGACGTGAAGCCTGCGTGGCGGCGCAAGGGCCGCGCTGCCCGTCGGAAGGCGCAGTCCGAAGAGACACTGACGGTCTGAGCATGTCGGTCGGCGAGAACAGTGGTGGGGGACTCGCGAAGCGGGACGGGACGTTGCTCATCCCGTTGGCAACGCTGCTCATCGTCCTCGACCGAAGACCGTCAGTACAGCCGCTTGTTTGGCTGCTCGCTCTTCTGATGTCTTCGCGCTTCGTGCTCGACCGTGGCCGAGCCGGTCGGGTCTATCTCGGGGTGCCGCTCCTCGCCTTCGTTGCTATTGCAGCGGCTTCCCTCGTTTGGAGCGACGACCCGCGGTACTCGGCGCCAGCTGTGATTTCGCTCGGCGCCTTCGTGATCATCATCATGTACATGGCTTCGTTCATCACATCGGAGAACGCCGCCAGGCTAATGACGCACGGCTGCTTCGCCGCAGCGTTGCTGACCGTCGTCGATGTCCTCGCTCGACCAGCCGTCGCGTCCGGGCCCTCGGGGTTTCGTGGAGTCTTCACGCACAAGAACTGGCTTGCCCTCGCCATGGGACTGCTTGTTCTCGGCGCGCTACTGACACCGCTACAGCGAACGCTCTTGGGCAAGATCGAAGCGGCGGTCGGCATCGCGCTTCTACTGCTAGCGCACTCTGTTGGTTCGTTTATCGCAATCGCAATCGCACTCGCGTTCGCAGGCTCGAAGCGATGGGTGATGCCGTCGCTCTCCCCGATCGTGCGCAGAGCTCTCGGTCGCGCAAGCGTGGTTTGCGCTTTGGTTCTCTTGTACCTGAATCGTGGACGACTTGGAGACTTCGTATCGCAGATCGGCAAGACGAAATCGGTGGACCGACGACTGCAACTGTGGCAGCTAGTACTGCGGTTCGGTGCACGTCGACCTGTGGTGGGCTGGGGATTCCGCGGGACGTGGAGCAATACGGGCGGCGTTACCGCGCGAATCGAAGCCGCGCTGGGCGGCTTTCAAGCCTTCGCGGCTCACAATGGCTACCTCGATGTTTTCCTTCAACTCGGTGTCGTGGGGCTCCTGTGCGTAGCAGGAATCGTGGTGATCGCGTTTCGCCGTGCCCGATGGAGCGCCGCGTCGGACGCGAGCTATTGGATGGCGGCTGTGGTGTTTATCGCCGTCTTCACCATGTCGGATTCCTTCATCGCCGGTCACGCAGGTTGGTTCGTATTGGCGCTCGCGTACACGTATCAGATCAACGGGCCTGCTGGGCATGTGGGCGGTGTCGCCGGGCTGCTTCGCAACACGGGGCGCGTGCGCGCGTGACCTCTCGCGTCGATTCATCGGCCAAGTTCCGCCACCGAGTGACTGTCGTGATACCCACCATCGGTCGCGAATCGCTGGGCACTGCCGTCGATTCTGCGGTCGGGCAGGTGGGTGTTGACATCGACGTCTGGATCATTGCGGATCTACCGAGAAATGCTCTTCGCGCCTACCAAGATTCTCTGCTCGATGAGCGCGTACGTGTCCGCTATACGGGAGGCGGACGCGGTGCAAGCGTCGCTCGGCAATTGGGAACTGAGCTCGCTGAAGGCGAATGGATCGCGTTCCTTGATGACGACGACCGCTGGTTCCCGGAGAAACTCGTGTCGCAGCTCGCCGCGGCGTACAGCCGTCCCGCTCCGACGAAAGTACTTGCTTCGTGTCAAGCAATCTCCAGGCGGCAGGCGCGCGGAGCCGCCGCCGTGGTTCCACGCGACGTCTACGTCGGTGGGGACGTCGCGGTCTATCTCTTCCACAAGCGCCGTCTTTCCGCATCGCGAAACACGATCCATACGTCGACGCTCCTCCTATCCGCTGGACTCGCACGAGCGGTCGGCTGGGACGTAGGGCTTCCGCGACACCAGGACTGGGACTTCATATGTCGCGCCTCAAGGCGGCCTGGCGTCGAGGTCGTGCAAGTTGCGCGTCCATTGGTCGAGTTCGGAGTGGGTTCCACCGCTTCGATCAGCGCTAGCGCCGACTGGCGTGCGTCCCTGGGCTGGGCGCGCGCGAACAAGCACCAATGGCCTGCTTCCGCTTTCCGAGACTTCGTGGTCGGGCAGCCGTTCCGCTACGCGCTGCTCGACAAAAGCGTCGAAGGCGTACTTGAGTCTCTTAGAGCTGCGCGCGAGTGCGGCGGAGCGCCGTCCCTACGTTCCGTTGCGCTTGGTTTGAGCGGTCTGCTGCCCCGTTCGGCATTCGACCGCGCCATGCATGTGGCAATCCAACGATCGGATCTGCCGACCTACGGCGAGGCCTGAACTCAGAGTGAGGGGACCTACGCACTCGCGCTGCCCGCTGACGTTTGTGTGTTACCGGCTCGACGTGGCCGCGGGAATGGAACGCGCCTTCGCCCGGGTCGCCGGAGCAATGGCGCGCGAGCGCCAGGTGCGTGTGGTGGTGCTGCGGGGCCGACAGGTCTCGGCGCCGATCGCCGCGCTCCTCGGTGATGCGCAGGTGGACCTGGTCGCTACGGGCGCGTACCGCTCGCGGATTCGTC
>DASXZO010000099.1:0-16360 GCA_036501845.1 Acidimicrobiia bacterium | reverse complement strand
CTCGGCCGAGCGTGACCGCACCACCGAATCGGGATGCGGCGCGGCCGCGCACGGGGGCACGGTCACGGTTCCGCCTGCGTTTCCTGCGTTCGTCGCGGTGATGATGAGCGTCATCTGCGCGCCCGACTGCAACGTGGCCGTGGCCGGCGACAGGTGCCACACGATGTTCGGCGAGCCCTTCCGGCCGGGCGGGGGAGGCGGCGCCGTCACCACAGGCGTGCTCGTGGTGCTGGTCGACGTCGAACTCGACGTGGTGGTCGCCGGCGCGGTCGTGGTGGTCGCGTCCGAACCGGGAAGGATCACGGTGGGGGGCACGTATTCGGTGGTGAACGTGGTGTCGTCGGCCGGGTCGATACTCGTCGTCGTGCGCGGCACCGCGGTGGTGGTCGTCACGATCTTCACGGGCTTCTTGGCGCTCGCGTCATGGATGCGGAACGCGGCCGCGCACGCGAGGATCGCGGTGAGCGTCGCGCCGATCATCGCGGTCATGAACACACTGCGGCTCTGAGTGCGCTGGTGCACGCTCTTGGCAGTGCGACCCGGATTCGGTTCCTCGACGCTCACACGGTCCTCGTTGCTGAGTCGCGGGCCAATGCCATGGTGCCATCTCGGCCCGGTTGCGACAATTCACCTGATTCATCGGCACAAACGCCGAGGCCTGCAGGCCGTGGGCACCACCGGGCGGCGCGGCCACGCCCCCTCAGAGCCCAGCCGACGGCGACGCCGCACCCGCCACTCAGCGTGGCATGCGGTAGCCGTCGGCCACGATCCGCTGCGCACCGAGCTCGTACGACTCGTGGCCTTCGGGCGGCGTGAGCGCGGCGAGGCCGTCGACGTAGCGGTTGTACATGCAGAACGCAGCCGCGATCAGCACCGTGTCGTGGATCTCCAGGTCGGTGGCGCCGGCGTCGCGCGCCGCGGCGATATCTGCATCGGTGACGGCCCGCCCGCTCTCCTGCACCTTGGCTGCAATGCCGAGCAGCGCACGCAACTTCGCGGAGATCGGCGCGGTCGACGGATCGTCGAGAACGGCCTCAACGATTGGCGGACCGCCGCCGGTTTGATGCGCCGCGAACGCGGTGTGCGAACGGCGGCAGAAGTCGCACTCGTTCCGCTTCGACACGTAGCTCGCGATGATCTCGCGCTCGCCGCGCGACAGCGTGTTGTCGTCGCGCAGGAGCACCTCAGCGAGGTCGAGGAGCGGCGTCGCGGTCTCGGGCCGGAACGCGAACCCGCTGCGGATCCCGGGCACGCCTTCGGGGAGAGCGATGTGCGGCATTCCTCACTCGCTACCACCTGCCTCACGCCTGCTCACAGCACGCTTCTGCCAGCCTTTTCGGAGGCACCCCCAGTAGGCTCGCCGCCCAATGGATTTCGCCCTGTCCGCGGAGATGGCGGAGCTCCAAGCGGTGGTGCGGCGGCTCGCGCAAGACAAGGTGCAGCCCCGCGCCCGCGAGATCGATCTCTCGGGCGAGTACCCGCAGGATCTCTTCGAAGCCTTCCGTGACGCCGGCCTCCTCGGGCTCGTGATCCCTGAGGAATACGGCGGCGGCGGTGGCGGCATTCTCGGCCTCACGATCGCCATCGAAGAGGTCGCCAAGTATTCCAACAGCGCCGCGTTGATGCTGCTGCTCACGCGCCTACCGACCGGCCCGGTGCTGATCGCGGGCAGCGAGGAACAGAAACAGCATTACGTGCGCGGCGTCGCCACCGGCGAGATGCGCGCCGGTTTCGGACTGTCGGAACCCGGCGCGGGCAGCGACGTTGCGGGTATGCGCACGAAGGCCAACGCCGACGGCGACGACTGGGTGATCTCCGGCACCAAGTGCTGGATGTCGGGCGTGGTGCAAGCCGACTGGTACACGGTATTCGCCAAGACCGGGCCGGCCGAGAGCCGCGCGCACGACTCGATCAGTTGCTTCATCGTCGACCGCAACCTCCCCGGTGTGACCGTGGGGCGCGTCGACAAGAAGATGGGCGTGAAGGGCGTCGACACCGGCGAGCTCATCCTCGACAACGTGCGCGTGCCGGCCAAGAACGTGGTGGGCCAGATTGGTGGCTTCCGCCTGGCGATGCTCGGGCTCAACTCGATGCGCCCGATCGTGGCGGCACGCGGCATCGGTCTCGCCGAAGGCGCGCTCATGTACGCGGTGGAGTACGTGAAGCAGCGTGAGGCGTTCAGCCGCACGATCGCCGACATGCAGGGAATCCAGTGGAAGATCGCCGAGCTCGCCACCCAGATCGAGGCCGCTCGCCTGCTCACCTACCGCTCGGCGGTGTTCGCCGACGAGGGTAAGTACACCAAGGAATGGGTGCCCTACCTCTCGATGGCGAAGTACTACGCCACCGAGGTGGCCGTGCGCACCGCGGGCGAGGCGCTGCAGATGCTCGGTGCGGCGGGCTACATGCAGGACCATCCCACCGAACTCTGGTATCGCGACGCCCGCCAGCTCACGATCGTGGAGGGCACGAGCCAGATCCAGCTCGGGCTCATCGCCAAAGGTGTGCTCGACCACGACCTGTGGTGGGACTGATGGCTGCCCACGACGGCGGCGACGCCAATCCCATGACGCCGGCGCTCGTGAAACTGGTGGCCGGCGAGCACCTCAACGACCACGAGATCGAGAGCGCCGCGGGCCACATGCTCGAGGGCAAGGCATCCGACGTGGAGATGGCCGGCTTCATCGTGGCGCTGCGCACCAAGGGCGAGATGAGCAGTGAGCTCGCCGCGCTCGTGCGCACCATGCTCCGGTTCTCCACGCCGGTGTCGGTGCCGCCGGGCGCGATCGACACCTGTGGCACCGGTGGTGACCGTGCCGGTTCGTTCAACGTGTCGACGGTCGCCGCGCTCGTTGCCGCGGGCGCCGGGGCGCGCGTCGTGAAGCACGGCAACCGCGCGCAGTCGCGGCGTTGCGGCTCGGCCGACGTGCTCGAAGCGCTCGGCATCCCGGTGGAGCTCGAACCCGATGCCGTCGCGCGGTGCGTCGACGAGGCCGGTGTCGGCTTCTGCTTCGCGCAGAAGTATCACCCGGCGCTGCGTTTTCTGGGTCCGGTGCGCCGCGCGCTTGGCGTGCAGACCACGTTCAACTTCCTCGGCCCGCTCGCGAACCCGGCACGCGTCACGCGACAAGTAGTGGGTGTGAGCGACCCCGCGATGGCGTCACGGGTGCTCGACGTGCTCGTGGCCAACGGCGCCGAGCATGTTGTGGTGGTGCACGGCGACGACGGCCTCGCCGAACTCACGACCACCACCACATCGCAGGTATGGGAGTGGGAAGGCGGCGAACGGCGTCACTACACGCTCGACGCCACCAAACTCGGGTTGCCGCGCGTCGAGCTCGCCGCGCTCGCCGGCGGCGACGCGATGGCGAACGCGGCCATCACGAACCGTGTGCTCGCCGGCGACGGTGGCGCGCCGCGTGACGTGGTGGTGCTCAACGCCGCCGCGGCGATTCGCGTTGCGGGCATCGCCGACGACATGGTCGACGCGGTCGACGCGGCGCGCACGGCGATCGACAATGGTGCGGCCGCCGACGTGCTCGAGCGTTGGCGGGCGGTTGCAACCGGCGCCTCCATGGCAACTTCGACGGAGAACTCATGATGAGCCAGGCCCAGCTGCTGCAGTGTCCCGATTGCGGGCACCGCCACGATCTCGCCACGCTGGGCGACGCGCACACGTTCCGTTGCGACAAGTGCGGCCGCGCGCTGAAGGTGCCGGCGCAGTATCGCAACGGTGCCGAGGCCGGCGCTGCCGCGCCTGCGTCTGCGCCGAAGCCAACCGCGACCCCGGCGCCACCTCGCGCCGACGCCACGGTGCGCCAGCCCGCGGTGTCGGAGATCCCGCAGCCGCGCCCGGTTGCCACCACCGCGGCCGCATCGACGGCCGCGGCGCCGGCGACGAAGACCATGAACGTGTGGCGCCGCGATCCCGGCAAGGTGCGCGTGCCGTTCTACTGGCGCCTGCTGATCTGGATCGCCGCGATCCCGATCGGTTTGCTCGTGGTGTTCCAGCTGATCGCGCGCAAGCTCGGCTGGCTCACCCAGAACGAGCTGATCGACGCCTTCACCGCCGGCGGCTGGGATCGGTTCCGGCCGATCGCGCAACTGCTGCCGCTCGCCGCGTTCGTGATCGCGTTGATCGTGCAGGGCTCGGTGTACGGGCTCGAGCGCTGGTATCGCCACCGGGCAAGTGCACGCACCGCCGCAGCCGACGGACCTCAGGACGCGGGCGCGGTGCGAGCGACCGGTTCGTAGCTCGCCACACGCGGGAGCCGCCACGCGAACGCGCCGCCGTCGGCGCGGGCCACGCGCCAGCGCCGCGCCTCGCGTTCCACGAACCGCGCCACGATCAGCAACTCGTCGACTTCTTCGAACGCCGGTGGCGCGTTCAGATCGGGCGCGACTACTTGGTTGCTGTTTCCGGGCCCGGCCTCGATCAGCAAGCGGCCGTGCTGCAGCTCGACGCGCGTGAGGGTTCCCTTGGTGGCGTCGCCGCGCACCAGCTCGAGGCGCGCGGGCACCCGAACCGCGTCGATGTTGTCGCGTCGGCGCAGTGCGCGTGCGAGCGCGTTGAGCCGGTCGCGCGTCATGCCCGCTTCCTCGTAGCGCTCCTCTTCTGCGAGCCGCCGCATGCGCCCCTCGAGCGGCTCGAAGAGCAGGTGCGGCTCACCCGAGAGGCCGCGCTCGACCACCTTCACCAGCGCGGCGTACTCGTCGTCGCTGATCGCGCCGGAACACGGGCATGTCGCCACGCCGAGCTGTGCGGCGGTGCACACGCCGCAGTCGATCACTGCACTGCGCTTGCCGATGCGGCGCGTGCAACGGCGTAACGGCACCGCCGTCTCGATGGCTTCGCGCACGAGATGCGCAAACGCCGACGAGGGGAGCGGACCGAGGTGCAGCGAGCCGTCGCCCGATACCGTGCGCGTCACCACGATGCGCGGGAAGCGCTCGCGCGTGAGCCGCACGTAGGAGTAGCCGCGCTGCGACTTCCCCTGCCGGTTGAAGCGGGGCTGCCAGCGCTGGATCAGGCGGATCTCGCGGATCGCGGCTTCGAGCGGGTCGCGGCACACCACGTGGTCGATCGCCACGGTCTCGCGCAGTAGTTGCGGCACCTTCCTGCGGTCGTCACCCGAGAAGTAGGAACGCACGCGGCTGCGCAGGTTCGTGGCCTTGCCCACGTACAACGGTCGGCCGTGACGATCGCGAAACACGTACACGCCGGGCTCGCGCGGGAGATTCGCGGTGAGACCGAGCTTCTGCGCGCTGGGGTGGGCGTGCATCGACGGCAGCGCGAGCAGGTCGTCGAGCCCGAGCACGCCGAAGGTGGCGGCCCGCTCGAGCAGGATGTGGAACACCTCGGCCGTGGCCTGCGCATCGGCCATGGCCCGGTGCACCGGCTCGGTGGGCACGCGCAGGTGCCGCGCCAGCGTGGAGAGCTTGAGGTTCGGCACGTCGTCGCGTACCAACCGGCGCGCGAGACCGAGCGTGTCGGTGCGGCGATTCGTGAGCGGGTCGTGGCCGCGCGCTCGGCACGCGGCGTCGAGGAACGAGATGTCGAAGCGCACGTTGTGGCCCACGATCACCGCGTCGCCGAGGAACTCGAGGAAGGCCGGGAGCGCCTCGTCGATCGTTGGCGCCGGGAGCACCATCGACTCGGTGATGCCGGTGAGCACGGTGATGAGCGGCGGGATGGGCATGCCGGGATTCACGAGCGTGTCGAAACGGCCCAGGCATTCACCGCCGCGCATGCGCACCGCGCCGATCTCCGTGATGGCTTCGGTAGCGGGGGAGCCGCCGGTGGTCTCGAGATCGAGCACGCAGAAGGTGACCGCGTGCAGCGGTGTGCCGAGCTCGTCGAACGAGCGTTGCATTGTGGGCGAGAGCGGCAGACGAGCGGGGAAGGAGCCCGTATCGAACATGCGTGCGCAGCATAGAGGTACAGATGTTCGTCACCTAACATCATTCCGTGACTGGGGTTCGGTATCGCTGTGCCGCGTGCGGCAACCTCACGCGGTTCGACGTCACCACTGCGCGCCGTTCGCGCGCGTTCCACCACTACACGGTGGGCGGGGAGCTGTCGGTGGAAGAGGAAGAGGTGCTCGACGAAGTGGTCGAGCGCGTTGCGTGCCGCTGGTGCAACGCCAACGGTGACGCGATCGAGCGGATCGAGGCGGGCCAGGAGGTCGCGTCCGACGATCGGGCGTGACTCTCGCCAGTTACACGCCGAGCAGTTGCACCACGAGCTTGCGGACGCGGGGCCGGTCGTCGAAATCGATGCACACGATCTTCTGCCACACGCCGAGGAGTAGCTCGCCGGCGCGGAACGGGATCGTCACCGACGGCCCGATGAGTCCGGCGCGGGCGTGCGAGTGGCCGTTGGTGTCGGCGTTGCGCTCGTTGTGCTCCCAACGCTCGCCCTCGGGTGCGATCTCTTCCATCACCCGGTTGAAGTCGGCTTCGCAGCCGGGCTCGAACTCGATGGTGGTGACTCCGCACGTGGAATGGGCCACGAACACCGTGCACAGGCCGTCAGTGAGCCCGGCGTTGTCGATCACCTTCTGGGCCTGCGGCGTGACGTCGTGCATCTCGCCCTGGCCTTGCGTGTCGAGTGCGAACTCCTCGGACTGCACCTGCATCGCTGTGTCTCCCCTCCGGCCCGGTCATTCTACGGACACGCCCCGCCGGGCCACCCAATGAGCGAGCCGGCGCTCGGCGACCTGCCCGAGACCCTCCTGGCCGTGATCGTCGAGGCGGCCCGAACCGTGCTGCGGGGCCGCGACCCGGCCGCGCTCACCTCGGCGTTGCGTCCCCTGGCCCGGGTCGACCAGCGCGCGGCGGCGAGCAGCACCGTGCGGCGCCAGTTCGTGGCTGCGTTGTCGCGCGACGGGGGGCTGCGCGCCGAGGTCGCGGCCGCGCTCCTGAGCCGGCCCGACGTCGCGGCCGTGCTCGAGGGTTTCGACCCCGCGGCCGTGGTGAGCACCGCGTCGAGCGCGGCCGAGTCCGACACGCTTGACATCTTCGTCGCGGCCGTGTGGGCTGGCTCGCCCCAGGGGTGGGAGCGCGCGCTCGGGGCAGCCGCCGCGGTCGATCTCGAACGGCGCGCTCGCGGCGCGTTGCTCGCGGAGCGCGACGCGCTCGTCGCTCAGGTGGGCGTGCTCGAACGCGACACCACGGCGCGCGCGGCGGCCATATCGGCTGAGGCTGCGCACGCGGCCGAGCTCACGGCGAAGCTCGCATCGGAACGCGCCGCTCGTCGCGCCGCCGATGAGCGCGCGACGGAGGCAACCGGCGCAATGGATCAGTTGCGCGCCGACCTCGACGCGGCGCGCGCTGCTCTGGAACAGCGTGCGGTCGAGCTGGCGAATGCGCGTGAGGAACTCGGGCGCGAACGCGACCGTCGTCGCGAAGCCGAACGCGCCAAGGCCGTGCCGGCACGGATCGCGCCGCCAGTCGCCACGGTCGGCGCCGACGAGCTCGCGAGTCTGGCCGACGCGGCCGGTGAGCTCACGCGACAGTTGCGCGACGCGGCCACTCGTGTGGAGACGGCCGCACAACCCGCGCCGTCAGCGCGTGTTCCCACGGATCGGCCGCGCCCGCCGGCGCCGGCCACGCGCACGAAGCCCAAGCTGCCCGGTGGGCTTGTGGCCGACACGGTCGACGGGGTGCGGGCGATGCTGTCGCAGGGTGGTGCGATGCTCGTGGTCGACGGTTACAACGTGAGCAACCACGCCTGGCCTGGCGCCACCGCGCTGATGCAGCGCGACCGGCTCGAACGCGGGCTCCAGCAGGTGGCGCAGCGGTTCGGCTGCGAGATCGTCTGCTGCTACGACGGCGACGACACCGTGGGCGCGCGCCCTCGCCGTATCCCCGGGGTGCGCGTGCAGTTCTCGGCGCGGCACGAGGAGGCCGACGAGCTGGTGGTCGACACCGTGCGCGAGCTCCCCAAGCGGGTGCCGGCAGTGGTCGCGTCGTCCGACGGATGGGTGCGCCAGCACGCCGAGGCCGAAGGCGCCGTGGTGGTCTCCGCCGCCACGACAACCGCAGTGATTTCGGCTGCGGGCCGTCGCTAGCCCGCACCTCTGTTTGGCAGATTTCGGGGCGATCGCCCCGAAACTCGCCAAACAGCGAGGAGCGACTGTCGCAGGGTGCTGTCATGCTCCGACCATGACCAGTGACGAGGCCTTGCACATCGACTGCGACAACTGCGCCATGGCAGGAACCGACGCCTGCGACGACTGCATCGTGACGTTCATCGTCAACCGCCCGCGCCAGGACGCGGTGGTAGTGGACGCCGACCAGGTCGACGCGGTTCGCCTGTTGGGTCGCGCCGGGCTCGTAGGCGAGTCGCGCTACCTGCGAGCAGTCTGAAGGCGCTCAGTCCTTGCGGTTGCTCGCCATCTTGAGCAGGTCCATCGCACCCGTGCCCGACGCCTTGATGCCCCGCGCCACCACCGACACGTCCCAGTCGCCCGCCTGCTGGCGCAGCGCGCCGACCGTGCAGTTCTCACGCCCGAGCGTGGAGAACGGGTCGTAGTTGAACACGCGCATCGCGTTCTGGTGGCTGATCTTGTTGGTGTCGGTGTCGTCGCAGTGCGCCGCTTGCATCTGCTTCATGAACTGCTCGGGCGACGTGGGCCACGTGCTGTCGGAGTGTGGGTAGTCGCACTCCCAGCAGATCATGTCGATGTTCATCTTGTGGCGCATGTCGACGCCGGCCGGGTCGTCGATCCAGCAGAGCACGCACTGCTCGTCGAATACCTGGCTCGGGATGCGGTCGCCCATGTCCTGGCCGGTCCAGAAACGGTGACGGTCGTACGTGTAGTCGATGCGCTCGCGGAAGTAGGGAATCCAGCCGATGCCACCCTCGCTCAACGCGTACTTGAGCTTCGGGAAGTTCTTCGGCACGTTCGACCACACGAAGTCGGCCGCGGCCTGCACGATGTTCACCGGCGACAGCGTGATGAGCACGTCCATCGGCGCGTCATCGGCGGTGATCACCATCTTCGACGACGATCCGATGTGCACGCACACGACGGTGCCCGCGTCTTCCGCGGCCGCGAAGAACGGATCCCAGTGGCCCGAGTGGATGCTCGGGTAGCCGAGGTGCACCGGGTTCTCGGAGAACGTGACCGCGTGACAGCCCTTGTCGGCGACGCGGCGAATTTCTTTCGCCATCAACTCGGGGTCCCACATCGGCGGCAGTGAGAGCGGGATGAAGCGACCCGGATAGGCGCCGCACCACGACTCGATGTGCCAGTCGTTGTAGGCCTGCAACAACGCGAGCGCGAGTTCGGCGTCCTTCTGCGCGGTGCGCGCGAACAACTGCCCGCAGAACTGCGGGAAGCTCGGGAAGCACATCGAGCCGAGCACACCGTTCGCGTTCATGTCCTTGACGCGATCGTGGATGTCGTAGCAACCCGAACGCATGTCGTCGAAGCTCGTCGGGTCCATCGCGTACTCCTCGGGCGGCCGTCCGGCCACCGCGTTGAGTCCGATGTTCGGGAGCTCCGCGCCTTCGAACGACCACACGTCGATGCCGCTGTCCTTGCGGATGAGCTTGGGGGCGCGGTCGGCGAACTTCGCCGAGAGGCGCCCCTCGAAGAGATCGGGCGGCTCGACCACATGGTCGTCGACGCTGACCAGAACCAGATCCTCGACCTGCATCATCGACTCCTTCGCGCGGCGCAACTGACGCTCGTGTCACCTTACAGCGAGTTCCGTGTGCGCGACAGCGGACGGTGGTAGAAGGAGCGCCATGTTGCTCGCCTCCATCGGCCATCCCGGCGACAAGGTCATCGGCCTCGCGCTGCTCATCATGCGCCTGTCGCTCGGCGTCACCGTGATGATGCACGGCTACCGCCACATCTACGGCGGCGGCAAGATCGCGGGCACCGCGGGCTGGTTCGAGAGCCTCGGCATGAAGCCCGGCATCATGCACGCCTGGCTGGCCAGCCTCACCGAGCTGATCGCCGGCGGGATGCTCGTGGTGGGTCTGCTCGTGCCGGTGGCGGCAGGTGCGGTGATGGGCACGCTGCTCGTGGCGCTGATCACGAACCACTGGAAGAACGGCTTCTTCATCTTCAACAAGGGTGAGGGCTACGAGTATGTGCTGATGATCGTGAGCATGTCGCTCGTGCTCGGCACGCTCGGCGCCGGCAAGTTCTCGCTCGACAAGGCGCTGAAGTACCCGATCTCGCAGTATTCCGCCGCGGGTTTCTGGGTCACGCTCGTGCTCGGCGTGGGCAGCGCACTCGCGATCGTGGGGCTGTTCTGGCGACCGGAGAAGACGTCGACGTCTAACTGAGCTCGTCGATGGCGTCGACGAGCAGCGGGATCGCCTCGTCCCACTTCGCCACGATTCCCACGTCGGCGAAACCAAAGATCGGCGCCTTCGGCTCGGGATTGATCGCGAGCACGTGCGCGGCGTTGCGGAAGCCGACGCTGTGGTTGAACTTGCCGCCCGCGCCGATGCTCACGAGCAGACGCGGCGACACCGACCGGCCGGTGATGCCGATCTGGCGCGCCCGCGGCAACCAACCCTTGTCGGTGACCTTGCGGGTGGCGCCGATCTGGGCATGGAGCGCGCGCCGCAGCGGTTCGAGCTCGTCGTAACGCGCGGGGTCGACGCCCTGGCCGACCGCGAGCACGGTCTCGGCGTCGGCCAGCACGTCGAGGTCGTCGTCGCGAGCGCGGGCGAGCACCTCCACCCGGCTCTGGTCGTAGTGGTGCACCGCGGTGCTCTCGGGACGGAACGCGCGCGGTGCGAGCGCGGCGAGCATCCCGGCGCGCACCGTGACCATCTGCACCGCCGACGCGCAACGGATCGCGGCCACGAGCGCACCGCCGAACGCCGGCTTCCAGGCAACGAGACGGCCGTCGGCGGCCACTTCGAGCTCCACCGCGTCGCCGGTGAGTCCCGCACCGAGTTGGGCCGCGGCCCGCGCGGTCACCTCGCGGCCCCAGGTGGTGCTCGGCGAGAGCACCGCCCACGGGTCGTGCTCGATCGACCAGTCGCGCAGCGCGTGCGCCACCCGTTCCTCGACGCGAGCGTCGTGGATCACCACGCGGTCGGCGCCTCGTGCGCCAAGGTCGTCGACGTCGGCGCCGCCGGTGCCGAAGGCCACTACATGCCCCTCGATCTGCTCGGCGATCTCCGCGGCCGCGCTCAGCAGTTCGGCGGTGAGGCTCGCGCGGTCGGGCTCGACCACCACGACGACCGCCGGCCCCCAGAGGCCGTGCGGTCCGGGAACCACCGGGAGCTCGGGTTCGGTGGGCGCAGTGAACGCGCCGCGTTCGCGCAGCAGCGCAACCGCCTGGGCCACCTGTTCGGCCACCGGCAGTTCGGGTGTGCACAGTTGTGCACGCGCGTGCTCGAGCACGCGCACGCGGCCGACGCTCGTGGGACTTCCGTCGGCACCCCATGGGCCCGGGCCGAGCGCGCCGGCCGCCAGCCGCACGACGCGATCCGGCTCGACCCGCGCTCGCCGGTCGGGATCGACCTTGCACGGGTCGATGAGGCGTTCCGCACAGCTCACCACGGCCGGCATCGTGGTGCGCAGCTGCGCGAAGCCGTCGTCGGCCTCGCTGCGCGCGTGCACCGCGCCGCCGCCGGCCGGTTCGACCGTGAGGTGGCGAGCGTTGGTGATGAACGCCATGTCGAGCAACTCGGCGAGTTCCGGGCCGACCTGGCCCGTGTCGGCGTCGACCGAGTTGCGGCCGCACAGCACGAGATCGAAATCGCCTTCGTGTGCGAGTGCAGCGCGCAGCGCGCGTGCTGTTGCCAGCGTGTCGCTGCCTGCGAACGCCGTGTCGCACACGTGCACACCGCGCGCCTGCTCCGGCGTGAGGCCGTGCTCGTCGGCCCACGCGATCGCTTCGCGGAGCACGTCGTCGGCGCTCGGAGGTCCGAGCGTGAACACCACCATTTCGCCACCGTGCTCGCGCACCAGCTCGACGGCCTCGGCCACGGCGCGGCGGCAGTAGGCGTTCATCTCGAGCTCGAGACCCTCGCGCACGAGCCGGCCGTCGACGCCGAGCGTCATGGCCTCGAACTGCGGGATCTGCTTCACGAGCGCGGCGATGCGCATGGAAGAGAAACTACGCGCGTGAGTCGGCGGCCACCGCGGCGGTGAACGCGTCGAGCTGTTCGAGGTAGTGCGAGAGCGAGTGATGCACGAACCGCGCGTTCACGCCAGTGGCGCCGGCAGCGACGAGCGCACGCAGCACGGCGCGCGTTCCTTCGCCGTCGTCGGTGGGGTCGATGGCTCGTTCGGGCTGGAGCAACACGTCGATCGGCGTCGCACGTGATTCCCACGCCGGCGTGGTGCGCGCGCGTTCGAGCATGGTCACGATCTCGTCGAGCGACAAGCCGAACGGCGCCCAACCGTCGGCCAGCTCGACCGCGCGCCGCAGTGATCGCGCCGTGCGGCCGCCGATCCACAGGGGCACCCGAGGTTGCACGCCGCAAGGGTCAACCACCAGGCCGGAGTACTCGAAGTAGGTGCCGTTGTGCTCGGGTTGGGATTGCGCGAAGCCGTCGCGGAGCGCCACCAGCGCCTCGTCGGCCCGCGCGCCGCGCTCGGCGAAATCGGCACCGAGCAGGGCAAACTCGGGCTCGAGCGAGCCGACACCCACACCGAGAATCAGGCGGCCGCCACTCACCGCGTCGAGCGTGCCGTAACGCTTGGCGATCTCGAGCGGGTGGTGGTAACCGAGCACGAGCACATGCGTCGCGAGGCGGATGCGCTCGGTGCGCGCCGCGAGATAACCGAACGTCGCGAGCGGGTCGTAGTAGCGGCCCCCGCGCACCGCCGCGACATCGGCAGGGATCGCGACGTGCTCGCTACACGTGAGATGGTGGTAGCCGAGTGCATCGGCTGCGCGCGCGATCGTGACAACGTCGCCGAAGCCCGCGGTCTCCTCCCAAGTGGCGTGCGCGCGCGGCAGCATCGTGAGCACCGGTGTGACGATGCCGAGCTTGAGATGCATCTCAGCAACGTAACTCGCGAGCGATGGTTGTCGCGCGGGAGTCGGATGGTGCGAAAGGAACAGAGAAAGAAAAGGTGGGCGGGCCTCGGGGGTGGTGGGGGCACCTCCGAGGCTCCTGCCCGCCGAGCACTATACGACGGGGCGCGCGCCGGTCCGAATCGGGTTCGGCGCGGGCGCTGTAGATGCGCTCAGGGGCGAGCGTTGGCAGTCGCATTGTAAAATCGTGACGGGCGACACATCGCGCGATACATCGCGTCGTCGGCGGCGTCAACGCTACCTTGCACTTTCTTGACGAGTGATCTGCAAATGTCGTTGACCGACGCGATTGCACAGCATGTGCAAGCCGGCGATTCGTTGCATCTCGTTGTCGGGAACAACCGTTGGACCGCCGCGGCGCGCGAGGTGGTGCGTCAGTGGTGGGGGCGCGATCCCGAGTTCGAATTGGTGATGCTGTCGCTGTCGAGCCTCGGCGCGTTGTTTTTCCGGGGCGGGCTCGTGCGGCGCGTCGTCACCGGCTACAGCGGCGACACGTTTCCAAACTTCACGCCGAACCGCCACTTTCAAAAGGCGTATGCCGACGGGTCGGTCGAGGTCGAGCACTGGTCGTTCCTGGCGTTCGCGCAGCGGCTCGAGGCCGCGGCACGAGGTTTGCCCGCCGTTGTCACCCGCTCGATCGAGGGCAGCTCGATGGAGCAGAACGACGGTTACGCGCGTGTCAATACCCCGTTCGGCGAGGTTGGTCTGCTGTCGCCGATGCAGCCCGACGTCGCGCTGCTCCACGCACCGGTGGCCGACCGGGCCGGCAACGTCGCGATCCACCCACCGCTGCTCGAAGGCGTGTGGGGCGCGCTCGCCGCGCGTCGCGGCGCGATCGTCACCGTCGAGCGCATCGTCGACGACATCCGCCCGTGGTCGCATCTCGTGCGTATTCCTGCGCACCGCGTGCTCGCGGTGGTGGAGACGCCGTTCGGCGCGCACCCCGGCGGTCTCTACACCGGCGCGCTTCCGGTCGACGGCTACGGCGAGGACTACGAGGGCTGGGTGGACATACGCGCGGCCACGCGCGGCGACGACTACGACGAATGGATCCGCGAGTGGGTGCTCGACATCGAGACCCAGGAGCAGTACCTCGCCAAGGTCGGTGCCGACCGGCTCGACGCGCTGCGCGCCAAATCGGATGGCGAGTCGTGGCGCACCGACGAAGCGATGTACGTGCCCGATCTCGACGCGCCGCCGAACGCGTGGGAGCAGGCGGCCGCGATGGCCGCCCGTCATCTCGCGGCACGCGCCATCGAGCTCGACGCCGACGCGGTGCTCGCGGGCGCAGGCGTAGCGAACCTTGCGGCCTGGCTGGGAGTGCTGCGGGCGCGCGAAGCCGGCGCGCACACCACGCTCACCGCCGAGATCGGGATGTGGGATTACGTGCCGGTGCCGGCCGACCCGTTCGTGCTGAACCATCGCAATTTCCCGACCACGTCGATGCTGTCCGATGCCACCACGGTGCTCGGCACGCTCGTGGGCGGTTACGGCTCCACCACGATCGGTTGCCTCGGCGGCGCGCAGATCGATCGTTTCGGCAACATCAACTCCACGTCGCTGCTCGCCGACGGTGGGCCGTTCCTTGTGGGAAGCGGTGGCGGCAACGATGTCGCGAGTACGGCGACCGAATGCATCGTGGTCGCGCTGCTCACGCCGCAGCGCACGCCGCCCGACTGCTCCTACATCACGTCGCCCGGTCGCGTCGTGCGCGCACTCGTCACCGACCTGGGAACCTTCGAGAAGGGCGACGGCGACGCGTCGGGCGAGTTGGTGCTCACGGCCGTGCCCGCGGGCACCGACACCATCGACGAGCGCGTGGCCCGCGCTCGTGCCGCCACCGGTTGGGACGTGCGCGTGGCGCCCGAAGTGCGCGTGCTTCCTGCCGTCGAACCCGACGACGTTGCGTGCTTACGGCGCTGGGATCCGCGCGGTTGGTTCCTGCGCGGGTAGGGCTCAGCGTTCTGCCGCAGCCTTGATGTTCTGCAGCGTCGTCTCGGTGGCCGCGCACAGCATCTCGTAGCGGCCGTCGAAGTTCGCGTTGGCGCCGGTCGTGTTGATCAGCGGCGCGTCGAACGACTCGGTGATCGTGGTGCCGCCGTTCGCATTCGCGGCGAACTCGTAGCGCCAGCGAGTGACCACAGGGTTGCCCCGCGGTGCGACGAACTCGAACACCTTGCCCGCTTCGCACTCGGTGATGAGGCACGGCACCGTCCACTCGAATGTGCCGGCCCGGTTCGAACCGTGGAAGTGGCCGCCGGTCGTGGGCACGGTGGCGCCGTCCTCCCACTCGGCCTGGAAGCACTCCGGGCTCCATTCGCCCATGCGGGTGATGTCGGCGACGAGCGCCCACACGGCCTCGGGCGCCGCGTTGATGTCGAGTGACGCGCTGCCGCGCTCGGGGAAGGTCATGGACGGGGAGCGTACCGGCACTTCAGAATGCATCACATGCCCGAACGCGAGCCGTTTGTGAGACCGCTGAGTGCTGAGTCAGCTGGTGAGGCGCCGGGGCGCGGCCGCTTGGAGGGCCGGCGCATTCTGGTGGTGGGCGGCGGTCAACGAACGTACGACGCCGACACCGACCCGGTCGGCAACGGGCGCGCGATGTCGCTGCTGTTCGGTCGGGAGGGCGCGCACGTGGCAGTCGCCGACCGGCGCATCGAGAGCGCGCAGGACACCGTGGCGATGGCGAGCGGTGAAGGCAGTCGCGCCGTCGCGATTGAAGCCGACATCACCGACGAGTCCGACGTGGCGCGCATGGTCGACGAGGCGGTACACGCGCTCGGTGGTCTCGACGGCCTGGCATTGAACGTGGGCATCGGTCTCGGCGGCCTCGGCCTTGCGAATGTGACTGCCGAACAGTGGGACGCCACGTTCGCGGCGAACCTGCGCGGGCCGATGTTGTGCAGCCGCGCCGCGCTCGCGGTGCTCGAGCCCGGTTCGTCGGTGGTGTTCATCTCGTCGATCGCAGGCCTGCAGTCGGGCTCGAGGCTCGTGGCGTACGACGCGTCGAAGGCCGGACTGCACGGGTTGATGCGCAACGTCGCGCTCGACGGTCGCTCGCGCGGCATCCGCGCCAACATCGTGTATCCCGGACTGGTCGACACGCCGCTCGGCCGGCTCAGCACCGCGGGTCGCCCGTCGCGCGCGTCGACACGCATCCCGTTCGGCCGCCAGGCAACCGCGTGGGAGGTGGCCTACGCGGCACTGTTCTTCATAAGCGACGAGAGCGTCTACGTGAACGCGCAAGGCCTCGCCGTCGACAGCGGCCTCACCGGCTTGTAACGCAGCGTGCGTCGTTTTTCTTGGATAATAGAAGTCAAAAGAAGCCCGT
>DASXZO010000098.1:0-78036 GCA_036501845.1 Acidimicrobiia bacterium | reverse complement strand
CATCAGGCCCCAGCGCGTCTCGAGCAGGCCCATCTGGCAGTCGTCGGCGGCGATGCGCACGTCGCACGCGAGCGCCAGCTGCATGCCGGCACCAAGTGCATGGCCTTGCACCTTGGCGATCGTGAGGAACGGTGCCTCTTCTGGCCACATGAAGGCGCGCTGAAGCCGCATGACGGAAGCGACTTCGCCTACACCCCCGCTCGCCTCCTCCGGCTTCGCTGCTGGGCGCGCGTCGTGTGTCGTCGTCGGGCTCGCGCCCCCAGGGGCTTCGCCACCCCCGCTCGCCTCCTCCGGCTTCGCTGCTGGGCGCGCGTCGTGCGTCGTCGTCGGGCTCGCGCCCCCAGGGGCTTCGCCACCCCCGCTCGCGTTCCCAGGGGCTTCGGCAGCACCACCAGTGAACGCGGTGATGTCGATGCCCGCCGAGAACGAGCGGCCCTCACCTTCGACGACGACCACGCGCAGGCCGGCGCCGGCTTCACCCAACAGGCAGTCGCCGAGTTCGGCCATGTGCAACCACATCGCCGGCGTCTGCGCGTTCAACTTGTCGGGCCGGCGCAGCGTGAGCCGTCCGACGGGGCCGTCACGCGTGAAACCGACCTCGTCCATCTGCGGCAACTCGTGAACCATGTCTTGCCTCTTGTTCGCTTCGCTCACGGGCCGGCGGGCCTTCCCTCGCTCCGAGCTCGCTGCCCGGGCGACCGGGCTCGCGGTCGCTCGGCAGGCGCGAGCCTGCCACACGCGTCGGCACGCGTCAGCTGGCGATGTCCTTGCGGGCGAACCACCACCCGGCGAGCGCGAGGAACACCGCCGTCCACACCACCTGCACGATCGCGCCCGGCAGCATGTCGTGTGAGAGGTGGTTCTGCTCGAACAGCGATTGCCACGCGTCCGAGTACCACGTAGGCAAGCCATAGCGCAGCACGCCCAGCGGAGTGACCGCGCCGAAGATGTCCGACACGATGTACACACCCACGGCGCCGGCGATGGCGCCGGCCGCGGAGTCGGTGATCGTGGAGAAGAACACACCGATCGCAACCAGCGCGCTCATGCTGAACGCCACGTACGCGGTGGAGAGCAGCAGGTCGAGCACGAGCCGGCCGGGGTTCACCACCACGCCCAGCCCAGCCGGAATTCGCACCACCCTGCCGTCGGCAAAGAGCGTGAGCAGATTCACCGGGTGCCAGCCGAACAACGCCACACCGATCACCAACGCGGACACCGTCACCGCGATCGTCATCAGCCACGCGTACACGAACGCCACGAGCGATTTGGCTGCGAGCAGCCGGCCGCGGCGCACCGGCCGCAGCAGGAGATAGCGCAGGTTCCCGGTGGCGGCCTCACCCGCGATCGTGTCTCCGGCGAACATCGCCACGATCACCACGAGGAAGAACGCGCTCATCAGCGTGAGCGCCACGCCGGGCAGCACCAACCCGGTCTGGCGCGCGAGGCGAAACAGTCCGTCGCCGCCGGGGCCGCGATCGCCGTTGCCCACGTGGTTCCCGCGCGCTTTGTCGGCGATGCCGACGAGAATCGGGATGCCCACCGCAAGCCCGAGCGCAGCCAAGGTGCGCGTGCGCTTGGTGGCCTTGGCGAACTCGACGCGGAACAGCGCGATCACGCGGGCAACCCCTGGTCGATGAGCCCGAGGAACGCGTCTTCGAGCCGCTGTTGCGCAGTGACCGTCTCGACGCGCACACCAGCACCCACGAGCGCGGCGACCAGATCAGAACGTGGCCCCGATGCGTGCACGAGCACGTCGTGGCCGTCGGACGTGATGTCGCGCACGGCCGGCAATGCGCGCAACACGGCCGTGGCTCGAGGAACATCGTCGACTTCGATGCGCACCACACCGCTGCCGGTGAGCAGGCCTTCGACGGTGCCGGACCGGACGAGCCGGCCGCGATCCATCACCACCACCGTGGTGCATACCTGCTGCACCTCGTCGAGGTGGTGGCTCGACAGCAGCACGGTGGCACCGCCAGCAGCGAGCCGCTTGAGCAGCTCGCGGATCTCGCGAATCTCGCCCGGGTCGAGGCCGTTCGTCGGCTCGTCGAGCACGAGCAGCTCCGGCCGTCCGAGCAACAAGCGGGCGAAGCCGAGCCGCTGCTTCATCCCCTGCGAGTAGGTGCGCACCTGCCGGTCGATCGCGCTGCCGAGGTCGGCGATGCCGAGCGCGAAGTCGAGGTCGGCGTCGGCCGTGCGTTGACCGGCCGATTCCCACCACCAGCGCAGGTTTTCCCGGCCCGACGCGTGCGGCACGAACGCGGCCTGCTCCACCAGCGCCCCGACCCGCGCGAGCTGCGGCGCCGACGGCAGCACCCGGCTGCCGAACAGCCGGGCCTCGCCGCGCGACGGGCGCTCGAGGCCCACGAGCATTCGCAACGTGGTCGTCTTGCCGGCACCGTTCGGGCCGAGCAGGCCGCAGATCTCGCCGCGTGTGACGGTGAACGTCACGTCGTCGACCGCGTGCACCTCGCCGAAGGTCTTGCTGATCCGGTCGATCTCGACGACGGCTTCGGCGGCCACGGGCCATCGTCGCGCGCCGTCCTGAGGCAGTGGTGCCCTATGCGCCGTCGGTTTCTCAGGTTTTGCCGGATCGGTCTCGGCAATTTGCACCGCGGCCCCACAGCGCGCCCGCCAAACTGTCGCCCCATGGTCGCTGCCCTCGTCTTCGACTTCGACGGACTCATCGTCGACACGGAGTGGTCGCTGTTCAACGCGTGGAAGCGCGTGTTCGCCGACCATGGCGCCGAGCTGACCATCGCCGACTTCTCGCTGGCGATCGGCACCCGTGGCGGAGTCGATTGGGGTGAGCTGCTCGAGGCCAAGACCGGCCGGGCCGGGCCCACCGAAGCCGAGCTGCGCGAGTTGAAGGACCCGATCGAGGAATCGACGCGCAGCGAACTCACGCTCCTGCCCGGAGTTGTGCGGCTGCTCGACGAGGCGACGGCCCGGAACGTGCAATGCGCGATCGCTTCGAGCAGCGGCGCCGACTGGGTGCAGCCGTTCCTCGGCGAGCTCGAGATCGAGCATCATTTCGCGACCGTGTCCACGTGGGACGGCCCGCACGTGGGCTTCGGGCCGAAGCCCGAACCCGGCGTGTACCGCGCGGTGTGCGAGCGCCTGGGCGTCGACCCATTGGGCTGCGTGGCGTTCGAGGACTCGCCCCACGGCATCACGTCGGCGAAGGCGGCCGGGCTCGCGTGCGTGTGTGTGCCGAATCGCCTCACCGTCGATCTCGACCTGTCACACGCCGACGTCGTGGTCGACTCGTTGCTCGACGTCACGTGGGACGACCTCGAACAGCTCGTGGCGGCGCACACCTAGATCCGGCACGCGTCGATCCGGCGCGCACCTAGGGTTCGGTTGTGAACACGCCGATCCGGCTCGCCGTGTGGTCGGACTTCCTGTGTCCGTGGTGCTACGTGGGCGCGTTCCGCATGGCCGACATCGAGCGCCAGTACGGCGACCGCGTCGACGTGCAGTGGAAGAGCCACGTGCTGCGGCCGGCGGCCAAGGCGCGCGACATCGAACGGTTCCGCGAGTACACGACGCTCTGGACGGCACCCGCGGGCCCGGCCGCGTACGAGGCGCGCTGCGAGTTCCGCACGTGGGGTGGCGAGCCGCCGCCCACACACAGCATCCCGGCCGCAGCTGCGGCCAAGGTGGTGTATGAACTCGCGCCTGAACAAGCCGCGCCGTTTCGCATGGCGCTGTTCCGGGCCTATTTCACCGAACACCGCACGATCTCCGACGTGCACGTGCTCGCCGAGATCGCGGCGGAGTGCGATGTCGATGCCGCGGCCTTCCGCGACGCGATGCGAGAGCGTGGCGCTGCGGTTGCCGAGCAGGTGTTCGCGGAGCACAACGAAGGCTTGGAGCTCGGCGCGCACGCGGCACCCACCGTGGTGCTCAACGACGCGCTCCCGATCCCCGGCGCGCAAGACCTCGACACGTACACGCGCATCCTCGACCGCATGCTCGCCCGCGCTGCCGGCCACGCCACAAGCGAGGGCGGCGCGGCCTCGGGCTAACGCTTCTTCTTCTTTTTCGCCCCGAACTTGCGCCCGCGCGTCTGCCTCGCATCGCGCTTGCGGAACTCGTCGACCATTCCCGCGCCGGCAGTGTTCACGATGTCTTCGGCCGCGTCGAGCAACGCCGCGATGTCGGCGTCGACCGCCATGTCGGGCTCGGCGGGCGCGTCACCCATTGCCCCGGCGAGTGACCCGTAATGCCAGCCCGCGTCCACCATACGGAGCGCGAAACCTGGGCAATCGGCCGGGCAGTTCCATGGCGCCTCGGGCGCCAGGTCGATCTTGCACTTCCGCACGGTCTCGCCACTGCCGTACGTGCGGCTCTCGTAGTGCTTGCAGTCTGAACGCATCGCCACCGCAGTCAGATTACTGCGGGCCACCACGCGCCTCCTCAGGTTCGACACGTTCGAGCGACGACTTGAGCGCCAACGTGACCGGCGACCACGCCGCTTTGGTCGGCACCTCTCCGCGCCGACAATTCGCGTCATCAGAAGGGGTGACACCGCGGTGACCGAAGGCCACGAACCGACCGGGCGTGATCCGGCGAGCGCGCGCGCGGACGCCGACCTCACGCCTACGGCGTACGCCAAGCTGCTGCGCCATTCACCCCACCTCGTGGGCCTGTTGTCGCCGCTCGGCGCGATCGAATACCTGAGTCCCGCTGCAGTCGACCACCTCTGCGGGCAGGACGCCGACGCCGATTGGAACACCCAGCGCGGTCTCGACGCCATCCACCCGGACGACGTCGACCTCGCGGCACAAGCGTTCCTCGACGCGCTCGCCCAACCCGGCGTGCCGGTGACGTTCGCGCACCGCACGATCCACATGTCGGGTCAGGTGCGCAGCATCATTGGCACATTCCACAATCTGATCGACGACCCCGAAGTGGGCGGGATCGCGCTCTATTGCGCCGACGTCACCGATCACGAACAGCTCGCGGCCGAACTCCGAGCGCGTGACGCGGAGCAGCAGCGCGCCGACGCTTCGCTGCACGACGCGCGCATGCGGTTCGAAGAAGTGTTCGAACACGCGCCGATCGGCATGGCGGTGGCCGAGCTCAGCGGCCGCTTCTTCCGCGTGAACCCAGCGTTTTGCGCGATGCTCGGCTACTCGGCCGACGAGATGGTCGGGCACACTTTTGCCGAGTTCACCCACCCCGACGATCTCACCGAGAACCTCCTGCTGCACGACGGTTGCCGAACCGGCGAGCGGCAGGACTACATGATCGACAAGCGTTACCGGCGGCGCGACGGCAGCTATGTGTGGTGCCGCGTGAACGTGGGCGTCGTGCGGTCACCCGAAGGCGAACCGCTCTATCAAATCGGTCAGATCACCGACATCACCGAGCACAAGTCGAACGCTGACGCGCTCGAGCGGGAAGCGCGCTACGACGTGCTCACCGGGCTCGCGACGCGCAAGCTGTTCCTCGAGGCGCTCGAACGCGAGCTGCTCGCGGCGCGGCGGCGCCCGACGACACTTGCCGTGCTGTTCATCGACCTCGATCACTTCAAGCACGTGAACGACACCCTCGGGCACTCGGCCGGCGACGAACTTCTCGCCGCCGCGGCCAAGCGGCTCAAATCGGTGTTGCGCGCGTCGGACCTTGCGTGCCGCTTCGGTGGTGACGAGTTCGTGGTGCTGTGCCCCGACCTGGCCGATCCCGCCGACGTGGCGACCGTCGCCGAACGCGTGCGCGCCGTGATCGAGCAGCCGTTCCGCATCCGCGACACCGACCTGTTCCTCGGTGCGAGCATCGGTATCGCCATCGCCGAGGAGTCGAGCGACTCCGACCTGCTGCTCTCGCAGGCCGACTCCGCCGCGTACCGCGCCAAGGCGCGCGGCAGGAACCGTTTCGAGGTGTTCGACGAGGAGTTGCGCACCAACATCTCCAACCGTCTCGCCACCGAACAGGCCTTGCGCAGGGCGATCGACGAGGGCGAACTCGTGCTCGAGTACCAACCGGTGATCGAGATCACGAGCGGCGCCGTGTGCAGCTTCGAGGCCCTCCTGCGCTGGAACCGGCCCGGTGTGGGCCTCGTGTATCCGGGCGACTTTCTCGAGGTGGCCGAGGACCGCGACCTGATCGTGCCGATCGGTTACCAAGTGCTCGAGATCGCCTGCGCCCAACTCGCGGCATGGAAGGACGCCGGGCCCGACGGCACCACACCCCACGTGGCCGTGAACGTGTCGGCCCGACAGTTCGCGCACCCCGAGTTCGCGGAGCGCGTCGAGAAGATCGTGACCGCGGCCGGTGTCGACCCGTCGACGCTGAGCCTCGAGCTCACCGAATCGACGTTGATGGACGACATGATCGCCACGTCGGGCGCGCTGCGCCGGTTGCGAGGTTTCGGCATCGAGTTGGCCATCGACGACTTCGGCACCGGTTACTCGTCGCTGTCGTACCTGCGACGCATGCCGGTCTCGATCGTGAAGATCGACCGCTCGTTCGTGCTGGAGCTCGGCGACGCGGCTGCGGGCAGCGCGATCGTGGCGTCGGTGATCCAACTCGCGCACGCGCTCGGCATGCGCGTGGTCGCCGAAGGAGTGGACAGCGCCGAGCGCGTCGCGTCACTCGTGGCGCTCGGCTGCGACTACATCCAGGGCTTCTACTTCGCGCCCGCGCTCCCGCCGGCCGATGCACTGTCGTATATGCACCGCGAACCGCGCGCGCTCTTGCGCTGAGCGCTCAATCGAGCCAGGCCGGAGCCTGGTCGAGTAGATAACCGCTCACCGCGAGGCAGCGTTCGAGCGTCTCGCACGGCACCTCGTCGCCGGTGCGGATGCGCACGAGTGACACACGCTGGTGCGCCACGATGCGCAACGAACGCTCCGGCGCGTCGGTGGCGCTGGGGAACGAGTCGGTGGCCGACACTTCGAGCGGCAACTCCGGGCCGCCGACCCCGGCGAGTTCGGTGGCGAGTACGAGCAGGTCGGGCGCCTTCGGCAACGGCGGCAACGCCCAGGTGAAGTTGAGCGGGAAGAAGAACTCGTCCTCGGGCTCCTCGTCGTCGGCGAGCCCGATGAAGGTGTCCTCGAAGCCGAGCAGCACCCGCGGGTCGATCTCGAGCGAGAGGTAGAGGTCGACCGGGCCCTCGCAGCCCTCCTCAGGATGGAGGTCGACCTCCCACGTCTGGCGTAGCGAGTACGACTCGACGAAGTGGCGCTCGTCGTGCACGTGGAAGCCGTGCTCGACGGCATGATCCTTGAGATCGGCGACGAATCCGGCGATGTCGATGACGGCCACAGGCCTCCTAACGACCTACAAATTACCGAGCGCGGCACGGAGTGCACGTACGACCTGGTCGATGGCACGCCGGCCGCCCTCGATCAACGCGGGCATCCCCACGAAACCGTGGATCATGCCGTCGTAGCGCGCCGCTTCCACGTCGATGCCCGCATTGCGCAGGGCCGCGGCGTAGGCCTCGCCCTCGTCGCGGAGCGGGTCGTATTCGGCGGTGATCACGAGCGCAGGAGCGAGGCCGCGGCCCGTGAGATCGGCGAGGCTCGGGTGGAGCAACGGCGACACCTGCGGCTGCGTCCGGGTGTCGGTGTCGGGGCAATAGCCACCGTAGAAGTACTGCATGTCGGCGCGTTCGAGGAAGTAGCCCTTGCCGTTCGCGATCATCGACGGCCACTCGGTGGACGCATCCACCGCGGGGTAGATCAAACCCTGCAACTTCAGCTCCGGTCCGCCGCGCTCGGCAGCGAGCTGCGCCATCACTGCGCTGAGGTTGCCGCCGGCGCTGTCACCGGCAACTGCGATGCGACCCGGGTCGGCATCGAGTTCACCCGCGTGCGCCACACACCATTGCAGCGCGGTCCAGCAGTCGTCGACGGCCGCGGGATACGGGTGCTCGGGCGCGAGGCGGTAGTCGACCGACACCACTACGGCTCCGACTTCTGCCGCGAGCAGCCGCGTCAACGGGTCGTAGTCGGGCACGCTCCCGATCGTCCACCCGCCGCCGTGGATGTAGACCACGATCGGCTTCGGCGATGGTCCGCTCTCGGGCGTGTACACGCGCACTGGAACGCCGTCGGCGCTGGCCTCGCGCACGGCGACCGTGTCGGCGACCGCGCCCATGCCGAGCTGCATCATGAGGCCGAACGACTCACGTGTGGTCGCGAGCGTCGCGTCGCTGAGCCCGGGCCCGTCCGGCGGCAGCATCGCCAACACAGCCTGCACCTGCGGGTCGATCGCCATCGGTCCTCCGGACGTTGGATTGTGCGTGTGTGCGTTTGTGCGTGTCTGCGTGTGAGCGGTCAGTCGTCGAGCGCGCCGAGTGCGTCGACCAGTGCGCGGAACGCCCGGCCTCGATGGGAGAGCGCATGTTTCTCGCTCGCGTCCATCTCCGCAAACGTGCGACCGTCGCCGTCGTTCGGAACGAACACGGGGTCGTAGCCGAAGGTGCCGGCGCCGCGTGGCGCGTCGGTGATCGTGCCGGCCACCTCGCCGCGCACGGTGAGCGTGATCCCGCCGCCGGCCACATGGGCCACCGTCGCGAAGCGGGCGGTGCGCTCGGGTGCGGCTACGCCTGTGAGCTCCTGCAAGAGCTTGTGCACGTTGTCGGCATAGGTGACGTCCTCACCCGCGTAGCGCGCCGACCACACGCCCGGCGCGCCACCGAGCGCGTCGACCTCGAGGCCGGTGTCGTCGGCAATCGCGGTCACGCCGGTTGCCACGAACATGCCCTCGGCCTTGATACGGGCATTCTCCTCGAGCGTGGTGCCGGTCTCTTCGATGTCGGGTAGGGTCTCGAGCGGGCGCACCGCCGCGACGGCCGGCGCGATCGCCGCGCCGGGCGCAACCAGGTAACCGCACGTGCGGCCCGCGTAGTCGATCGCCGAGGCGGCCAGGAGCTCCCCCACCGCATTGGTGAAGATCTCCAGGATCTCGCGTGCCTTGTCGGCATTGCCGGTGGCGAGCACGAACGGGAACGTTAGGCGCGCCTCGCTCGCGCTCATCGAGCGCGCGGTGCGGGCGGCTCGGCCACCATGTCGCGCTGCGCGGCTACGAGATCGGCGATCCCGCCTTCCGCGAGCGCCAGCATCGCGTCGAGTTCGGCCCGCGAGAACGTCATGCCCTCGGCCGTGCCTTGCACCTCTACGAACGTGCCCGACGCGGTCATCACCACGTTCATGTCCACCTCGGCCCGGCTGTCCTCGACGTACTCGAGATCGAGCACGGCGACGCCGTCGACCACACCGACCGACACGGCCGCGCATGGCTCGCGCACGGGATGGCGGGTGAGCTGGCCCGCGGCGACGGCGCGCGAGCAGGCGTCGTGCAACGCGATCCAGCCGCCACAGATCGACGCGGTGCGCGTGCCGCCGTCGGCCTGCAACACATCGCAGTCGACGGTGATCTGCATCTCGGCCATCGCGTTCAGATCGGTGACCGACCGCAGCGCGCGCCCGATCAGTCGCTGGATCTCCTGCGTGCGGCCCGACTGCTTGCCTTTCGCCGCCTCACGGTCGACGCGTTCAGGACTCGATCCCGGCAGCATCGAGTACTCGGCTGTCACCCAGCCGCGACCGGAGTTGCGCAACCACGGCGGTACGCGCGTCTCGATCGAGGCGGTGCACAGCACCCGGGTGCGGCCGAACTCGACGAGCGCGACACCGCTCGCCATCTCCGTGTAGTCGCGCGTGAACACCACTTCGCGCATCTGGTCGGTGGCCCGACCCGAGGCCCGCGCCATACGTGCTTCCCTTCATTCGTTCGAGCATTGCGATGATCGAGGTGATCAGAGCGTGTAGTGATCGTGCACTGCGGCAAGCGCCACCGCGTCGCCGAACGCGTCGGAACCTTCAGCTTGCGCGAGCGCACGATCCACAGTGGGCCAGAGGTGTGTGAGCACCAGGCGTTGCGCGCGCGCATCGCGCGCGAACGTTCCGGCCTGCTTGGCCGAGATATGGATGTCGCTGCGGCGGTCGTCGTGCAGATACGTCGCCTCGCTCAACAACAGGTCGGCGCCGGGCTCGAACGCCTCGGGCGACCAGGTCGGGCCGGTGTCGGCCGTGTAGACGAAGCGTTTGCCGGCGGCGCGCATCTCGACCGCGAGCGTGGGCACGGGATGGTCGGTGCGCAAGAAGTGGAGCTGCATACCACCGATCTCCGTGCGGTCGCCGTCGCCCACCTCCTGCCAATCGAACGTCGACTTCCAGCTGCGAGCAAGTGGGCGCATGCATGCTTCCACGTCGGGCGCCGCGATCACAGGAATCCCTGCCCGTTCGAGGCCGTAGGTGGCGAGCACGTGCATGCCGAACAGGTCGACGCAATGGTCGGGATGCGAGTGGGTGACCACGATCGCATCGACCGCGGCCGGATCGATGTGGCGTTGCAGATTCGTAAGCGTGCCGTTCCCGCAATCGAGCCAGAGATTCTTGCCGCCCGCGCGCACGAGATAACCACTGCACGGACTGCCGGCCGAGTTGTACGAACCCGAGCATCCGAGCACCGTGACCGCGAAATCGCCGTTGTCCGCGCCCGCACCGACCTCGCTACTCACCAGTGGAACGCCTCCACGCGCTTCACCTCTGGGCCACAGAAGCGCGCGCCGAGGCGACGGAACATCGCGACGTCGCCGCTCGTGACAAACTCGTGCCGCCCGGCGGTTGTGGCGGTTTGGTTCGTGATCGTGGGGTTGTTGCTCGCGGTGTCGTCGTGCGCGCCGTCGCACTCGGCGAGCAGTCGATCGACCTCGAACGCCGTCTCCTCCGCGCTCGACACCAGCACCACGTCGCGTCCCATCACGTCGCCGATCGTGCGCGCCAGCATCGGGTAGTGCGTGCATCCGAGCACCAGCGTGTCGACCGCCGCGGCGCGCAGTGGCGCGAGCAGCCGTTCGGCGAGCACGTGCACCTGATCGGAGTCGGTGTCGCCGGCCTCGACGAACTCCACGAAACCGGGGCACGCCGCGCACAACACGTGGAGGTCGGGTGCGATCCGCGCGACAGCGCGCTGATATGCGCCGGACCGCACCGTGCCGACGGTGCCGATCACGCCGACGCGGCCGGTGACGGTGGCGCGCTTCGCGGCCCGGATGCCGGGCTCGATCACGCCCACCACGGGCACGTCGACACGATCCTGCAGGTCGTCGAGCGCAACCGCGGCGGCGGTGTTGCATGCGACTACGACCATGGCGACGTCGCGCTCGAGCAACACCTCGGTGATCTGCATGGCGAACTTCGCGACCTCGTCGGCGGGCTTCGGCCCGTAGGGGAATCGCCCCGTGTCGCCGAAGTAGACAAGATCGCGACCGGGCACCAGGTCGATGAGCGCGCGCACGATGCTGAGGCCGCCGAGCCCCGAATCGAACACGCCGATTGAATTGCCTCGGCTTCGCCGAGAGCGGCGAGGTCTCGCGGTCGCTTCAGCTCCCGAAGTGGGCCGGCTCCCAGCCTTCGCCATCGGGGTCAACGGTAGCGGCCCGGCGCAGTCGATCTGCGACTGCCATGCCGATGCCGTGCTGGGGCGGCGGCACTGCTACCAACACGTCGAGACCGCAACTGTCGGCGTCACGCATCCGCGCGTACAGCACACGCGCGTAATCGTCGGCGTCGTGGGGCGCGTCGAGCACGACCACTCCCACAGGAGGCTCGCGGTGATCGGCGCCGCGCTCGCGCATCAGCAGCATCCCCGTCGCCCGCCCGGCGTCGGCGAGTTGCGCAGCGCGCGCGTAGGCCGCGTCGACGTCGGCGGCGAGCTCGATGCGAGCGCGCGGTGCGTAGTGCGACGCAAGCGTTCCGGGCGCGGCGACCGTGCCGTCGGTCACCGTCGCGCTCGCCACACCGGTGACGCGTTCGATGGTCGTCGCGTCGATCGCGCCGTGGCGAAGGATCCGCGGCCCGGACATGTTCGTTGCGTCCACGATCGTCGACTCCACGCCAACCGCGCACGCACCGCCGTCGAGCACCACCGCGACGTCGTCACCGAGGTCGGTGCGCACGTGCTGGGCGGTGGTGGGCGACACGCGCCCGAAGCGATTCGCCGAGGGCGCCGCCACTCCCCCGGCGAACGCTTCGAGGAGCTCGAGCGCAAGCACGTGCGCGGGAACGCGCACGCCAACGGTCGGGCGCCCGCCCGTGACCTCGTCGCACACTGCGCCGGCGCGGCGCGGCACCACCAGCGTGAGCGGACCCGGCCAGCACTCGGCCGCGAGGGCACGCGCCCAGCCCGGTACATCGGTGGCTACTCGGTCGAGTGCGTCGAGCGCGTGCACGTGCACGATCACGGGATGGTCGCGCGGCCTGCCCTTCACCGCGTACAGATGAGCGACCGCGGCACTCGACGCGGCATCGGCGCCGAGCCCGTACACCGTCTCGGTGGGAAAGGCCACGAGCTCGCCGGCGCGCAGCGCGTCAACCGCGCGGGCGACACCATCGTCGTCGCGGTGGCTGTGGTCGGTGCTCACCAGTAGTTGATGCGGGTGGCGCGCTCAGTGACGGTGTCGATGTCGTCGGTCCACGCGCCGCTCGAGAGATACTTCCAACCGCCGTCGGGCAGCAACGTCACCACAGTGCCGCTCGTCATCGCGGTCTGTTCGATGTAGCGCGCCGCACCACCTACGGCCGCGCCCGACGAGATGCCGGCGAACACGCCGCATTCGTTGAGCAATCGGCGCGTCCACTCGATCGACTGCCGGGGGCGCATGATCGTCTTGCGGTCGAGCACACCCGGCTCGAAGATCGGCGGCACAAAACCATCGTCGAGATTGCGCAGGCCCTGCACGAGCTCGCCGGCCGGCGGCTCCACAGCCACGATCTTCACGTCGGGCTTGTGCTCCTTGAGGTAGCGACCCGCGCCCATCAGCGTGCCGCTCGTGCCGAGGCCGGCGACGAACACGTCGATCTCGGGGCAATCGGCGAGGATCTCGGGGCCGGTTCCCTTGTAGTGCGCGAGCGGGTTGGCCGGGTTGCCGTACTGGAAGAGGAACTTGTAGCTCGGCTCGTCGGCCACGATCTTCTCGGCCAGTCGGATCGCGCCGTTGCTGCCCTCCTCGCCGGGCGAGAGCGTGATCTCGGCGCCGAAGATCTCGAGCAGTTGACGGCGTTCCACCGACACGTTCTCGGGCATCACGACGCGCAGGTGGTAGCCGCGCAATTTGGCGACGAGCGCGAGCCCGATACCCGTGTTGCCCGATGACGGCTCGAGGATCGTGTCGCCGCGGGCCGGGTCGAGCACACCGTCGCGCTCGGCGAGGTTGACCATCTCGAGGGCGATGCGGTCCTTCGACGAACCGCCGGGGTTCTGGCCCTCGAGCTTGGCGAGGATCTTCACACCGGGCGCGGGTGACAGGCGAGACACGTCGACCAGCGGCGTGTTGCCGATGAGATCGAGGATGCTGTCGTAGCGAGCCATGGGGCGCGCCTCCCGGCGTCAGCCGCCGGCGACCGCGGGAAGGATCGCGATCTCGTCGCCGTCCGACACCTTGGTGTCGAGCTTGTCGAGGTAGCGGATGTCGTCGTCGTTGAGAAAGACGTTCACGAACTTGTGCATGCCGCCGTCGTCGCCGAGCAGGTTCTCGCGCAGGCCCGGGTAGCGCTCGACCAAGACCTTGAACACGTCACCGACGGTGGCGGCGTCGACCGACACCGAAGGACTGCCGTCGGTCTGGGCCCGCAACACCGTAGGAATCTTCACCTCGACGGCCATCACCATGAATCCTATAACTCCGACCATTCCAGTCAGCATTCCCGTGGTCCCATCAGGATGAAGATTTCGCCGTCCTGATGGGACCACGGGCTCCTATCGCAGCCCACGAGCATGCTCGTCGCACCTCCCCCGAACGTCTCGACGATTCGACGGAGGCAGGCATGTCACACGACCAGCGCCACGCGGCGCTCCAACCGCTCGCTGCGAAACAACGCGGACTCTTCACTGTGCAGCAGGCTCTACGCAGTGGCTTCGACTCACACACGATCGCGCTGGCGCTCGAGCGCGCTCGATGGCAGGAGGTGGCACCAGCCGTATTCCGCGCGCTGCCCGCCTCCCCGATGACGGCGATCGAGGTGCTGCACGCCGCGACGCTGTCGGCCGATGCACTTGCTGCTCGGCTGAGTGCGCTGGCCCTCGTCGACCTCGCACCGTTTCCGCCCACGCCGCATCTGCTCGTGGTTCGTACGCGGCGCAACCTCGAACGTCCGAACATCCACTCGACTCGATCGCTCCCTGAGAGCGATCGGACGGTGATCGCAGGCATCGCGTCGACTACCGCGTTGCGAGCGACCATCGACGCATGCGGACATCTCCCGAACACGTTGGCGATGCGCGTAGTCACGAAGGGCATCGTCAAGCGACGCTTCCGGCCCGATGAACTCGCCGGACGAGCCGAGGAGCTACGCAACCCGCGGCGACCCGGTGCATGCGCGGTACTCCGCATCATCGAAGGCCTCAATCCAAGCGTCCAAGACGCGCGCAACGAATGGGAAGCACTGATTGGCGAACACGCGAAAAGGTTCGGGCTTCCTGCGCCTGTGTTCAACTATCGCGTCGAACTACCGAGAGGCCCGCGCTACATCGACGCGGCTTGGCCCTCCGTCAAACGAGGCATCGAGTACGACGGTTACTGGGAACACCTGCTCAGCATGGAGCGCTTCGACGATGACCGGGCTCGTCGCAGTGAGCTCCAGGATGACGATTGGATTCTTGACAGCGCCACGAACCGGTTGCTCCGTAAGGATCCCGCCGCAGTGTTCGTCGGCCTCATTCGCGCGTACAGCCTCGGTGGTCCCACCGAGATGAAGAAATCGACGTTCTGATGGGACCACGGGAGCGCGCGTTAGCCGCGGACGAGTTCTACTGGGAGTTCGGTGATGGTTGCGTCGACGATTGCGTAGGCGCGGAGGCTGGGGTCGCCGTGCTTGAGGCTGACGATCACGTAGATCCAGGCCGGGTCGGCGGCCTGGCGCACGTCGGTGGGTGACGGGTACGGATCGGTGTGGGTGTGTGAGTGCCACACGCCCACGATCTCTTCGCCCCGCTCGTCGGCGGCGCGCATCGCCCGCAGCATGTCCTTCGGGGCGACGGTGTACGTGCGCGCCGAGGCGTCGGCGTTCACGCACGGGCGCGCCTCGCTCACCGCACCCGTCGGACGGCCTTCGAGCATCGGCCCCACGAGCAACCCGCACGCCTCGTTCGGCAGACCGTCGTAACAGTTCCCGAGAATCACCGCGTGCTGCGACTCGGTGAGCCGCACCGTCGGTGCGCCGGCACTACCCACTGGTGCTACCCACGCGCGCGCTGGATGGCCGCCCACACCCGCTCCGACGTGAGCGGCATGTCGACGTGCGTGATGCCGAACGGGCTCAGCGCGTCGACCACGGCATTGTGCACCGCGGGCGTGGAGCCGATTGTGCCCGACTCACCGATGCCCTTGGCGCCGAGCGGGTTGAGATGCGTGGGTGTCTCGGTGTTGTACGTCTCGAAGCTCGGGAACTCGGCCGCGCTCGGCATGGCGTAGTCCATGAGGTTCGCGGTGACCGGGTTGCCGTCGGGGTCGTACTGCACCCACTCGTACAACGCCTGCGCGATCCCCTGCGCGATCCCGCCGTGCTGCTGCCCGGTCACGAGCAGCGGATTCAAGATGCGGCCGCAGTCGTCGACGGCAACGTGGCGCAACTGAGTGACCCGGCCGGTCTCGGTGTCGACCTCCACCACCGCGACGTGCGCACCGAACGGGAATGTGGAGCCGGTGCCGTCGAAGTCGAGCTCGTGGCGCAACCCGGCTTCGAGGCCGTCGATCCCCGAAGCCTTCGCCTTGGCCGCAAGCTCACCCCACGCAATCAGCTGCGAGGGCACACCGGCCACCTGCAGACCGCCGTCGCCCACGACAATGTCGTCGGGGCTCGCCTCGAGCAACTGCGCCGCGAGTTGCTTCGCCTTGTCGAGCACTCCCTCACTCGCGCGGTACACCGCGCTCCCCGCGGTCTGCAGCGAGCGACTGCCCGCGGTGCCGTTGCCGCGCGGCACGAGTGCCGTGTCGCTCTGGATGAGCCGCACGTTCTCCATCGGCACACCGAGCAACTCGCTCACGATCATCGAGAACGCGGTGTCGTGGCCCTGGCCGTGCGCGCTCGTGCCCACGATCGCGTCGACGGTGCCGTCTTCGTGCACCTCGATCGCGCCGTACTCCATGTGCATCCCTGCCGGCGCGGTCACTTCCACGTAGCAGCTCACGCCGATGCCGAGCTGCTTCGGGTCGTTGGCCGCGCGCCGGCGACCCTGCTCGGCGCGCAAGCCCGCGTAGTCGGCGTGCTCAAGCGCGGAATCGAGCGCGGCGGCGTAGTCGCCGGTGTCGTACATCGCCAGACCGCTGCTCGCGGGCATGCCCGGCGCTTCGAACTTCGGGATGAGGTTCTTGCGGCGGATCTCGACGGGGTCGATGCCGAGCTCGTCAGCGGCAATGTCGAGGATGCGTTCGATGAGCTGCGTCGCCTCGGGCCGCCCGGCGCCGCGGTATGCACCCACTGGCGTGGTGTTGGTGACCACCGCGCTCCAGTTGAAGTCGAGCTTCGGCACCGTGTACACGCCGGTAGACATGGTGTGGGTGAAGAACGGCAGGAACGCCCCGATCGCCGGGTAGGCGCCCGTCTCGGCGTAGAGGTTCACCTTGAGCGCGGTGATGCTGCCGTCGCGCTTCACGCCGAGCTCGACGTGCTGCACCTGCCCGCGGCCGTGCACCATCGCGAGCAAATTCTCGCTGCGCGTCTCGGTCCACTTCACCGGACGGTCGAGCGCAAGCGCAGCATTCGACGCGATCGTGAACTCCACGTTGAACGCAGCCTTCGAACCGAACCCACCGCCGACCGCAGCCGTGCGCACACGCAGGTGCTCGGGGTCGAGGCCGACGGTGCCGGCGAGCTCACCTTGGATCGCGTGCGGGTTCTGGCACGGGATCCACGCAGTGAGCGCCGCACCATTCTGTTCTGGGATCGCGACGATGCCGCTCGGTTCCATCGGGATGCCCGCCACGCGCTGGTTCACGAAGCGGCCCTTCACGACCACCTCGGCATCGTCGAACAAGTTGTCGACCGGCGCGCCCATGCCCATCATCGCCGCGCCGAACGCGACGTTGCCGGGCGCGCCATCGTGCACGAGCACCGCGCCGTCGGCGATGGCATCGTCCACGCTCGCGAGCGCGGGCAGCGGGTCGTAGTCGACGATCACGGCCTCGGCCGCGTCGACGGCCTGCGCCTTCGTCTCGGCCACGACCGCGGCGACGATGTCGCCGACGAAACGAACCTTGCCCTTGGCGAGCGGTGCCCGCAGCATCGTGGGCGGCAGCATCACGAAGCCGTTGTGGTCGGCGAGCTCCATGTTGTCCGCCGTGTAGATCGCAACCACGCCGGGCATCGAAGCCGCCTCCGACACGTCGATCGCGTCGAGCGTGGCGTGCGCGATCGTGGAGCGGACGAACGCAATGTGCGCGAGACCGTCGACGGCGAGGTCGTCGAAGTACTCGGTGGATCCCGTGAGGATTCCCGGGTCTTCCTTGCGCTTCACCGGGTTGCCGAGGATCGATCCCTGGAGGGCCATGGTCCCGGACATTACCGGCGGCCGGATCGCTCAGGTCACCGACGACCGGGCCGATCGGCACCGGGATGGGCGCGCTCTCGGGGATCTCCGGCCTGGCCGACGTGCAGTCGCGTATCGCGACGATCGAGTCGCAGTTCACCGACGGCCCGAACTCGTCGTCGGCTACCAGCGCATCGTCGAGCGCGACGGGCGCGGCTGCGACCGACACGATCAACGCCGACGAGCCCGACTTCGCGAGCATGCTCGCGAGCGCGGGCGCACCCGACTCCGGTTTCGGGATGGCCACCACCGCCGGTGCATCGAGCGGAACGACCGCGGCGCGCACGCAGTTTGCCAACGACGTGCTGTCGGCGCTCGGCGCGCCGCAAACCGCGCAGAACGTGCAGGCGATCGTGGCATGGGCGCAGGCAGAGGGCACCAAGGCGGCGAACAACCCGCTCGCCACCACGGAGTCGGCGCCCGGCGCGACCAGCTTCAACAGCGTCGGCGTGAAGAACTACCCCACCTACGCCGAAGGGGTGCAGGCCACCGTCGCGACGTTGACGAACGGCCGCTACTCCAACATTCTCGCGGCGCTCGCCGACGGTTCGAGCGCGCAGAACGTGGCCCAAGCGATCGCGCATTCGCCCTGGGGCACCGGCACGGGCGTCATACGCGCCCTCCAGCAGCAGTAACGATCATCTATGCGTCGTTTGACTTGCAATATGCAAGTCAAACGACGCATAGGTCACTGGACGGCGCGGCCCAGTGCGGCCATCACCACTTTGCATTCGGCGATGGTGGCGCCGATGATGTCGGCCACGGGCCGTACCGATTCGATGCGGCCGGCGACCTGACCGCCGAGCGCGAACATCGCTTCGAAGTCGCCGCCGAAGTAGAGGTCTTCGACGCGGCCGACCGCAAGCGACACGCGCTCTTCCTTCTCGAGCCGGTCGGCGAGCGGTGTGCGCAGTGCGCGGAACGCTGGCGCGGCATGCCGGTTGAGCAGCACGGTGTCGCTCTCGGTGGAGTCGCAGATCAGCTGCTTCCAGTTCTGATGCACCGGCGATTCGAGCGACGCCACCATCTGCGTGCCCATCTGCACGCCTTCGGCACCGAGCGCGAACGCCGCCGCCATCGAACGGCCGTCGCAGATGCCGCCCGCCGCGATCAACGGCACGTCGACCTTCGACGCGACGAGCGGCAGCAGCACCATCGTCGACGCGCCGGTGGGTGCCTTGAAGCCACCGCCCTCGTTCCCCTCCACCACGAGACCGTCGACACCGGCGTCGACCGCCTTGCGCGCGGCCCGCAACGACGGCACCACGTGGAACACGGTGATGCCGAGCGCTTTCAACTTCGAGGTGAGCTTCGTGGGATCGCCGGCCGACGTGGTGACGAACGACACGCCCTGTTCGGCGACGAAGTCGACAACTTCGTTCGGATCGCGCACGAACAGCTGCGCGATGTTCACACCCCACGGCTTCGTGGTGAGCGAGCGCATCTTGGCGATCTCGATGCGGATGTCGTCGAGCTGACCGGACGACGTCTCGATGATGCCCATCGCGCCGGCATCGCTCACGGCCGAGGCGAGCTGCGACCGTGCGATCCAACCCATCGGTGCTTGCACGATCGGATGCTCGACGCCGAGCATCTCGGTGACTCGATTGCGAATGGGCACGCCCCTACCTCTCGTCTCGCTCGCCAACCGCTGTTCGCCGGTCCGTTGGCGCTACAGCTGCGCGGCCGAGAGCCAGCGCTCCAACAACGCGCGGTCGCCGAACACCTCGAAGCGATCCTCGGCGAGCGGCAGCCGGTTGTACATCATCAGCTCGAGGTCGCTGATCGTGCCGCGCACCGCCACGTCGCCCTTGGCGTGACCGTGTGAGTAGCCGAATCCTTCGGGTTGCAACGTGATCAGCCATTCGCCGAGGCCGTCGGCATCGGGTGTGTCGACCGCGTGCAGGTGAATCGACTCGCCGTTTCCCTGCAGATCGGCGACCTTCGGCGAGAACGTCCTCGTCGCCGGGAGGTTGTCGAGCAGCTCGTCGATGCCGTCGGCGGCCACGTCGACCGCGATCTGCGCCGGCCGACCGAGCGCGATGAGCGCGTCGGCCTGGTGGATGGCAGTCTCGTGCAGCTGGCGGCGCGACCAGAAGCGCACGTGCTGGTCCACACCCCAGGCCCACATCGCCGCGTCGGGGTCGGCGGCGCGCAAGGTTGCGACGAGCGCGTCGCCACCCTTGCGAAACCAGCCGGCAACATCGTCGTCGGCGCCGGGCTCGCCGTCGCGCGGCGTCGGCATCCGTTCCTGCGCGAGCTCACGCACGAGCAACATTGCCCAGCGATGCACGCGGCCCGTGTGCACGGCGAGCTCGAGCAACGTCCACTCCGGGCACGTGGGCACCGGACGCGAGAGGTCGGCGCGCTCCAGCGCGGTCGCGAACGAGTCGACGATCACCCCGAGTTGGTCGCACTCCGCTGCGTAGTCCATGGCTCGACGGTAACGAGCGCGACGCTCCGCGCGCTAGCCGCTACCTACCGGGCCACGGAGGAGGCCGAGGCCGACACCGCGTATGGCGCGAGCGCGTGGCCGAGCACTGCTTCGTACCGCGCCTCGAGTGCGTCGGGCTCGTCGAACAGGTGCCCCGAGAGCTCGAGGCTCACGAAGCCGTGCGCCGCCACCCAGAGATTCACGGCGATGTCGAACGCCTCGGCGCCGTGCAGCACGCCGGCGTCGATGGCGCGCTGCACACCGTCGGCGAGCGCGTACAACGTCAACAGCGCGTGCTCGAGGTCCTCGTCGCTGCACTCGAACTCGGCGACCGGCCGCTCGAACATCACGCTGTAGAGATGCGGGCTGGCTTTGGCCGACGCGCGGTAGGCGTCGCCGAGCCCACGCAGGTCGACACGCACATCGTGGGTGACCGGCACCGCCCGAATGTGCTGGCCCAGGCGGTCGAAGCCCTCGCGATACACGGCCCGTAGCAGGCCCTGCTTCCCGCCGAACAGCGTGTAGATGCTCTGGGTGGACGTGCCCACGAGGTCGGCGAGGCGTCGCGTCGACACTGCGTGCGGCCCCTCCTCGTGGAGCAGCGCGGATGCGGCGTCGAGCAGCGCGAGCCGCAGCTCGTCGCCGCTGAGCACGCTCTTGCGCACCGGCACGCGGTCCTCCTCGATCGTCGACCCGGCCCGATCAGCGGGTCGGGCTTCGCTATAACGACGTTATATCGCACCCGAGGCCCGCGACCTGCGACGTAGCTTCCGTGGGATGGACAAGCGTCGAGGCGACAAGGTGGTGCTCCGCAACCGCCGGGCGCGCCACGACTACTTCGTCACCGACACCTACGAAGCGGGCATGGTGCTCGTGGGCGCCGAGGTGAAGTCGATGCGCGACGCTCGGGCGAACCTGCAGGATGCCTACGCCCGGGTGGTCGACGGCGAGGTGTGGCTCTACGGCATGCACGTGGCGCCGTATCCCTTCGCGCACACCGATCCGCCCGATCCGATGCGGCGCCGCAAGCTCCTGTTGCACCACAAGGAGATCATCGAGCTCACCCGAGCCACCGAGGAGAAGGGCTTCACGCTCGTGCCGCTCGAGGTGTACTTCGACGACGGGCGGGCCAAGGTGCGCCTCGGCGTGGCTCGAGGCAAGGCGCAGTACGACAAGCGCCAGTCGCTCGCCGCCCGCGACGCGCAGCGCGAAGCCGAGCGGGCCATGAAGGGCTGGCGCGAGTAGGCCGATCGGCCCACCCCGGGTCGCGGCCGGTTGCGGCGGTGGCTCCTGTGGCTGTCGCCGCGGCCGATGGAGACGGTTGATGAACGGCGTCGGCGGAGCAGGCGCGTATCGCGCACTCGCCAACACGACTCGCACCGAAGGTTCGGTGTCGATCCTTCGGCGCGCGAGCGACACCGCGAAGTCCGACGCGACCGGCGCGGTCGGCGACACGCAGATCGACGGCAGCGGCGCCGCGGCTTCGCGGCCCGAGGCCGCCGGTGACACTGTGGTGGACATTGCCGGTGGCGACGCGGCCGCCGACACCACAACCCCGTCCCGCCCGATCGGCAACGTCGGCAAGCACCTCGATCTCCGCCTCTGATCTCGAGGAATACCGGTGGACGCCTACCGGTAGAATGAATCCGTCGGACGTCCCTTCTTCACGTGCACTCGGGACGGTCGGCGCTTGACAAGGGGGGTGCACGGCTTCGATTTCGAGGATCGAAGTGGGAGAAGCGAGCCGACGTTCCCGGATCGTCGTGAAAGAGCCGGGACAATTGATACACGCCAACGACAACTTGGCTCTCGCGGCCTAAACACCCGCGATGGGCGCCCCGACCCCGCTGCTCGGTCGGGATTCGCCCATCATGAGTAGCAGCTCACTCGCCGGTTCGGCCTCGGGGCCGGCGAGGACATCTTTCGAGGCTGGGGAACCCGCAGCAAGCCGCTGAGCGGCGGGGGCCCGAGATCAAACCAGTGGCTGCGCTCGGAGAAGTCCCACAGAGAGCTCGGAAGACGCGGGTTCGACTCCCGCCACCTCCAAGAGTGCTCAGGCATCACGCGTGAGCATTGTTGGAGGTGAACACAGCACCCCACCAGGACAACGTCATCGGGGTCGTCAACCCGCGAAGTACGTGATGCGTGGGTGGCGAAGTACGACAACGAGTGGCGAGCTCGCGGCCACTGCGGCCAGCACTGCATCGAGACCTGACGGTCCGTATTCACACCTTCATTCGGTGCCGAACGCGCGGATGAGGAGCCGGTTCGCGATCTGGTCGACGAGGAACGCGTTCACTTCTTCGCCGGCGCGCGCAGGGCGTCGACCTCTTCGGGACGGAAGGCACGCACACCGCCGGCGAGCACAACGGGCTTCACCCGGCCCTCCCTTACCGCAGCTACAAACTTCGCCGGCCCCGGACGACGGCCGTTGAGCCCCAGCTCAACGCGATTGAGCTGCGCCGGCGCGGCGGCAACTCCGAGCAGACGCGGGCAGAGATTCGAGGCGACCCGGCGCTCGAGGGTCGTCGTGCTCTGGGCGACGGACAAGTCCTACGCTGCGGCGGCAAAGCGCGGCGACACAGTCGGTTGACGATCGCGCGCCTGCGCAACCCAGCGGCGATCCCTTCGCCGTGCGACCAAGGAGCGACGCCGATGCGCGAAAGCTCTTCTTCGCCGTCGACGGAGTCGTGGCGCGGTGTCGACGAAGGATGGGGTCGGCGCGCCGCGGATTTCGCGGCGCTGAGCGAACCGGCGAACTGCCGCGAGTACGTGGCACTGCATCACCGCCTCGGCGTGGGCGCGCACGACCGCATCCTCGACGTGGCGTGCGGCAGCGGGCTCGCGCTCGAGCTGGCGAGCATTCGCGGTGCGACCTGCGCGGGGATCGATGCCTCGCAACGTCTTGTCGCGGTCGCGCTCGACCGCAGCCCATCGGCGGACGTCCGAGTCGGCGATATGCATGCATTGCCGTGGGCCGACGCAAGCTTCGACGTCGTCACCAGCTTTCGCGGAGTGTGGGGAACCACGGCCGATGCCGTCGGAGAGATCCGGCGAGTGCTCGTGCCGGGAGGCCGGGTGGGTGTGACCGTGTGGGGGCATATCAAGGTCTCGCCAGGCGCATGGGCGTTGGCGCCGTTCCGGCTCGCCGCACCGCCCAAGGTGGAGAACCAGGCCGCGATGGTCGCGCTCGGCCGCCCTGGCGCCGGCGAAGAACTGCTGGCGCGCTTCGGATTCGTCGACGTCGAGCGCGTCGACATTCCGTTCGTGTGGGAGTTCGCCGATCCGCACACCTATGCCCGCGCGCTCGCGTCGACGGGGCCGGCCTTCGAGGCGATACAGAACGTCGGCGAGGACGCATTCGCCGATGCTGCGATACAGGAGGCCAGTGCACACGTGCGCGACGGTCTGCCGTTGCGCGCCGAGATCGCCGTGGTCGGCTACATCGCACGCGTGCCCGCGTCGAGCTGAGTCAGTCCACACCCCAACGCCTGGAGACACCCGATGACGACGACCGGATTCCTGAGCACGCCGGAACACAGCCCCGAAGCCCAGGCACAGTTCGACGAGGACCAAGAAGAGCTCGGCTACGTGATGAACGCGACGAAGCTGTGGGCGTATCAACCCGAAACGTTGGCCGCACTCTTCGACTTGATGCGCCAGGCGATCTCGGGCGCCAACTTCAGCCTGCGCCAGCGCGGCGTCCTCGTGACCGCGACGGCCGCGACGCGGCAAGACTCCTATTGCTCGCTCGCATGGGGAGCGAAGCTCTCCAAATTTGCCGACCCCGACCTTGCCGCCGCAGTGATCCGCGGCGACGACGATGTGTTGAGCGAAGACGAGAAAGCGCTGGCCGACTGGGCCCGCAAGCTCGTGCGCGATCCGAACGGCACCACCGGTGCCGACATGGAACTCCTGCACGCTGCCGGCTTCGACGACACGCAGATCTTCGCGATGTCGGTGTTCGTGGCGCTACGCCTGGCATTCTCGAGCATCAACGACGCGCTCGGTGCGGTCCCCGACCCCGAGCTTCGCAGCAGCGCACCGACACAAGTTGCCAGTGCCGTCTCCTTCGGGCGCAGCTAGCGCGGCGCGCGCGTCGCGATCCGTTCACGCCGGCGCGGCGCGCGTGTGCGTGCCCGCTTGGCGCGCGGTCCAGATGGCGAACACGAGGATGATCACACCGAGCGCGATGTCGAGGAACACGAACACGTTCTGGAACACGCTGAGGTCGCTGATCGACACACCCAAGTAGTGGCCGATGCTGATGAGGCCGCTCAGCGAGTAGACGCCGAGATACGCCGCGGCCGCCGGGAAATGACCCTGTCGGAAGTGGCGGTAGCCCATGACCGCGGCCGCGGTGAACAGCACCCATGACACCGGGATCATCCAGCGGCTGATCCACGAGGTCACTGCAGGCGGATCGTTGCCCGTGTAGTCGGAGAAGCGCAGCGTGTTGTCGAGGTAGTGGACGAACGACTCGGCCACCGCGACCACCAGCACGCAGCGAAGGAGGGTGACCGGCCGGTTGCGTGGCCGGCTTGCGGTCAGCGACGACAGCGACGACATGGGCGCCTCTCCTCACTAGATAGATCGATCTAGCGAGACCTTACGGTAGGATCGCTCGGTGACGGGAACCCGGGAGCGGATCCTCGCAGCGAGCACCGACCTGTTCCGGCGCCAGGGCTACACCGGCACCGGGATCAAGCAGATCCTGGCCGAGGCGGGCGCACCCTTCGGATCGCTGTACCACCACTTCCCCGGGGGCAAGAACGAGCTCGCCGCGGCCACGATCGCTCGCGCCGGCGACGAGTACGCCCAACTCGTGGCGGGCAAGCTGCTCGCCGGGCCCGACATCGTCACGAACGTGCGCGATGCGTTCGTGTCGGCGGGCCAGACGCTGATCGACACCAGCTACGCCGACGCCTGCCCGATCGAGACCGTCGCGCTCGAGGTGGCGAGCACGAACGAGACCCTGCGCCTCGCGACTGCAGAGGTCTTCGAGTCGTGGACCGTCGGATTGACCGCACTACTCGAGGTCGCGGGTGTCGCGGCCGCCGAGGCACGCCCGCTCGCGTCGGTGATCCTCTCGGCGCTCGAAGGCGCATTCGTGTTCGCGCGGGCGTCGCGCACGACCGACGCACTCGAAGCCTGCGGCGAGGCAATGGCCGCGCTGGTTCGCGCCGCGCTCGAACGCACCGCCGACGCGACGCGCTGACCGAACCGTTGTCGTCGCGCGGCGTCCCATCACGCGGCAGTGGGCACCCGATTGCTCGGGTGCCCACTGGTTCCGCATTCGTTCGGGGCGCCGTGAACGCCCGTAGGTTGCCCCTCAGCCAGCAAGATCGGCGAGGAACTTCGGCCCGATGGTGCCGAGGCCCGTCATGCTGTCGTAGCCATTGGCCGTCGACAATGTGTTGTTGCGCGACGCGCAGTTGCCGGTGCCGTCGCAATAGGTGACGACGCCTTCGTAAGTGATCTCCCGGAACGATTCGGCGAGACCCGACACCGGCACGTAGGACGCCGCGAGGTCGGTGCGGTACTGCGCTTGCTTGCCGCCGGGCCGGACGTCGTCGATCGCGCCCGACTTGGTGACCAATCGGTACATGTCGGGATTGACGAAGCCGACAGATACGCCCGCCGCCTGGTCGACATCGGCCAGCTCACCGGCGAGCAACGGTGACGCCAGGCTCGTGCCGCCGAAGCGCGTGAGCCCGAACTTCACCTGGCCGTTCGGGAACGTCTCGTGCAGGCCCATGAGCTCACCGGTTGCCGCGTCGGCGTCCATCGAGATGTCGGGAATCACCCGGGTCGCGACGTCGCCGATGATCGGCGAGTTACGCGTGGCCAACGACGTGGGCACGACGCGTGCCTGATAGAAGGGCTGCGTGTAGTTGTAGCTCGTGTAACCGCCGCTACCACCGTCGTACGACACCGGGCCCCAGGTGTTCACGGTCTTGCTCGAGCAACCCGGGAAGGCATTCTCGACGTTCTTCGTGCAGAGGAACGACCGGCCGGTTGCCCAGCCGAGGTCGCCGGTGCGCTGGCCATTGGCACCGATCTTCATCGTGGTGCCACCCACCGCGGTGACGAACGGGCTCGACGCCGGGTAGCCGGCTGCCGACACACCGATCAGGTCGAAGTTGTCGCCGTCGTCGCCGGTGGAGAAGTTCACCGTGATGCCCGTGGAGTCGGCGAGCATGAACTCGTCGTCGAACGCCTGACGGGTGGAGCTGTCGTCGAGCAGGTCGCCGCCGACGTCACCCCACGAGTTGGTGACGATGTTCGCGGCGCCCTGGTCGATCACGGCCTGGTCCGCGTCGAACAGTCCGTTCACGCAGTCCTGCGCGCCCACGTAGAGGATGTTGGCTTTCGGTGCCATCGTGTGCACTGCTTCGACGTCGAGATCCTGTTCGGTGGCCCAGCCACTGGCGGCACAGAGCGCTTCGTCGTCGAACGGCAACGCGTCGGCCTGCTGGAAGTGGGCGTTGGAGAACGGGATGCTCGGGTCGTAGGTGTTGTAGAACTTCGTGGCGTCCTGCGCGATCGTCGACGATCCGTACGCGTCGATGATCGCCACGGTCACACCCGCACCGGTGTTCTTGTTCGTGAGCCCGTAGGCCGAACGCAACTGCGCAGGCTGGTAGCCGCACACCTGATCAGGAACGGTGCTCGGGTAGCCGCGACCAAACGCTGGCTTGTCGGTGGTGTTCTTCTGGCCGTAGTACGAACCGCACGGCGGCGACGTGATGAACGCCGCGGGCGCGGGCGGGAACGGATTGCCCGCACTGCTGGTGGCAGTCGTCGGGCTCGCCGTCGCGGCGTCGTCGTTCGCGATCGCAGGCGTGTTCACGTTCTGGTTGATGCCGATGGCACCGATCACGTTGCCGGCCAACGACGCCGGCACCGAGAGGTTGCCGGCGGCGAAGCGCACCGTCTGGCCACGGAACTTGTAGTTGTCGAGCGTGGTACCGAACGCGCGCTCGACCTGCGCGGCCGTGCCCGAAGCGGCAACGGTCACCCGGTCCGCCGACACCTTGCCGACGGCGAAGCCTTCACTCTGGAGCCACGCGGTCGCGTCGTGCACCTGCGCAGCTTTGGGCGAGAACCGGGCCTCCCACTGCGCGGCAGTGAGGTAGTGCCGGAAGTTTGCGCTTCCCGGTGTACTGATCGACTGCACCAACGCTTGCGCGCCGGCGGCGTCGCGAAGCTGCAACACCAGCTCGAAATCGACCGGGCTCGATTGCGCGACCGCACCAACCGGGTGTGCTCGGGCGGCTGACGCCTCGCTCGTTTGCGGCAGCACCGACCGGCTCGCGGTGGCGCCGGCAGTGCCGACCCCGACGAGTCCGCCGAGTGCCATCGAACCCAGCAGGGCGAATGCTCCCGCGGCCGCGATCGATGTCGTCCTTTTCTTGTTCAGCACGCGCGCGCCCTCCTGATTGGCAACGTGAGTGCGAGCGACAGTAGCCACGACGACGTTCACGAACAATGGCCAGTTGGCCGCGTGCAGCGTTGAGCACCAGTTGCTTTTCGTACGATGACCCACGTGCACGTTCGGGGCGTCACTGCGTTGGCCTTCGGCGCCTTGGTCGCCGCAAGTGTCGTTGAGGTCGCAGTCAACGGTGGCGCGCAGTCGTCGCGCCGCGCCGCGGCACCGCATGCCGCGCCCCACGTCGTGATCGCCGGTCCGCACGCCGCCACGACCCCGAGCAACTCGGCGCCGCGCACGACCATCACGACAAGCGCGGCCACATCGACGACGCCGCCACCGCACGCCACCACGCCGAGCACACAGGCGCACGCTGTGATCACGACTGCTCCCGCGACCGCGGCGCCACCGTTGCTCGTGAACCGCCTCTCGGGCATCGGCGGCGCCGGGCAGGTGATCGCCGTCGCAACCGATGGCTACGGCTCGAGCATTGCAACGATCACCGCGTACCAGCGCGGCGCCAACGGCTGGACGCAGGTGTTCGGTCCGTGGTCGTCGTACATCGGACGCGACGGTGTGGCCCCGGTCGGCGCGAAACGCGAAGGCGACGGCCGCACACCGAGCGGCGTGTTCGGCTTCGACTTCATGTTCGGCGTCGACGCCAACCCGGGCGTGCGTTACGAGTACCGCCACACCACGGGATCGAACTTCGTATGGGACGACGACTCGTCGAGCCCCAACTACAACGAGTGGGTCGACGACACGACCACGTCGGCTGGAACCGATCCCGAGCCGATGGATGCCACGCCGTCGTATCTCTACGGCGCCGTGATCGGATACAACGACGCGCGCACGCCAGGACTCGGCAGCGGAATCTTCTTGCACGTGACGCACGGCAGTCCCACTTCTGGATGCGTGTCCCTTCCGGAAGGCGACCTGCTCGACGTGTTGCGATGGCTCGACCCTTCGCAGTCGCCACGCATCGCGATCGGCACGCTCTCCTCACTCACCTCTCAGTAACGACGGGGCGCGGGCCGGCCGCACTGAACCGTGGGTGCACGGCCCCCGTATCCATTCGAGAAACAGTGAGAAACCGCGACGATCGAATGGGTGGTCACGATCGTCCATGAGCGAATGCAGGTGCCATCATGATCGAACCGACCACAGTGCGCGAGCACGAACCCCACACCAGTACGCGGCTGCGCCGCACGCGCGTGCTCGTCGTCGTCGCGGCCGGCGCGCTGCTCGTTGCCGCGTGCGGTTCGTCGGCGACCAAGGCGTCGACGAATCCGGCGTCGAACAGCAACAGCACCGCAGCATCGAGCGGCGGTACGTCGAGCAGTGGCAGCGGTCAGGCCGTGGCCAAGATCGCCATGACCAAGAAGGGCAACGCGCTCGTGGACACCCAGGGCATGACGCTCTACACGCTCACGAACAACGGCAAGGCCGTCGCATGCACCGGTGCGTGCGCGTCGGCATGGCCGCCACTCACCACGACGGCAGCGACCGTGAGCGGCTCAGGCGTGACCGGCATCGCGACGGCCAAGGACGCCAACGGCACCCAGGTGACCGACAAGGGACTGCCGCTCTACCGCTTCGCTGGTGACACCGCGGCCGGCGACGCCAACGGCGACGGTCTCACGAGCTTCGGCGGCACCTGGCACATCGTGACGACGAGCGCGTCGGGCGCTGCCAGCACACCGGCTCCGGCACCCGCGCCGGCGACACCGACCACAGCCAGCAGCTCGGGCGGCGGCTACGGCTACTGACGTGTGAGGGCCACGAAGGCGCGACGACAGCGCGCTGTGCCAACAATCTTGTTCCGCGCCAGGGAGACGACGTCGCCCGGCGCCGCTGACCGGCTCATCCGCCAGTCTCGGTCGCCGCGCCGGGTGACTTGTCTCCCTGGTGCGCGTACGCCTCCACCACGGTCCCGGCGAATGCTTCTCGACCGAGGAGCGCGATCACGTTGTCGCACGTGAAGGCCCGGAACTGCTCCTCGTCGATCCGGCCGTCGTCGACCAGCTCCCAGGCCTCGGGCAGCACGCCGAGGAAGTCGGGAACATCCCAATGCCCGATGTCGGACGCGAACATGGCTCGGAACGAGATCCCGCCAGGATGGGCGTGGCGGTCGAACGCAAGGGCGTTCATCGGGTCGTCGGCCTCACAACCGAAGAACCACTGGTCGGCGAACACTCGGGCGAGATCGTCGGTGGACGCAATGCCGGACGAGGCCCACTCGTCGAGGTTCTCGTCGGGTTCGTCGGGGTCGGACAGGAACGACAAGCCTTCGTCCACACGGTCGGCGCGCGCGATCACTGCGGGCTCGCCGTGTTCGCGTACGAGTCGCGACAACGCGGCGCGATCGAGGCGGCGCGCGTCGTAGTGCGCGAGGGAATCGCGGTTGCGCTTGGCGAAATGCGAGCACAGGTCGGCGTACAGCTGCGCGGCCCACGACACCCCGCCTTCCAGGAACGCGGCGCGCAGCGTCGGGAACTGCATCGGCATGCCGCCGAACAACAGCGAGCGCGCGATCGCCTCGTTGCCGGCCGCGAAGTTGCCGATGTGGTTCGCAACGTAGTTGCGCGGCGACGTGCGGCTGCCGAAGCCGATGCCGGTGGAGTGGAACGTCGGCGTCACGCCGAGGTCGACGCATCGCTGCCACAGCGGCGAGTAGTCGTGCACGCTGTCGAGGCCGAGGCCGTCAACCCAGCGCGCCGCGCGCAGACTTTCGGCACCCGGCGTGGGCCGCAGCACCAGGCCGCCGAACAGGAAGGCGCGCATACCGAGCACGCCGTGCGCGAACTCGAGCTCGGCGATCGCCTCGGCGGGTGTGTAGGTGGGGATGATCGCGACGGGTCGAAGACGATCACCCGATGGCCCATAGCACTCGGCGTAGTAACGGTTACACGCCCGCGCCAGCGCGCACCGCACCTCGTCGTCGTCGAGCGCCATCGGCACGAGCCCGAGCGTGGGATAGAGGAACGCGAGATCGATGCCGATGTCGTCGAGGCGGTCGTGGAGCAGCCTCGGCAGCATCGCGGTGGCACGATCGAGCGTGTTGGCCGCCGGCAACGCCCACCAGCCCGTGCGGCTGTAGCCCACCGCTCGGCGCGATTCGTCGTCGATCGGACGCACCGCGGCCGACCCTGCGAGCACGGCATCGAAACGCCGCGCGACGCGTTCACCGGCGTCCTCCACCATGAGGTCGCGCACCAGCGGCACGAACTCGATGCAATGGCCGTCGGCGTCGATAACGGGATGATCGAGACGCGCGCGGATGTCGCGCGCCGACAGCACCACGCCGGCGTCAGGCGTACACGGTCCGCGTCACCCACTCGGCCACGAGGGCCGGCTTCTCCTCGCCGTCGATCTCGACGGTGAAGTTGCGGGTGACGTCGATCGCGTTGCCCTTCAACTCGACGTTCGTGGTGACCGCACGAGCACGGATGCGCGATCCGACCTTGACGGGGTTCACGAAGCGCACCTTGTTGAAGCCGTAGTTGATGCCCATGAGCACGCCCGCGTACTTGGCGGGGTCGGGCGGCGCGCTGCTCGCACCGGCGGCGAGGTGCGTGAGCATCGACAGCGTGAGCATGCCGTGGGCGATCGTGGTGCCGAACGGCGTGGCCTTCGCTCGCTCGGGATCCACGTGGATGAACTGGTGGTCGAGCGTGACGTCGGCGAACTGGTCGATCTGTTGCTGGGTGACCTGGAACCACTCGCCCGTGCCCTCGTCGTTGCCGACGTCGGCCTGGAACAACTCGAACGCCTTCGAAGCCGCTTCACTCATGCCAGGCACATTACGCGAGGCACACAAAGACGGCGCGGGGTGCACTCCGCACCCCGCGCCGCTCTGCCGGCCCGAATGAAACTCAGTTGACGCCGAAGTACAAGAACAGGTTCGTGTCGATGGGTCCGACCACTGCCTTGTTGTGCTGGTTCAGCAACTGCTGGATGTACGCGTACGACTTGTGCGCGTTGATGTCGGCGTAGACCTTCGGGCTCTCCACGCCGATCACCTTCACGTCCCAGAACTCGGGCTTGTCGTTGTTGGCGTCGGTGATGAAGTGGCTGTGCCCGGGCACCTCGTAGTCCTTCAACGCCGCGGTGAGCTGCGCGTCGGTGAGCTTCGGGTACAGCGGCTTGAGCGCAGGCTCGAGCCGGGTCAGGTCGATCGTGCCGGGGTGGTCCACACAGATCAGTCCCTGCGGGCACTGTTCCATGTTCATGGGCACGCTGAATCCGAGCGGCACCGTGATGTACAGCGGGTCGTGCTGCGACGACGGTGCCTTGTTGTAGTTGGCGCCGGCTTCACAACCGCTCGACGCCGTCGACTTCACGCTCGTGTCGCACCAAAAGCCACGGGTGTAGGTGAAGTTCGTGGTGTGGCCGTTGAAGTACGCACCCGTCATCGCGAACTCGTTCACACCCCGACCAGTGGCACGGGCGTTGCTGTCGACCGGCATGCTGGCCAGAGCGACACCGACGCCGAGCCCCGTGATGGCGACCGCAGCGACGCTCACGCCGGCAATACGGCGTGCAGTACGGGTGAATCTCACAGATGGACCTCCTGTCCAGCCGCGCACGGGCGGCAAGCACACGAGACGGCCTCTCCGCCTCGCCTCGGGTATTCGATGCCGAGGCGTTCCCCGTACGGACAACAAACGCTCAAATGGGTGTCATCGCCGCGCTGGCCACCCGCGACGGCCCGCCCGGACAGGCCGCGCTCGCCACGCGAGACTGGGCGCCGGTGGGCCGGCACTCGGCCGGTGCCGACGAGAAGCGCGAGATTCCGCACGAGATGTTGCAGCAGATGTCGCAACGACTCGAGACACGGATGCTCTGGTCCGTGCTGGGGGTGGCCGTGGCGGCCACTGCCGTGGTCGCGCTCGTGCCCGGGTTCCGCGTCGCGTATACGGCGCCGACCCTCAAGATCTCGCTCGAGACCGCAGCCACGCTGATCGCGACGCTGGTGGGCTACCTCGTGGTGGGTCGCTACCGGATGAGCCACGGTGGCGACCGCGCGCTCGTGGCCTCCGGCATGTTCCTGCTCGCGGCGTCCGACGCGCTGATCCTTGCGTTGCCGCACCTGTTCATCCACGGCACCACGGGCCCGAGCTTCGCCACGTGGCTGCCGATCGGCGCCCAGCTCGTCGCCGGTGCGGCACTCGCGGCCGCGGCCACGTGGCCCGGTGCGGTCGACGCGACGGCGGCCCAGCTCCGAGGCTTCTGGATCGGCGGCGCAGCCGTGGTGGTCGTGTTCGGTGTGCTCGGTCCTCTGGTGCCGCTTCCCGCCGACAACACTCCGGCCTTCTCCCTCAGCAGTACGAATCCGCGTCTCGACTTCGAGCGCAGTGTGTCGGTGGTGCAGATCGTGCTTGCCGCGCTCTTCGCCATTGCGTGCATCGGCTTCGCGGCGCGAGCGCGCCGGCGCGAGCCGTTCGCGTGGTGGCTGGCGCTCGGCGCCGGACTGGCGTCGATCGCGCAAGTGAACTTTGCGTTGTTCCTGTCGGAGTTCAGCCGCTGGCTCTACACCGGTGACGTGATCAGGCTCGCGGCCTACGCCGCGTGGCTCGTGGGTGCGATGGGTGAGATCTCGTCGTACTGGCAAGAACGCGCCGCGCTCGCGGTCGAACAGGAACGGCGCCGCGTCGCGCGCGACTTGCACGACGGCCTGGCCCAGGAGCTCGCGTTCATCGTGTCCGAGACGCGTTCCTGGGGCGCGTCGGAGGCAGTCGCGTGGGGAACGAACGGCCGCACCCAACTCGTGTCGTCGTCGGCCGAACGCGCGCTCTACGAGTCGCGCCGGGCGATCGCGGCCCTCACCGCGAACACCAATCGCGACCTCGAGTCGGTGCTGCGCCGCACGCTGGAAACCGTCACCGACCAGTTCGGGAGCGAGCTGCGCCTCGACGTGGATTCCGGATTCCGCGTGTCGCCGGCGGTGATGGAGGACCTCGTGCGCATCGCGCGCGAGGCCACGACGAACGCGTGCCGTCACGGCGGCGCGCGATGGGTGCACGTCGTGGTGTCGAAGGAGTCGGATGGCGACCGTCTCGTCGTACGCGACGACGGCGCCGGGTTCGTGGTGGACGGCACGAAGCGCAACGGTTCGTACGGCCTGCAATCAATGGCCGAGCGAGCAGAAAAGATCGGTGGCGGCGTGGTGATCCGCTCCACGCCGGGCCGCGGAACAGACGTAGAGGTTCGATGGTGAATGGTTCATCCGTCGTCGTTGCCGACGACCACCCGCCCACACGCGAGCTCGTTGCACGCGCGCTCACCGATGCCGGTTTCGATGTGCGCGCCACTGTGCGCGACGCGCCGTCCGCCGTCGAAGCCGTCGTCGAGCACGATGCCGCGCTCGCCGTGCTCGACGTGCGCATGCCTGGCAGCGGCATTCGCGCGGCACGCGAGATCGTGCGCCAGCGTCCGGAGACGGCAGTGGTGATGCTCACCGTGTCGAGCGACGACGACGACCTCTTCGCCGCGATCGGCGCCGGCGCGCTGGGCTACCTCGTGAAGGGCGTGTCGTCAGCGGAGCTCGTCGAGTCGCTGAACCGTGTGCTCGCGGGCGAGACCGCGCTGCCGGCGAGCATGGTGCGCCGTTTGATCGTGGAGTTCGGCCGCCGCGACCGCGACGCCAAACTGCTCGCGCGCCGGCCGAAGATCGCTGAGCTCAGTGACCGCGAGCGTGAGGTGTTGGAGCTCCTCGACGAGGGTCTGTCGACGCGCGAGATCGCGAACCGCATGTTCGTGGCTCAGGTGACGGTGCGCAGCCACATCGCCGCGATCCTGCGCAAGCTCGAGGTACCCGACCGCAGCCGCGCGGTCGAACTCCTGCGCGAAGACGCCTAACCACCACCCACCCCTCGGCAAATGCGGCTCAGGCGCCGAACCAGATGCTGCTGGTGTTGCTGCCGGGCCGGAACCAGAAGATGTCGGCGTGGCCGTCACCGTTGAAGTCGCCCACGAACGGCTTGTAGAGCCCGTGGATCGTCTGCGCGGGTCCGTTGCGCAGACCGGTCGACGAGCCGAGCGACACCGGATCCGTGCCCGGTACGTACCAGAAGATGTCGGTGGCGTCGTCACCGTTGAAGTCACCCGTGACCGGCGAGTACGTGCCAGAGACGTTCGGCGCATTGGCCACCACGGGCGCGGTGCCGCTGCCGAGCCAGAGCGTCTCGACGCCGTTCCCCGCTTGGTAGAAGAACGCGTCGTCATGGCCGTCGCCGTTGAAGTCGCCGAGGAGCGGCATACCGCGCGGACCACCGATCTCGACCGACGACTTGGTGAAGCCCACGGCCGCGCCGTACCAGACGCTCTGCGGCGCACCGGTGGCAGGGTTCACCCAGATGATGTCGTCGAGGCCGTCGCCGTTCCAGTCGCCGACGACGCGCTTGTAGTTGCCGACGATCGAGAACGCCGGTCCGACCGTGAAACCGGAAGCCGCGCCGTACCAGATCACCGACTTCGCCGGCGCCTGCGCGTACCAGAAGATGTCGGCCTTGCCGTCGCCGTTGAAGTCACCGACGGCCGGCTTGTACGTGCCGCTGATCGACACGCTCGGCCCGGCCGTGAACCCGCTGCCGGCCGAGTACCAGAGCGAGTCGGGCTTGGGGCCGGCCGTGTACCAGAGGATGTCGCTCTTGCCGTCGCCGTTGAAGTCGCCTGGGATGGCGAGGTAGTGCCCGAAGATCGACAGTCGCGATCCCACGGTGAACAAGGAGCTCGTCGCGGGCGTGGCGTGCCGCGTCGCAGTCGTCGCAGCCGGAGATGCCGCGGCTGCGGACCCCGTCGACGCCACTGCGGCGCAGGTGGCTGCCAGCACGAGCGCCGCCCCACCCGCGCCAATCCGTGATCCGATCCGCGACACATCGCCTCCTCGTCGGCGCCCGAGCCGCGTGCCGGCCCGAAGGACGTATGTACCAATTACTCCACCCGGAGATCCCCGTTGCGGCGTTGGTTCCGATTTCAACGGCCCCGGCCTGACAGAATTCTGCGTGGTTGACACGCTTGGCACGGAACCGGCCCGGCGGACCGGCACCATCTTTCGAGGGGCAATAGTGGAGGTCAGGCGAGTGCCTACAACACGTGCATTTCCCGTCATCGCGCTCACAGCCGCGCTGGCGATCGGCGCGTTCGGAAGCGTCGCCATTCCCTCGGGACTCACTGCGGCGGGCGGTTCGGTCACGGCCGCGGCCACGCCGGGGCTGCGGATCACCGGCCCGACGACGCTGCCGCTCGGCCAGCTCGTGCGCTTGCAGCTCGTCGCCACCAACGCACCCACGCTGGCGGCCTTCGAGACGAGCCTGCGCTACGACGACGGTGCCCTCGACATCTCCAAGGTGGTGTGGGACGCGACGATGCCGTCGGGCGCGGCGCTCCACGGGCTCGAGACGCCCGACGCCTCCGACCGCACCACACTGGGAGCCTGGTCATGCACGGGCTCTGCCTGCGCCGGCTCGCGCCAGGCGCCGTCGAGTGCACTGGCCGAGATCGACGTGATCGCGTTGCAGCCCGGCACGGTGCACCTGCGGCTCGACAGCACCCAGCTCGTGGCGCCCGACGGCACCCTGCTCGCGTCGTCAGCCGGTAAGGGCACGCGACTCGCGGCCACCGACATCACCTTCCACGTCGGGACCTCGCGTACGAACTGGGCCGCGCCTGCGGGTTCGTTGACACGCAACGGCGGGCTCGCGCACGGCGCACCGCTCGGAGTGGACCACTCGGGCGCGCCTTCGGCCGGCGACGCCAACGGCTTGGCGGCCGCATGGGTAGACGGCGCCGAGTCCGGCAACGAGTGCACCGCCGACGCGTACGCCGACGTGAACGGCGACGGCTGCCTCACAATGGCCGACGTGCAGGCTGTGGCCGGTCACGCCTCGTCGAGCGGCAGTGGCACCGTGGCGCACGCGTCGGTCACGCCGAACACACCGACGACGTTCGTGGTCAACTCCACGGCCGACGGCGGCGACGCGCACGTCAACGGCACCTGCTCGACCGCGACCGCGGGCCAGTGCACATTGCGCGCCGCGGTCCAGGAGGCCAACGCAGCGTCGGGTGCCGCGGAAATCGACTTCAACATCCCGGGCAGCGGCGTGCAGACGATCACACCGCAGAGCGCGCTGCCGCCGCTCACGAATACCAGCGGCATCATCATCAACGGCTTCACCCAGCCCGGTTCCAGCGCCAACAGTGATCCGCTCGTCGACAACGCGGTCTACGGCATCGAGCTCGCCGGGAAGGGCCCGGGCACCTTCCCCGCCTTCGTGATCGCGTCCAGCCACAACACCTTCGAGGGGCTCGACATCCACGGGTTCTCGCAGGATCTGAACTTCGACACCGCCAGTTCCGACTTCAACACGGTGGTCGGAGACATGCTCGGGCTCACGCCCACGGGCGCCTACGACCCGAAGCACGTGACGTTCAACGACGCGAGCTGCATCGTGCTGCAGAACGGCGCGAGCCACAACCAGATCGGCGCGCCCGGGAATGGCACGCGCAACGTGATCTCGGGCTGCGACTTCAAGGGCATCGGTTCGTACAACTTCCCGACGAGCTGGAACGTGATCCAGAACAACATCGTCGGCCTCGACCCCACCGGAACGCAGCGACGCTTCACCGAGTCGCACGGGATCGACATCACACGCGCGTCCGAGCACACGATGATCGGCGGCACCGGCACGGAAGAGGGCAACCTCGTGTCGGGGAATGGGCAGGCCGGTATCGAGGTGGCGCACGAGGCCGCGACACAGTTCAACTCCGTCATCGGCAACCTCGTCGGCACCGACCCCACCGGCAACACCGCGCCGTCGTACGCGGCCAACGGCTACTGGGGCATCCACCTCGAGGGCAAAGGTGACTGCGGCAGCCTGCCGTGCCCGCCCGACCAGAACCACGAGACCGTCGAGTTCAACACCGTCGTCGACAACGGTCGCGGCGGCGTGATGGTGGACAAGGGCACCAACAACTCGCTGATTGCGTTCAACAAGATCGGCGTGACCAACAACGGCACCGCCGCCGGCAACAAGCTGTTCGGCCTGAACATCAACGGCGGCGCGTTCAAGATCACGGTGCAGCAGAACATCATCGCCAACAACGACGCCGGCATCCAGGTGGAGCCCGACGAGGTGCTCGACCCGAACCACGTGTTCACGAACACCAACGGGAACACGTTCACCCAGAACTCGATCTTCAACAACAACCAGACCGGCACGGCCGCGCTCGGCATCGACCTGGCGCCGTTCGCCAAGGTGAACACGTCGGCGAATGCCAACGTGAACGTGAACGACAAGATGATCGCACCCACGCTCTCGAACGCGCAGCCGACGGCGATCACCGCGGCCACGTGCGCGAGTTGCACCATCGAGGTGTTCCTCGCCGACTCGGCGGCCGGCGTGTGGGGCTCGGGTGAGACCTACGAGACCAGCGCAGTGGCCGACAGCACCGGCAACGCGGTCATCCCGTTGCCCGGCGGTGTGGCGGGCCACGTCGTGACCGCGACCTCGACGAACTCCAATGGGAGCACGTCGGAGTTCGCCCAGAACGTGCTCGTGCCCACATCGGGCAACGGCAACCAGCCGCCCGTCGCCAGCTTCACGCAATCGTGCGACCAGCTCGTGTGCAGCTTCAGCGGCAGCCCGTCGCACGACCCGGACGGCACCGTTGTGGCCTGGACATGGGACTTCGGCGACGGTGGCACCACCACCGGTAGGAACGTGAAGCACACCTACGCGGCCGGCGGCACCTACGACGTGCGCCTCACCGTCACCGACAACGACGGGGCCACGGGCAGCACGCTGCTCGCGATCAACCCGGCGAAGCTTCCGCCGCTCCCCGCGTTCCTCTGGAAGTGCGTGCAGACGAACTGCTCGTTCGACGCGCACATCTCGGTCGACAACGAAGCTCCGATCACCACCTATGTGTGGAACTTCGGTGACGGTCACACCGCGACCGGGCTCACCGCGCAGCACACGTACAGCGGATCGGGCGCGCGCACCGTGACCCTCACCGTCACCGACCAGGGCGGCGCGTCGGCGCACGTGAGCGCGCCGGTCGACGTCAACACACTCACGAACGTGGGGACGTCGATGTTCTCGTTCGGATCGCACTACACGATCAACAGTGTGTACAAGCCGATCACCGGCGACTTCAACGGCGACGGGAAGACCGACATCATCTGGTACGCCCCTGGCCCCGACCCCGATCCGATTTGGTGGGGCTCGAGCAACGGGTTCGTGAAGGGTTCCAACCTCAACATCAGCGGCACGTACCAGCCGCTCGTGGGCGACTTCAACGGCGACGGCGTCGACGACATCCTCTGGTACGCGCCGGGCCCGGCTGCCGACCACATCTGGTTCGGCTCGTCGTCGGGCTTCCACACGGGGCCCGACCCTGTGGTCAACGGCACCTACCGGCCGGCAGTCGGCGATTTCAACGGCGACAACTTCAGCGACATCGTGTGGGACTGGCCCACGCAGAAGAGCCAACCGATCTGGAACGGCGGCACGACCGGCTTCACCCACGGCACCGTCGGCCTCCAGACGCGCGGCACGCCGATCGTCGGTGACTTCAACGGCGACCACGTCGACGACATCTTCTGGTACACCGGCGGTACCGGCGGCGAGCACCTGTGGCTCGGCAGCGGCTTCGGCCTCATCCAGGCCGCGGTCGCGCCGGCGATCCACAACTCGTACATCCCGGTGGTCGGCGACTTCAACGGCGACGGCACCACCGACATCCTCTGGTACGCGCCCGGACCCGCTACCGACTCGGTGTGGTACGGCTCGCCCGCCGGGTTGCAGCCCGGCCCGCACGTCTCGGCGAACGGGATCTACCTGCCGCTCTCCGGCGACTTCAACGGCGACGGGAAAGGCGACGCGTTCTGGTACGTCGCGGGCGTCACGTCGGGCTCGTCGATCTGGACCGGCAACTGATCAGCGCGGGGAAACCAAGACTCTGTTGGGTGTAGGTGGTCGAGGTCGGCCGACCCTCACGACGGTCGGAGTGCCGAATGTCCGGAAACGCCCCCTGATGCCGTCGTTGATGCGAGAATGCTCAGGCGGAAGGCCCGCTGGTCAGTCGGACCAGCACCGCCGTAGCATTGTGATGCGCCGATCGCGTTCGATCGGTGCGTGAGGAGACCGTCCGATGATCGCCGAGATCCTTGGCCCCGACATTCTGATCGTGCTCGCAGTGCTCGTGCTGCTCTTCGGTGGGTCGCAGATCCCGAAGCTCGCCCGCTCGCTGGGGACGGCGCGCAAGGAATTCGAGAGCGGCCTGCACGGTGAGGGCGACAAGTCCGACGCGAAGAAGTCGGACTCGAAGGCTTCCGAGTCGAAGGCAAACGACCCGGCGCCGCAGAACCCGTCCAACAACTGACGCCGCCCAACTGCCGCTGGCCGCTCACCTATGCAGTGGCCCGACGGGTTCATGTGGGGCACCGGCGCGAGCTCGACACAGTGCGAAGGCGCGGCGCCGGCGTCGGACTGGATCGAGTGGGAGCGCACCGGCCATGCGCCGGTGTCGAACGACGGCAACGGCTTCGCGGCGCGCTACACCGACGACTTCCGCACCTACGCATCGCTCGGGCTGCGCCACCACCGGCTCTCGATTGAATGGGCCCGCATCGAACCGCGCGAGGGCGTTCGTGATGCGGCGGCCGTTGCGCGCTACCGCGCGGTGCTCGAAGCGGCGCGCGACGCCGGTGTCGTGCCGTGGGTGAGCCTGCACCACTTCACGCTGCCGCGCTGGTTCGCCGATCGCGGCGGATTCCTCGTCGAGCGGAACCGCACCGAGTTCTGGGCTCGTCACGTCGACTTCATGGCCGAGACGTTCGGCGATCTCGCCGGCGGGTGGAAGCCGGTGAACGAGACGAACTACTACGCGCACGTCGCGTATCGCGGCGGAGGTTGGCCGCCCGGCCACAACGATCGTGAGGAGGCGGCCGTCGCCGACGAGGCGATCCACCTCGCCAACGCCGAAGCTGCGGTGCGGTTGCGCCAGACCGGCGCGCCGGTGGCATCGATCTTCGGGCTCTCCCCCATCGTCGCCGTCGACGACCGCGAGGAGACCACGAAGCTCGCGCACCTCGTGTACGCGTCGTCGTGGGCGCCCGGGCTCGAGTTGTTTCGCGACGGCGTGTTGCGCATCCGCGGACGCGACCCAGTGGATCGTCCCGATCTCGCGGGCGCGTTCGACCTCGTGGGCTTCTCCTACTACTCGGCGATGGGTGTGGCCGCCGGACGCATCACCCGCCACCCGCACGACGCGCCGGTATCGCCGCTCGGTTACGCAATCTGGGCCGACGGCCTCGGCCTCGTACTCGATCGCCTGCACGCCGAGCTCCCCGGCACACCACTGCTCGTTGCCGAGTACGGGATCGGCACCGACGACGACGATCAACGCGCCGCCTACCTCTCGCGGGGGCTGGAGGTCACGCACGAAGCGATTGCGCGTAGCGTCGACGTGCGCGGATTCTTCCACTGGACCGGCGTCGACAACTACGAATGGCTCCACGGCTACGACGTGAAGTTCGGCATCATCGACCGCGACCGCAACGTGCGCCCGAGTGCCGCGATCCTGGGCCGTGAGGCGCTCGGCGAGTGAACTCCTACGCTGGCGCGTCGATGTCTGCGATCCAACGCTTCGATGCCAAGGCCGATCCCGATCCCGACACCGTCCGCGACGCAATCGAGCGCGACGGCGTGGTGATCGTCGAGGGTCTGCTCGACGCCGACGTAGTGCGCCGCGTCAACGACGACGTCGAGAGTGCAGTCGACGCGGCCGACCCCAACGAAGAGTTCTTCAATCCGTTGTTGGCGGCGTTCCAGGGGCACCACACCAGGCAGGTCGCCGGCGTGCCGGGGCTGTCGCGCACGTTCGCCACCGACGTGATGTGCGACCCGCTGCTGCTCGCGCTCTGCGACCGCATCCTGTTGCCGTCGTGCGCGCGCTACCAGCTGAACCTCGGTCACTTGCTGCAACGCGACCCCGGTTCGGAAGAGCAATGGCTGCACCGCGACGAGCTCGTGTGGAGCGACGTGCCGTGGCCGCATCCCGAGCTGCAGCTCGCGTCGGTGATCGCGTTCGTCGACTTCACCCGTGACAACGGGGCGACGCGCGTGGTGCCGGGCAGCCACCGCTGGCCCGACCGTGCGCGTCCAGCGTTCGAGCAGATGCAGGTGCCGGTCGAATCGGACCAGCTCGCCTACGCCGAGATGCCGACCGGCTCCGCGGTGATCTACCTCGGCAGCACGATCCACGCCGGCGGCGCCAACAGCACCGACATTCCGCGGCGCGCCGTGCACCTCAGCTACTGCCTCGGCTGGCTGCGTACCGAGGAGAACAACTACCTCTCGATCCCGCCGTCATACGCCAAGAGCCTGCCGCGCCTCGCGCAGGAAGTGCTCGGCTACTCGGTACACGACAGCATCGGCCGCGGCGGCGGCTACCTCGGCATGGTGCGCATGCAAGACCCCGTCGAGCTCCTGGCCCGCGGCGACCTCGGCTGACGAATGACGGACGATCGCTTCGATTTGCAGCGCTTCATCGACGCCCAGGACGGCGTGTACGCGCAGGCGCTCGGCGAGCTGCGGCGCGGCCGCAAGACGAGCCACTGGATGTGGTTCGTGTTCCCACAACTGCGCGGGCTCGGTCAGAGCTCGACCGCCGTGCACTACGGGATCACGTCGCTCGTGGAGGCCCGCGCCTACCTCGAGCATCACACTCTCGGGCCGCGCCTGCACGAGTGCACCGCGGCCGTCAACGCGGTCAGCGACCGCTCGTTGCACGACATCTTCGGTTCACCCGACGACATGAAATTCCACTCGTCGATGACGCTCTTCCAACTCGCCGACCCCAACGCACCCGACTTCACCACCGCGCTGGACAAATACTGCGACGGCGAGCCCGACGCCGCCACCGTGCGGCTCCTGGGCGATTGAGAGCGATCGCGCGAAGCTGAGTGGTCGACCAGCCACGGAGGTTCGCTATGAGGTACGTCGAGGTCAACGGGGTTCGCCTGTCGGCGATCGGCCTGGGGTGTTGGCAGTTCGGGTCGCGCGACTGGGGTTACAGCAACGAGTACGCCCAGCAGACCTCGATCGACTTGGTGCACGCCGCGCTCGACGCCGGCGTCACGCTCATCGACACCGCCGAGGTGTACGCGCGCGGCGTGAGCGAGATGATCGTGGGGCGCGCGATCGCGGGCCGCCGCGACGACGCGTTCGTTGCCACGAAGATGACGCCGGCAACCCCCACCGCGTCGACCGTGGAAGATCACGGCCGGCTGTCGGCATTGCGACTGCAGATCGACCGCATCGATCTCTATCAACTGCACTGGCCGAACCCCGTAGTGCCGCTCTCCGCGCAGATGGAAGGCATGCGCCGACTGCTCGACCAGAACGTGGTGGCCAACGTGGGAGTGAGCAACTACCCGACGTCGCGCTGGGCCGCGGCCGAGGAGCACTTGGGACGACCAGTGCTGTCGAACCAGGTGCAGTACAGCCTGCTGTGGCGGCGCGCCGAGCGCGACAAGGGCACTGTGCCGTACGCGCAGACCCACGACCGCCTGATCATCGCCTACAGCCCCCTCGCCAAGGGTCTGCTCGGCGGCCGCTACAGCCCCGATCATCTGCCGTCGAACTCGGCCCGCTCGCTCGACCCGCTGTGCCTGCGCGAGAACGTCGAGCGGGCGATGCCGGTGATTGACACGGCCAAGCGCGTCGCGGCCGCCCACGGTGCCACCCCGGCGCAGGCGTCGCTCGCGTGGTTGATCTCGCGACCGAACGTGGTTGCGATCCCAGGCGCGAGCTCGATCGAGCAATTGAAGCGCAACGTGGAAGCAGCCGACCTCGACCTCACGGCCGACGAGCTCGCCGAGCTCACGGCCGCGAGCGATGCGTTCGAACCGCTCGCGCCGCCGCAGACCGCGCTGGCGATGCTGCGCGCCCGCCGCCGCGCCGCGTAGCGCGCGTCAGTGCCGGACCGGCCCGGTGTTCACCGCTTCGAACGCCGAACCGGGCACGGTCTTCAACTGATCGAGGTCGGTGTCGTTCCAGCGCGGGTCGGACGCGCCACTGATGAACCACGACGAGCCGTTGTCGGCCACGATCATGCCGTACTGCTGCAACGCCTTCAGGATCACCAGCGCCTGGCCGTGGTAGTGCGAGAGGTCGAAGGACTTCTTCAATCGCAGGCGCAGGCCCATCGGCGGAAGTGCCGCGTTCTTCGACGAAGAGGCGTCATGCGTTGCGGGCAGGATGTAGCCCGCCTGCGTCGCGTCGACCGTGAACCGCAGCGCGTGGTCGATGTGCCCGGAGAGCACCTCGTCGACGCGCGCCAAGCCGGGAAGGATCGGCAGTCCGGCGGCGTCCGCCGACGTCCAGCCGAGGGGGCGCAGCGCGTTCGACGAAAGCTTCCACGTTGCGCCCGAATCGGCGTTCCAATGGTCGGTCTTCCAGAACGCGCGGTACAACTCGAACACGCGGCACGAGCCCTGCTGTAACACGAGCACGTGCCGGTCGCCACCACTCGACGCGCCGCCTTCCACCGGAGCGTTCGCCGGGATCGGGAACGGCCCCGGATCACTCTCGTCGCCGTACGCCGTGTAGTGCACCGCGTGTGACGCCTCGGTGCTCGGCACCACGAGGAACGGAATGCCGTAGCTGGGGTCGGTACCGAAGTCGGCGTGCAGGAACTGGCGCGACTTGTCGATACTCGCCACGAGCTTCGAGGAATCCGAGCGCACTGGCAGTGCGGACACGTTCTCGTTCCAAGCGTTGTTGGCCGGGAACACTTGGCAGCCGGCGATGCGCGGCGCGGGCGCGCTCGTCGGGTGCGAGCCGCCGCCTTTGGGTCCGACGCCGCCGCCGACGCACGCGCCGACCATGGTGGTGAACGCGGCGACAGCAGCGACAACGCGGAACACGCACAGTGCATCGACCCGCGGGCGCCTCGGGCTTGACCGCAGCCCGCTGCGTACCGCTCCCGCCCCCAACGAGTGGTTCAGCTCTGGTCGGTGACCTCGTCGAGCGAACGGACGTGCTCTTCGCGTACCCGCACCACGGCGTCGCCACCGCGGAACAGCACGACCCATCCGTCCTCGCGCACCACGTCGACGTCGTGATACGTCTCGCGCACCACCTGCTCGTCGTCGCCGTAGACCATCTTGTACGTCGGCATTTTGGCATGTCCTTCGGTCGTGGTGCTGGGGGCTCGTGAAACGGAATCGCGGAGTGGTGTGTGCGCGTGCCGCGCGTCAGGCCGGAGCCTCGAGCGCGGCGCGGTCCCAGCCGGCGAGATCGGCCGCGGCGTCGTAGGTGCTCTGGAAGAAGGCCATCAGCATCGTTTCTGGATCATCGGCCGTGCGCACCGCGCGATACGGCAGGACGAACTCCCCCAACGCCTTGTCGAAGTACGCGGCGTCGGGCGCCACACTCCAGTCGGCGAAGCCGTCGGGTTGCGGGTAGGCGTAGGCGTAGAAGCTGCCCTCGCCTTCGCCGCCGGGCCAGAAACCGCAACTGTGCACTTCGTGGCTGTAGGCCAGCTCCTGCACCCAGTCGGGGCAGTGCGGCACGCCGCCCGGATGCTTCGGCGCGGTGCGGCCCGAGAAGCGAGTGACCGCGAGGTCGGGAGCGCCCCAGAAGAAGTGCACCGGGCTGCACTTGCCGATGAAACGACCGCGGAACCGGGTCATCACCTGGTGCGCGCGCACGAGCTGCAACCAGAAGCGACGCGCGGCATCGCCGTCGTAGTCGTGGTGCGTGTCGTCACCGGTGAACGGGATGGCGTCGACGACCTCGACCGCGTTCGGCCAGATCGACACCTGCACGCCCACGTCGGCGAGCGCCCCCATCGTCGCGTCGTAGAAGCTCGCCACCGATCGCGGCTCGAGCGGCACACGCCGCACGTCGCCCGCGGTCGTGCGGATCACGAGCGCGTGGTCGACGAAGTCGAACTCGACGTCGACGTCGATCGAACCGGCGGGCATGAGCGAGGTCGACAGACCGCGCGCGGTCACGTAGAGCGTCACCTGCCACCACTGGTTCACCATGGGCGCCAGCGCCAGCCGGATCTTGCCGACGATCTGCGTCCACATGTGCAGCGTGTCGCGCGTGCCCTCCCACGACGCGAGCTCGAGCTCGGGCCAATCGGCGGAGGTCATGGATGCGCGAACGAAGCTGCGCCGTCGACTTCGAAGGCGATGTCGTCGACGTAGCAATACCACCAGTCTTCGCCGGGTTCGTACGACTGGATCAACGGGTGCTGGTCGGCATGGAAGTGCGCCGTGGCGTGCCGATTCGGCGAGTTGTCGCAGCAACCCACATGGCCGCACACCATGCACATGCGCAGGTGCACCCAGCGACCGCCGATGCGCAGGCAATCTTCACATCCGATGCTGCTCGGCGCGACATCGCGCGCCTGGTCGAGGTGATTGCACGTATCGCTCACGGCGCGCTCCACAAGACTTGTATGGCGGGCTGGTAGTGGCGGCAACGGCGACCGTAACCCGGCGCGCCGTCAGGACGAAACCGGTTCGGCACCCAACACCTGCGCGAAACGACCCACCATCAGGTCGCGGCCCTTGGCGTTCGACACCATCTCGCGCGACGCCAGCTCCTCCTGGCCGGGAAGCTGGCCACTGCCACCCTCGGGACCGATCGGCACGACGATCGCGGTGCCGATCGACACGTACTCGTCGAGGTCCTCGTCGCCAGCGGCGAGCTTCGTGATGTTCGCCGCCACCAGCTGGGCCTGGCGCGACGCCAAGCCCGCCATCTTGGCGTCGGCAGCCGACATGTCGCCGATCGCGAACACGTTGGTGTGGCCCGGTAGCTGCAGCGTGGGGCCAACCGCCACGAAACCGTCGGCGCGGCGCGCGGTGGCAAGATCGCCACGCAGATAGTCGCTCACGGGCGTGACGCCGAAGCACTGGAACCAGATGTCGGCGGTGATGGTGCGATCGGTTTCGGTGGTGATCGTGAAGGTCGCGAACTCGGTTGCGGCGGTCGGCGGCAGCGACCGGAGGCCTTCACCGAGCACCAGCTCGACACCGATCTCCACGAGCTGGTTGCGCAGCTCGGCGCGCAGGTCGCTGCGGAAGCGATCTCCGAGCACGTCGTCGGCAAGATCGAGCAGCGTCACCAACTTGTCGGGCCACTTCGCCACGATCTCGCCCGCGAGCTCGATGCCCACCGCGCCGGCACCGATCAGCAGCACGCGGTCGGCGCGCACGAGCTCGTCGTACGCAGCGCGGAAGTGATCGATCGCCTCGACGCTGGCGTGCTCTTGGGTCTTGGCGGGGAACGGATAGCTCGAACCCGACGCGAGCACCAGGTAGTCGGCCGCGATCGTGTCGCCCGACGCCACGACGACACGATCAGGATGCACCTCGACGGCACGGTCGTGCACCACTCGACCTCGTGCGAGCAGGTTGTCGTACGGGATGAAGATTCGCGGCAGGAACTCCGGCTCGACGAGCGCCCGCAAGGTGCCGACGCTGTGCACGAAGGCGTCCTTCGGCTCCACCAGCACCACGTGCATGTGCTCGTCGAGCGCCTTGGCCACGTTCACTCCGCCGTAGCCGCCTCCGACGACCAACACGGTCGGCTCGCGATCTTTGCTCATGCAACGAATCTAGTGCGCCGTTCCGCCAATCCATGCCTTGACAGTTATATATCTGAGTGGTTATACATAGAGGGTGCCTGCGGTCGCCACGCTCGATGTCATGGAAGTGCTCGCCGCGCCGTCGCGCCGCGAGATCGTCGACCTGTTGCGCGACGGCGCGCTCGCGGTGAACACGCTCGTCGCTCGCCTCGACCTCACCCAGCCCGCGGTGTCGAAGCATCTGCGGGTGCTGCGCGAAGCCGGTCTCGTACGCGTGCAGGCCGACGGGCGCCAGCGCCTCTACGAGCTGCGTCCCGAGCCGCTCATGGAGCTCGCCGAGTGGCTCGAGCCGTATCGCGAGATGTGGCGCGAAAGCCTCGATCGCCTCGAACGGCACCTCGACGACGTGCCCGTGCCGCACAACTCCACGGGGCGTCCCCCCGCCCCGGTCCCATCCGAACCAACTGTCACGAGGAAGAAACAGTCATGAACGAAGCCATCTTGGAGCGCACGGGCGAGCGCCCGATCATCCGCTTCGAGCGCCACTTGCACAAGCCCGTCGACGTGGTGTGGCGCGCGGTCACCGACCCCGACGAGATGCGCGCGTGGTTCCCGACGAAGATCGAGATCGACGAGTGGCAGGTGGGCGCGCCGCTCACACACGTGTTCGAGGGCAGCGAGATCGATCCGTTGCCCGGCACCGTGACCGAGTGGGATCCGCCCCGCCGGGTCGCGTTCACGTGGGGCACCGACACGATCACGTTCGAGCTGGCGCCCGGCACCGACGGCGGCACCGACTTCGTGCTCACCGAGGAACTCGGGGCGGCCATCGCGGCGCGCAACGCCGCGGGCTGGGAGACGTGCCTCGACCGCCTCGAACACGGCGAGGCGACCGTGGAGTGGAAGCCTCGGTTCGACCACTACGTGGAGCGCTTCCAGAAGGTGCTCGGACAGCAGGAAGGCCCGCCCGCCGGCGTTCACATTGAGTGATCCGTCGGACACCTTGCACGGCCATCGCTTTCGAATCGCGGCTTTTGTCGGTTAGCGTGACCGAATTGCCCCGGCGTTCGGGGCTCCGGGGCAGGGGCGATGCACAGGGCGAAACCGTTCGTGGCCTTCGTGGGTGCCGTCGCGCTCGCAGCCGGCGCGTTGGGGGCGCTCGCCGGCGCAGGCACGGCGGGAGCAAGCTCCCCTCGCCCCTCGCTCGAGCTGATCGGGCCCGCCCAAACCGCGGTGGGCCAGATGGTGGCGTTCGACCTCGTCGCCCGCAACGCACCCGATCTCGGCGCGTACCAGGCCACGCTCCGCTTCGACGGCGCCGCGCTCGCCGTGGCGCGCATCCGCGCGCCACGCGCCTTGCCCGGATCCGGCGCGCTCACTGCGCTCTCGGCCGTGGAGACGCCGAACCGCAAGGTGCTCGCGGGTTGGTCGTGCTCCGGCCGCGGATGCACGACGGAAGGAGCGGACGCCGCGGTGACCACCGCGAACACGGGCACGGTGCTCTCCACCGTCGACGTGGTGGCGCTGCGGCCCGGGCGGATCGACCTGCGTATCGACGGCGCCCGCCTCGTGCGCCGCTCGGGCACGCTGCTCGCGCGCGCGTCGGCGCGCGCGCAGCTCGCCAGTGGCAACGGCACCATCGAATACGGCGCACCGAGCGCGACCACCGCCCCGTCCACCTTCGATGCTCAGCGCGCACCACGCGCGAGCGCCGACGTGAATGGCGACGGGCGCGTGACCCCGCTCGACGTGAACGCGCTCACCGCCGATTTCGTCACCGCCACCGAGCACGACCGCGACTGCGTGGCGCCCTCCCCCGGCGACGACATCGACGGCGACGGTTGCATGACGATCGCAGACCTGCAGGCGGTCGCCGGCGCGATCAGCAGCGCACCGTCCGATCCGTCACTCGCCGCGGTGCGCGCCACACCGATCAAGACGTTCACGGTCACGTCGACCGGCGACGGACCCGACACCACCGCCAACGGCGTGTGCCTCAACGTCGCGAGCGGCACGTGCACGCTGCGCGCCGCGATCCAGGAGGCGAACCGCGTCGCCGGTCCGGTGGAGATCGCGTTCGCAGTCCCCGGCACCGCCATCCACACGATCGCACCGGGCAGCCAGCTCCCGTCGCTGAACAACCCCAACGGCATCACCATCGACGGCTTCACACAGTCGGGCTCGAAGCCGAACACCGATCCGCTCGTCGACAACGCCGTGTACCGCATCGAGCTCAAGGGCAAGGGCGGGAACGGCATGAATGGGTTCGTGGTGGTGAACGCGAACAACCTGATTCGCGGCGTGAACATGCACGATTTCAACCGCGCGATCTGGATCTACGGCACCAAGGCCACACACAACACGGTCGAAGGCAACATGCTCGGCCTCACGCCCACCGGCAATTTCGACTCCGGTTTCACCGCGATCGACTCGTCGAACTGCATCACCGTGCAACAGGGCGCGACGTACACCCAGATCGGCGCGCCGGGCGACGCGAACCGCAACCTCGTGTCGGGCTGCAACCACCAGAACATCGCCACCTACGACTACCCGACGGCGTACACCACGATTCAGAACAACATCGCCGGCCTCGACCCCACCGGCAAGCTGAAGCGCGGCTCGAAGTACCACGGCATCGACATCAACACCGGTACCGACTACACCTTGATCGGCGGCACCGACACACAGGATCGCAACCTCGTGTCGGGCAACAACCGCGAGGGCATCGAGATCTCGCACTACCCCACCACGCTCTACAACTCGATCATCGGCAACTACATCGGCACCGACCCAACTGGGAACACGGCGCCGGCGTACGCACGTAACGGTCTCGACGGTGTGCATCTCGAAGGCGAGCCGTCGTGCAACAACCAGGCGTGCGTGCCCGACATGGGCTACGCCACTGTCACGAACAACATCATCGTGAATGCCGGCCGCGACGGTGTACTCGTCGACAAGGGCGTGCACGACTCGGTGATCGCCAACAACAAGATCGGTGTCACGGCCAACGGCGGCAAGGGCCCGAGCGCGCTCGCCGGCGTGAACATTCAAGCGGGCTCCACGCACATCACGCTTGGTCCCGCCAACGAGATCGCGAACAACCCGGCAGGCGTCGAGCTCGAGCCCGACGGCGTGGAACCGGTCGACACCACACCCACGGTCACGCAGTACGACACGATTACCCAGAACTCGATCCACGACAACGGCACCACCGACCCGTTCGGGATCGACCTCGCACCGTTCGGCGCGGTCAACACCTCGGCCAACGCCGACCCGAACGTGAACGAAGCCGTGCTCGCGCCGGTGCTCGCCAACCCGACCGAGACGAGCCTCGACGCCAACACGTGCGCGAGTTGCACCGTGGAGCTGTTCGTGGCCGACCACCCGGCGGGCGATCACGGATCGGGCAGCACCTACATCGCCACCGAGCAAGCCGATGACACCGGCCTCGCTTCGTTCACGCTGCCGGCGTCGGCCGACGGCAAGGTCGTCACCGCCGACACCACCACCCCGTCGGGCAGCACGTCGGAATTCTCCACCAATGTCGCGATCCCGGCGTCGAGCACCGACGTGCCGCCCACGGCGTCGTTCACGAACACGTGCAACGGCCTGGTGTGCAACTTCAATGGCGAGGGGTCGTCGGACGTCGACGGACATGTCGTGGGCTATGCGTGGGACTTCGGCGACACCCACACGAGCACCGGCGAGACGACGGCACACGGCTTCGCCGCACCGGGCACGTACACCGTGACGCTCACGGTCACTGACGATGGCGGTGCCACGGGCACGACCAGCACCGGCGTGATGGTGGTCGACCTGCCGCCCACCGCCGCCTTCACGGGGAGTTGCACCGGCACGTCGTGCAGCTTCGACGCGTCGACGTCGACCGACCCCGACAACTCCATCGCGAGCTACTCGTGGGACTTCGGCGACACGCACACCGGCAGCGGCGAGACGGTCAACTACGCCTACGCGGCCGGCGGCAACTATACGGTCACGCTCACCGTCGACGACGGCGAAGGCGGCACGTCGTCGGTGAGCCACGTGTTCGACGCCGGCGCAACCACGACCACAGTGGTCGCGGCCGACACGTTCACCCGCACGGTCGCGTCAGGTTGGGGCACCGCCGATACAGGAGGTGCGTACGCCGCCGCGCCCGGTTCGGCAGGTGGCGCGGTGAACGGCACTGCGGGCACGTTCAAGCTCGCGAAGGCGGCGACCGGAGGCGGCGAATACCTGCCCGGCGTCACTGCGCTCGACACGGACGCGCTCGTGAACGTGGCCACCAACCTCGCTCCCGCAGGTGGTACGTGGGGGCAAGTCGCCTACCTCACCGCGCGACGCGTCGCCGCGAACACGGAATACCGCGTACGGCTGCGCTTCACGACCAGCGGCACGCTGCGACTCTCGTTCGTGAAAGTCGTGGGCAATACCACCGAGGTGATGATCGGCAGCGAGGTGGCGGTGTCGGGAGTTCCCTACGTGGCCGGACGCGCGTATTCGCTGCGCTTCGACGTGAGCGGCACGAGCCCGACCACGTTGCAGGCCAAGGCCTGGGTGGCCGGAACCACCGAGCCCTCCAAGTGGACGCTCACCGCCACCGACTCGGAGTCTGCACTGCAGGCCGCCGGCTGTCCCGGCACACGAGTGTTCCTCGGTGGAAACGCCACGAACGTGCCCACGTGGTCGTTCGACAATCTGAGCGTGAGCACGCTGCCCTGACGAGGCAGACGCGGACGGTCAGGCCGCAGTGCTCGCGTGTGCGGGGGAGCTGGCTGCATACACAGCGAACTCCGTACGCGTCATCGGCCGCGCGTACAGGTAACCCTGCAGTTGCGGGCATCCGAGCTGCTGCAGCAACTCGGCCTGCGCGCTTCGCTCCACACCTTCGGCCACTACATCCAGTCCCAACGAGCGGGCCAGGTCGATAATGCTCTGCACGAGGACGCGCGAACCCGACTGCGGGTAGAGATCCTTCACGAACGACCGATCGATCTTCACAATGTCGGCCGGAATGCCGGCGAGGTAGGCAAGCGACGAGTAGCCGGTACCAAAGTCGTCGATTGCGACCTTCACACCGAGCGCGCGGAGCGTCTCGAGCATGCCGCTCGTCGCCACCCGGTCGGCGACGAGCATCGACTCGGTGATCTCGAGCGTGAGCTGCTCGGGCGGCAATCCAGTGCTGTCGAGCACGTCGGTGACCATCTCGACGAAATGTTCGTCGTCGAGCTGCACTGCCGACACGTTGACGGCGACGTGGAGCTGGTCGCATCCCGCGATCGTCTGACGCCACGCGGCCGCCTGAGCGGTGGCGGTCTTCAGCACCCACGCGCCGATCGCGCAGATGTCGCCGGTCTCCTCGGCGATCGGGATGAACTCCGCGGGTGGTACCGCGCCGCGGGTCGGGTGGGACCAACGAGCGAGCGCCTCGACGCCGGCGACTGTCTCGCCGTCGCCACTCATGATCGGCTGGTACTCGATGTGCAGCTGCCCGTTCGCGATCGCGTGGCGGAGGTCGGCACGCAGCTGGTCGCGATCGCGCACCGCCTGCTCGGCGTGCGCGTCGTAGCGCGCAACCTGGTTCTTGCCTGCGGCCTTGGCTACATACATCGCGAGGTCGGCGCTACGCAGCAGGTCCTTGGGATCGCGCGATCCCACAGTGTCGGAGCCCGCGACGCCGATGCTTGCGCGGATGAACACTTCACGCCCGTCGACCGTGACCGGCGGCTGCAAGACGTCGTTGATCCGGCCCGCCACGCGCATTGCGTCGGCTTCCGGGCCGGCAACGACCACGGCGAACTCGTCGCCGCCGAGCCGCGCAAGGAAGTCGGGCTCGCGCAGCGCATTCGTGATCCGCTCGGTCGCTGCGAGCAGCGCGTGGTCACCCGCCATGTGACCGAGGCGGTCATTGATGCGCTTGAAGTTGTCGAGGTCGACGAACAGGACGCTGATCGGGCCGGGCGCTCGCCCGTCGGCGTCGAGTGCGCGCGCCAGCCGCTCGTTGAACGCCGTGCGGTTCGGGAGCTGCGTCAGTGGGTCGGCCAGGTCCTGGTCTTCGCTCGCGCGCCACGCGACGAGATGGGTCACGCTCACCGCGAGCACGAACCCGCCGTGCACCAGGGCCCACAAGATGGGGCTGCGCCACTCCACGGCCGAGCCGTACACATCGCGCGGCACCAACTCGCCCATCACCGCGTGGTGCGCAACCGTCATGACGATGCACAGGCCGAATGCGCTCCAGTCCTGGTACAGCGCGACCACTCCGACCATCACGAAGAAGTAGAAGTGCGCCTCGGTGATACCGCGCGCCAAGTCGACGAACACAGCCGAGGAGATCATCAGCGCCATGGTTGCTGTGAGCATCCGGGTCCGGCGGGAGGCATTCGGAGCGCGCGACGCCAGCGCGGTCACCACGATCATGGCGAAGTCGCCGAGCACCACCAGCACGGCGAAACCTTGGATGAGGCCGAAGAGCAGCAGGGCAACCGCCTGCAGGAGCGCAAACCTCACAATCGAGCGGTGGCGGCGCTGCCATACCGCTTCGGGGAGCGCGCGTCCCTGCGGCAACCAGTCCGTCGCGAACGCACGCAACGTGCGGCGGCGCTTCGGCTCGAGCTCGAACCCCGGGGCGATCGTGCTCATCGGGCGAGTTCGGGCGAGTGGGCGCGGGCGCCGATGCGTCGCGGCGCGTGGGCGACCGCCGCGCAGCATGCGATGACTGTGATGACCTCTGCGGTGGTGGCCACGACGTCGAGCAGACCCACCTCTTCGGCCGTCCATCGCTCCGCGCCGATGGGCAATCCGGTTGTGCGGCTCGCGATCCAGAGCAACACCACCGCCGCGGTCGCGATCGCGACCTCTACCAGGAGTCGCCGCGGTGGCCCGAGCAGGAAGGCCACGGCCACGCCGAGCTGCGCCATCGCAAGCAGGGTGAAGAAGATGCCGTACGCCAGATACTCGTGGAAGTGCTCGGGCGCCACGGCGATGTGCACCGCAGCGCTCACGACCAGACTCGAGGCCGCGATCGCGCGCGCCCCCGCCTGGTCGAGGACCCGTTCCGGACGGTCGACAGCCGACCCCGACGAGCGCGCCCGCAGGCGCGCCCGCAACTCCTGGACGCCGATGGCTCCGAGGAGTGCCAGCATGGGCACCCCGAACACGATCACGTGCGCGACATGACCTCCGAGCGCGGTCGACGCGATCATCTGCCAGTCATCGACCGTGCCCAACCGGCAATTGAGTGCCGTTTCACACTGGGAGCCGTACCCGACCCCTCGTTTGCACAACTTCGCGCGACGGCGGCGGGGGCGTGCGCGACGTACAGTTTTGGACTCCGGCAATGGAGCGGCGCGTGAATTCGGGCGAGTTCTGGTGGGCGGGCATCCATGACTTCGACCGGCTGTTGGAGGCCGCGTCTCACCGCCTCGAGCCTTTCGGCGTGTCGGCCATGGTGTTCGGCGTGGTCGACGCGGTTGGCGATGCCCACTTCGTCACGACCGAGACCGACGTTCCCGACGTGGTGCGGGCGCCGCTCACCGCGCTCCTCCAAGCGAAGTCGTCCGACGGCAGCGAGCTCGCGCAGCACCCGGACGGCACTTGGGTGGTCGCCGCACTCGGTGTGCTCGATCGACCCGTCGGGGCCGCGGCATGGCTCGTCGCGAGCGACCAGCAAGCGCTCGACTCGCTCACCGCGATGCGTGGCGAGCTCGCGCTGGCCATCGACGTGGTCGCGGCGCGTTACGGGCGGCGCCGTCTCCGCGTCGGTCTCGCGGCCGTTCGTCGCGTCAGCGCACGCCTGTCGGGCGCGCTCACCGACGCCGACATCGCCGTGAACGCAACCACCGAAGCGATGCGCGCGCTCAAGGCCGACGCGTGCGGCATGTACGAACTCCACGGCGAGCGGCTCGTGCTCGTAGAACCGGCTGCCGGCACACCCACGCTCGCGGCATCCGTACCGCTCGACAGCGAGAGCCCGGTGAGCGACTGTGTGCGCAATGGCGCGGTGATCGTGCGGGCCATGCGCGCGGGCGGCGACATCAGCCGGCATGCGATCGGGCGCGGCGACGCGCCGCCGGCGTGGCTTGCGATGCCGCTACTCGTGGACGATCGACCGTGTGGTGTGCTCGCGCTCACGTTCGCGCAGCCACGAACCTTCACGCCGGACGAGCTCGCCCTCGCAGCCACGATCGCCGACCAGTCGGCGCAGGCCCTCGAACGCACCCGGCTGCACACCGAACTCGAAGCGGCGAGGATCGCGCGCTCCGAGAAGCGCTTCCGCGACGCGCTCGACGTGATGGTCGACCTCGTCACCATCGAGACCGCCATCCGCGACGACGCCGGGCGCATCAGCGACTTCCGCATCGACTACATGAACCACACGCCGATCGACGTGGCCGGCCGCTCGTCGGAAGACCTCGCGGGCCGCACCCTGCTCGAGGCGTATCCCGCCATGCGCGACTCGGAGCTCTTCGTGGGCTACGTCGAGGTCGTCGAACGCGGCGAACCACTCGTGGTGGCCGAGCTCCCCTACGCCGACATCATCGACGGCAAGGAGGTGCGCGGTTTCTACAGCGTGCACGTCGCGAAGTTCGGCGACGGTTTGATCATCTCGGCGCGCGACGTGTCGGCGATGCGCCAGTCGCGGCTCGACCTCGAGGCGGCATACGAACAGCTTCACGCGGCGCGGCGAGTGGCCGGGCTCGGCATCTGGAGCATCGATCTCGCAACGTCCGCGCTGACGTTCTCCGAAGAGCTGTACGACATGTTCGGCCTCGATCCGCTCGAACCACTTCCGCCCGTGGCCGAGGCGATCGAGCTGCTGATCGGCGCCGGCGACATCGAGTACGTGCGCGAGCTCCTCGCCAGCACACCACGCACGCGCGAGCCGTTCATGGTGGAGCTCACCGGCCGTCGCCGCGACGGGCCGCCGAGCGTGATCATGGTCGCCGGCACCGTGTCGGTCGATGCCGACGACCAGGTGACGCGCATGTGGGGCACAGCGCAAGACATCACCGCACAACGAGCCGCCGAACAGAGCCTGCAGGCCACCACTGAACAGCTCGCGCGAGAACACGCCTCGCTGCTGCTGCTCCAGGAGGCGATCTCTCCAACGGTGCCCGCGGTGGAAGCGGTCGAGCTCCACGGGATCTACGAACCGGCGGGCGAGCAGGCACGCGTCGGTGGCGACTGGTTCGACGCCATCGCGCTCGACGACGGCGCAGTGGCGCTGATCGTCGGCGACGTCGCCGGCCACGGTCTGCCCGCAGCCGCGCTCATGGCCCAGCTCCGGCACGCGCTGCGCGCCTACCTGGTGCAACAGCAGACGCCGGCGGAAGCCCTGATCGCGCTCAACCATCTCGCACGCCGCACGCCTGGCGGCTATCACGCGACGTGCCTTGTCGCGATCTACGAACCTGCGTCACACCGCTTCTTCGGCGCCTCGGCCGGGCATTTGCCGTACGCCGTGGTGCGTGACCGCGCGGCCCGGCTCGAGGACGTGAACGTGGGCGTGCCCATCGGCGTCGCCGAATCGCCGCGCTACCTCGGATTCCAGAGCACCCTCGCCGCCGGTGACACCGTGTTGTTGTTCACCGACGGTCTCGTCGAACGCCGCGGCGAGCCGATCGACCACGGCTTCGCACGCCTCCTCGACACCGCGGCGCACGTCGCCCGACCCGAGCTCCCGCTCGCCGACATCTGCCAGGCGATCGCCCGTGACATCACCCCGCCGGGGCCCGCCCTCGACGACCGCTGCCTGCTGGCGCTGCGGCTCCCATAGGCACCACACACGCCCCGCCCCGCCGCGCCCGCGGCGCGGCCACCGTCTCGTTCTCGGTGCATTCGCCGCGGATAATCACGCTCGTACGCACCGAGAACGACTGTACGGTGCGCGCATGATCTGCGTGATGGTGGTCCGTCGCCGTGGCCTCGCCCGCACGGCGGTGGGGTTGGCACCAACTCGATCCCTCGTGGGCTCGACGGCTCGTCGCTGACGCGGCGCTCCCTCCGCGCAGCCTGGTCCTCGATTGCGGCGCCGGGAGCGGCGTCCTCACCGACGCGCTGGTGCGCGCCGGAATGCGCGTCGTCGCGGTGGAGCTGCATCCTGCTCGCGCGGCGCGTCTGCGCGCGCGCTTCGCGAGTTGCGGCGATCGCGTCGTGGTGGTCCAAGCCGACGTGGCGACATTACGCCTGCCGTTGCGGCCGTTTCACGTAGTCGCCAACCCGCCCTTCGGCGCCACCTCCGAGCTGGTTCGCCGGCTCGTGCAGCGCGGCTCTCGCCTCGTGAGCGCGCACATCGTGCTGCAGCAACAGGCCGCGCGTCGATGGTGTAGCCCTACCGCGCCGGGAGCGCGACGATGGCAGCACACGTTCGAAGTCGCGCTCGGGCGACCCGTGCCGCGCGCCGCGTTCCGGCCTCCACCACCAGTGCCGTGCCGCGTCCTCGTGCTGCGGCGCGGCTGAACGCTCAGCTCCAGCCGCGCTTCGGTGTGTCTCGCCGCAGCCCTCGCGTGGCCACCACCGCGAACGCCACTGCGAAGCCCATGAGCACCGCCACAGGGAGCAGCACACTGCGCGCGCCGGCGCCGTCGAGGATCACGGAGCGGTACGCGCGCATGGCCCAGTACTGCGGGGTGATCGGCGCGATCCTCCGCACCCAGAGCGGCAGCGTCGACAGCGGCACGAGCGCGCCGCCGATCGCGCCCAGCACGGTGGCGCCGAGGAATCCAATCGCGTTCAACTGCTGCACCGTCGACAGGAGCGCGGCGAGCGCGGTGCCCACCATCACGGCACTGCACGTGTAGACGAGCGCCACGATGGCGATCGCGCCCGCCTCACGCAAGTGCAGGTCGAGCAGCACGGCGCCCACGGCACACAGCACGAGCGTTTGGAGCGCGCCCAGCGCAACCATGGGCGCGGCCTTGCCCAGCGCGATCTCGAGCGGCGACGCGCCGGACGCGCGCACCCGCGGCCACACACGCCATCCGTGATCACGGAAGAACATGAAGCCGGTGTACGGCGCGAGGTAGAACGCGAACTGCACGGCAGCAGCCGGGACGGCGAAGTCGGCACCTGACGCGTGCGGATGACCACCGAGCACCAACGTGGCGCGGAAGGCCCGGTCGTAGAGCGGCGCCATGATGAGCGGCATCGCGAGCAGCACGATGAGCGGCATCGGGTCACGCCGCAACACCCGCAGCTCGGTGGCCGCGACCGCAGTGCTACGGCGCGGCGACAAGCGCGTCGTTCTCCTCGTGCGGCGCGCCACGCAGCGCGAGATACACGGAGTCGAGATCGGCGTGTTGCAACGTGACCGCGCGCAGGCCGTCGGCGTCGGCGCCGAGCTCGCGCATGATCGGCGGTATGAGCGCGGCCGGCGCCGGTGCGGGCACGCGCACGACCGTGTCGTCGGCCACCACCGCACCGCCCGCGAGCGCGGCCAGCCGTACCACCACGTCGGCGTTCGGCGGCGCCGCGAACCGCAACTCCACTGCGGCCTCGGCGTGGTGGGCGACGAGCTCGTCGACCGTGCCTGTCGCAATCAGCTCGCCGCCCACCAGGATGGCCACCCACGCGTCGAGTTGTTCGATCTCGGGGAGGTAGTGCGTGGAATACACGACGGCCGCGCCCCGGTCGGCAGCCGCATGCACCACCTCGAGCAGGGCATGGCGCGTGTCGATGTCGGCACCCACTGTCGGCTCGTCGAGCAACAGCAGTGGTGGCTCGTGCAGGAATGCGATCGCGGTGTGCACGCGTCGCCGCTCGCCCCCCGAGAGCGTCTGCACCGGTCGATCGAGCAGGTGCGTGAGGCGCAGCGCGGCGGCAATCGTGTCGATGCGCGCGAGCCGGGCGCGACCCCGCAGTCCGCGCAGGGCGCCGAAGCTCGACAGGTTCTCGCGCGCGGTGAGCACCTCGTACAGACCGATCTCCTGCGGGGCAATGCCCACGTGGTGCGCCGCGGCGATCGGCTCCCGCACGACGTCGTGGCCCGCGACCACCACGCGCCCGGAGTCGGGGCGCAGCAACCCGGCAACGATCGACACCAGCGTCGACTTGCCCGCCCCGTTGGGGCCGAGCAGCCCGACGATCTCTCCCGCCCGGGCCTGCAACGACACGCCGCCCAGCGCCCGCCGAGCGCCGTAGTGCTTGACGACCCCGTCCAGCTCCAGCACCCGAGATCCGGGTCCACGAGATCCGGGTCCACGAGATACGGGTCTACGAGATACGGGCACGTTGCTAAGATACGCCACCGTATCTCGGTGTCAAGCGCGTATCTCGCTGCGCGAGACTCGTGCCGTGGCCGAGAGACTCACGCCCGAGCGGCGGATGCAGCGGACACGTGACGCCCTCCTCGAGGCGGCGATCAGCGTGTTCGCCAAGCGCGGCTTCCACGGTGCCTCGCTCGACGAGATCGCCGAGAGCGCGGGCTACACCCGCGGCGCGATCTACAAGCACTTCGCCGACAAGGAGGAGTTGCTCAACGCCGCATGCGGGCGGTTGAACGAGCGTGTGATCGCCGAATTCGACGCCGTCCCGTCGGCCGCGACGCCGCTCGAGCAGTACCAGCAGCAGGATGTGGCTGCGGTCGCCGAGGAGTGGCGCCATCTCATCCTCGATCGCGAATTCGTGGCCGTGATGCTCGAATACCAGCTCTACGCAATTCGCAATCCCGAGGCGCGCGTTCGCGCCCGCGCATTCGCGCAGGCAAACCAACAGCGCATTGCCACCTATATACGCGCGCTCACGGCCCGCACCGGCGAGCACATTCCCATCGCGATCGAAGACCTTGCCGGGATCTTCGGCATCGCGTCGGACGGCTTCTCGCAAGCCCGGCTCATCGACGACGACGCGGCACGTCTCTTCGAGCTGTTCCTCAGTATCTTCATCCGCGGTCTCCAGGCGATGATCGACGAGCAGACCGCGTAGGACGCCGACTTCCCAACAGTTTGTTGTGCGTTTGTAGTGCTCAAACGCCCCAGTGATCGGCGCTCGCAACTTCAGTGGGCCACACCCTGCGGTCGATGGTTCAGTGACCGACTAGTGGGGAATCGTGCATCGCCTATGGAAGGGTCCATGTCGCATTCCGCGATCCGACGGGCACGAGTAGTCGTCGTTGACGACGAACCGGCCAGCGCGAAGTTGATTCGCGCCGTCCTCGCGACGGCCGGGTTCGATCACGTGACCACATACAACGATCCTCGTGTCGGGCTCGACGAGGTGCTCACCCACGAGCCCGACCTTGTGCTGCTCGACCTGCACATGCCGCACATCGGCGGCATCGAGTTCCTTCGCCGCATGCACGCGCAACAGCGCGGTCGAGCATTCGTGCCCGTGCTCGTGCTCACCGCCGACAACTCGCCCGATGCCGCCAAAGGCGCGCTCCAGGCCGGCGCCAACGACTTCCTCGCCAAGCCGATCGACACCGGCGAGCTACTGCTGCGCGTGCAGAACCTGCTCTCCATCCGCGTCTGCTACCAGGAAATCCTGCAGCACAACGCCACCTTGGCGCGCGAACTGCGCGACCGCATGCGCTACGAGCAGGACCGCGCTGCCGACCGCGCGCAGGTGCTGCTCGCGATCGAGAAGGTGATCGAGCGCGGCGGTCCTGACATGGTGTTCCAACCGTTCGTGGCGCTCCACAGCCGCCGCACGGTGGGCGTGGAGGCGCTGGCCCGCTTCGGCACCGAGCCGTGGCGCGGGCCCGACGAATGGTTCGCCGACGCCGCCGCGATCGGTCTCGGCGCGGCGCTCGAGTTGTCGGCGATCCGCGCCGCGCTCCGTTGCCGTGAGCAGCTGCACCCCTCATGGACCCTCGCGGTGAACGTGTCGCCGCCCACGCTGTTCACGGCCGAGTTCGCCGAGCTCGCGGCGTGCACCGACGTGCACGGTCTGGCATTCGAGATCACCGAGCACGAGCCGATCGACGACTACGGAGCGCTGCGCGAGGTGACCGACGCGCTCCAGGCGCGTGGCGCCTTGATCTCCGTCGACGATGCCGGTGCGGGCTACGCGAGCCTGCGGCACATCCTGAAGCTGAATCCCGACGTCATCAAACTCGACATCAGCCTGACTCGCGACATCGATCGCGACCCGGTGAAGCAGGCACTTGCCGGTTCACTCGTGCGCTTTGCCGAGCAGGTGGGCGCGGAGCTCACCGCCGAAGGCATCGAGAACGCACGTGAGCTCGTGACGATGCGCGACCTCGGCGTGCACGACGGCCAGGGTTACTACCTCGGCCGCCCGGCGCATCCGGCCGGTCTGCTCGGCCACTGGCCGACCGACGTGCTCGCCGCGCACCCCCGGGTGAAGGTGTGACGCGTCAGACGCGTAACAGGCCGCGCACGTAGGCCGCCTGGCCGACGTGCTGCAAGCTGTCGTCGGCCACGCTCACGAGGCGCACCCCGAGCGTGACCGGCGGGTCCCACCGCTCGTCGACGACGGCATCGAGGTCGGCCGCGCCGAGGGTGGCGATATAGCCGGTGGCGCGCTGCTGGGTGGCGTCGAGATAGTCGAGCAACACCTCGGGAGTTTCGGGGCACACCTCGGCCACCTGGTCGGGCGTGTGCCCGTAGCCGGTGTTGTGCGGGTCGGCGTCGAGTCCGAAACGCTTGGCCCAGCCGTTGCTCACCCACAGCTGTTCCGAGTCGATCAGCTCCGACACGTGATGGTCCTGCACCCGAGCGGTGTGCCACACGAGCCATGCGATCGTGTTGGCGCCCGACGCGGGCCGCTCACGGAGGTGCGCCACATCGAGGCCGTCGACCGCGTCGCGTGCGAGCGGCGGCACCCGGCCATAGAGCTCGAGCAACAGGTCGCGAACGTCCACGCACGCATTCCACCACGTGAGGTGCTGGGCGCGTCAGTCGGGTTCGACCACGACCTCAGTTGCCTTGAACGAGATCCACACACGCGAACCGGGCGCCAGCGCGAGCTCGGTTCGGGCCGAGCGCGTGACCTCCACCGCCAGCGGCACCGGAGCACCGACACGCACACGAACGCGCTCGCCTTCGTCATCGACGTCGGTCACTTCCGTGATCCACACATTGCGCGCACTCCCCTCGGGCGTGTCGGCATGGAGCGTCACGGCGTGAGGATGCAGCGTGGCGACCACCGGGCCGTCGGGCACAGAGTCGACCGCGACCGCGATCTTCTGGCCCGATGCGAGCGTGAGCGTGGCGTCGCGCAGCTCGCCTCGGAACAGGTTGAGACCCACGAGATCGGCCACATAACGCGAACGCGGCCGGGCGCGGATCTCGTCGGGCATCCCGTTCTGCACGACACGACCATTCTCGAGCACCACGATCCGATCGGCGAGCGTGATCGCTTCCACCGGATCGTGGCTCACGAGCAGCTTCGGCACGTCGAGGGTCGCAAGGTGTGAGCGCACCTCGCGCCGCACCTCGCCGCGCGTAGTCGCGTCGAGTGCGGCGAAGGGCTCGTCGAGGAGCAACAGCTTGGGTCCGAACGCGAGCGCCCGTCCGAGCGCCACGCGTTGCGCCTGGCCGCCCGACAGCGAAGTCGGGCTGGCGTCGGCATAGGGGGCCAGACCGAGACGCTCGAGCCACTCGAGCGCAACGCGCCGCGCTTCGCGGCGAGGCCGGTGGCGGCTCCGCAGACCGAACGCCACGTTCTCCACCACGCTCATGTTGTCGAACAACAACAGATCCTGGAACACAACGCCGATCGAGCGGCGGCGGCTCTCCACGAAGCGGCCCGACGCGCCTTCGTCGAGCACCTCACCGTCGAGCACGATGCGGCCGTCGTCGATCGGCAACAGTCCGGCGAGAGCGCGCAACAGCGTCGATTTCCCAGCACCATTCGGGCCGACGACCACGAGCAGCTCACCCGGCGCGACGGTGAGTGCGAGCTCGAGCGCGAGCGTGCCGCGCTGGAGCCGCAGGTCACACACGAGTCCGGCGTCGCTCACGGACTCGGCGACGGCGTCATCCGGCCTCGCTCGCCGATCACCCGGCTCCCCACCAGTACGAGCACGGTCATCGACACGACGAGCAGCAGAAGGCTGAGCACGATGCCGGCCGGGTCACCGTTCTCGAACGCGAGGTAGATCGCGAGCGGAAGGGTTTGGGTCTTGCCCGGGAAGCTCCCTGCGAATGTGATCGTCGCGCCGAACTCGCCGAGCGCCCGGGCCCACGTGAGCGCCATGCCGGCGAGAATCGAAGGCCCGATCATCGGAAGCGTGACGCGCCGCATCACCGTCCATCGTCCCGCACCGCACGCGGCCGCCGCATCTTCGTAGCGAGTGTCGAGGCCGCGCAGCGCGCCTTCGACGGTGATCACGAGGAACGGCATCGCCACGAACGTCTCGGCGAGGATGACCGCCCAGATCGAGAACGGCAGCTCGAAGTGGAACCACCGCTCGATCCACTGGCCCACGAGACCACGCCGGCCGAACGCGTAGAACAGCGCGACCCCGCCCACCACCGGCGGCAGCACGAGCGGGAGCAACGCGAGGGCCCGCAACACGCCCCGGCCGCGGAACGTCATGCGGGCGAGCAGCCACGCGAGCGGCACACCAAACACCACCGACAGCGCGGTGGCCGCGAGCGTCGTCTCGAGGCTCAAGCGGAGTGCGTCGCGCGAGGAACTCTGGCCGAGCACCGAGAACACATCGCTCCACGGCACGCGCCAGAGGAGTCCGGCCAGCGGCAACACGAAGAACACCGCGAGGCCGATGACCCCCAAGGCGACGGCGAGGACGGGTGGTTGATTACCCGCTGCTCGCCGTCGCCTCGGGGAGGTCACAGCGGAAGGAAGCCGAACTGGCTCACGAGCTCCTGCTGGTGCGCCACCACGTAATTGTTCCACGCCGTGGCGACGTCGGAGTGCGACGAGCCCTTGAGCGCCACGATCGGCAGCGTGGTGAGCACGTTGATCGAATCGGGGATCGTCACGCCTTCGACCTTGCCGCCGGCGGACTTCACGTCACTCACGTACACGATCGCGGCGTCGGCCTCACCGAGCGTCACCTTCGACAGCGTCGCCTTCACGTTGATCTCGCGCGACTTCGGCGTGACGGTGACCTTGGCGTTGGCGAGCACCTGGTTCGCGAACTTGCCGCAGGGCACCGACGGATCGCAGAGCACCACGACGATGCCGGGCTTGGCGAGATCGGCCACGCTGGTGATTTGCTTCGGGTTCCCCGGCGCGACCGCGATCTCGAGCTTGTTCTTGGCGATGTTCTGCGGCGTTCCCGCGTTGTCGCCCGCCTTGACGACCTTGTCCATGTTGGCCTGGTCGGCCGAGGCGAACACGTCGGCCGGCGCGCCGTTCCGGATCTGGGTCACGAGCGTGGCCGACGACCCGAAGCTGAACTTCACGCTCGTGCCCGGATAGGCCGACTCGAAGTCCTTGCCGAGCGCGGTGAAGGCGTTGGTGAGCGACGACGCCGCGAGCACGTTGATCGTGCCCTTCAGCGTCGGCGCCGCGGTGGTGGTCGCCTCGCCTCCCGCGCCAGCCGTCGTATTCGACGCCTTGGAGCTGCTCGAACCACACGCCGCGGCAACGAGCACGAGCGCCACGATCGACGCGATGGCTGGCTTACGGACTCTCTGCACGAAGAACAGGCCCCCTGCGGTCACCGACTAGTCAGGCGGAGACTAATCAGTGGGCTCGTCGCTCGGCGTCACGCAGCGCTCCGTCGAGGAACCGCATCACCGCCAGCGACGACTCGTAGCGCCAACGGTCGACCGCGTCGGCCCCTGCCCGTCGTCCGGCCGCCCGAAGCGCGGCCACATGGGGCTCGAACTCGAGGTGTTGGGCCTGCAGCAATGGGCGCGGGTCGCGGCCGCGGCGCTCACCGAGCACGAGCTTCAACAGCAGCACGGTACGCACGTCCCGCACATGGGCCACCGGGGTGGTGAGCCAGCGATCAACGGTGCGGCGGCCCTTCGGCGTGACGCTCAGCACCTGACGCATCGGCCCGGCGCCGGCCTCGGCACCGCGGTGCTCCACCATGCCGCGCTCGCGCAGGCCGTCGACGGCGCGGTACGTGAGCGGCCGGCTCAACGACCAGACCCGCCCGATCTCGCCGTCGGGCGCGAGCTCGCGCACCAGCGACCAACCGTGGCGCGGCCCCTCGGCGATCAAGGCAAGGCACACCTCCTCGGCAAGGGAGAGCTCATCGACAGCCCGAGGCACGACGACCACCTTCGCGCGTTTCTAATTGCCTCGCTGCGCTCGGCGGCGAGCGCCCTGCGCACCGATCTCGCTCGTGTCCACGGGTCGCTCCCGCTCCCGGCCGAGCGGCTTCGCGGGCGGGCCTCCACTTTGCTCCTGTCGCTCCTCGGCTGCTCCGGTCACCGCGCCTGCACGGCTCCCCGGAAGGTAGGCGCCCGATACGTGACGGTATTGTCCCGAAGAGCACAGTGAACGAGAGGGAACCCCCCATGCAGACGTACGACAAGCTCTTCATCGGTGGCGAGTGGGCGAAGCCTGCAAGCTCTGCGACGCTCGACGTGATCTCGCCGCACACCGAGGAGAAGATCGGTTCGGTTCCCGAGGCCAGCACGGCCGACGTCGACCGCGCCGTCGCCGCGGCGCGTGCTGCGTTCGACGATGGCGAGTGGCCGCGCCGCTCGCCCGCAGAGCGCATCGACGCGGTGCAGAAGTTCTGCGACGTGTACGCAGCGCGCATGATGGAGATGGCTGAGGTCATCACCGTCGAGATGGGTTCACCGATCTCGTTCTCGCAGCTCGCGCAGTCGCCCGCGCCGTGGATGATGCTCAACACCTTCATCAACGTCGCCAAGGAGTACGCGTGGGAAGAGACGCGCACCGGCGTCCTCGGCACCGACGTGATCGTGCGCTCCGAGCCGGTCGGCGTGGTGGCCGCGATCGTGCCGTGGAACGTGCCGCAGTTCGTCACGATGTCGAAGCTCGCGCCCGCGCTGCTCGCAGGCTGCACGATCGTGATCAAGCCCGCCCCCGAGACGCCGCTCGACGCCATGTTCATGGCCGAGTTGCTCGAGGAGGCCGGCATCCCGAAGGGTGTCGTATCGGTGCTCCCCGCCGGGCGTGAGGTGGGCGAGCACCTGGTGAAGCATCCCGGCATCGACAAGGTTGCGTTCACCGGTTCCACCGCAGCGGGCCGGCGCATCGCCGCCATCTGCGGTGAGCAGTTGAAGCGCGTGAGCCTGGAGCTCGGCGGCAAGTCGGCGGCGATCATCCTCGACGACGCCGACCTCGAAGCCACCATGAACGGCCTCAAGTTCGCGTCGTTCATGAACAACGGCCAAGCCTGCGTGGCGCAGACCCGCATCCTCGCGAGCCGCAAGAACTACGACAACGTCGTCGAGGCGCTCGGCCAGCTTGCCGGCTCGCTGCAGGTGGGCGACCCGATGGAGGCCACCACCGACATCGGTCCGCTCGTGGCTCGACGCCAACAGGAGCGTGTGCAGAAGTACATCGCGCTCGGTCAAGAAGAGGGCGCCAGGATCGTGGTGGGCGGCAGCGAGATGCCGCAGGGCATCGACCAGGGCTGGTACGTGCAGCCCACGGTGTTCGCCAACGTGTCGAACGACATGCGCATCGCACGCGAAGAGATCTTCGGCCCGGTTGTGGCGGTGATCCCCTTCGATGACGTCGACGACGCCGTGCGCATTGCCAACGACAGCGACTACGGCCTCGCGGGCTCGGTGTGGACAGGCGACACCGACACCGGATTCGACATCGCTCGTCGCGTGCGCACCGGCACGTACGGCATCAACCAGTACACGATGGACTTCGTGGCCCCGTTCGGCGGCTACAAGGCCAGCGGCATCGGCCGCGAGTTCGGCAAGGAAGGCCTCGAGCACTACACCGAGCTCAAGTCGATCGTTGCTCCCGGTGGAGGCGTAGCCGCCGCCGGCTAAGGGCAACACTCACAGCGTGCGACTCGCGCGGGCCGTTCTCGCGGCCGGCGCGGTCGCATTCGTCGTTGCGTGGGTCGCGGCGCCTGCCGACGCGCGCGCCGCGGCCTTCGCCACCTGGCGACCGTTCGTGCTCGTCGCCGGGCTGTTGTTGGTAGGAGTGGTGGCGCACGAAAACGGCCTGTTCGACGCGCTCGGGCGCGTGCTCGCCCGCGCCCCACTCGGCCGGAGCGGCTTCGTGCTGGCCGGGCTGTTCGTGGTGGCCACGGTCACCGCGCTGCTCAACCTCGACACCGCGGCCGCTTTCGTGACACCGGTGTTGCTGCTCGGCGTGATGCACCGCGGCGACACCGACGAACGACTCCTCTACGGCACGTTGCTGATGTGCAACGCCGCCTCGCTGCTCCTCCCCGGCTCGAACCTCACGAACCTCATCGTGCTCTCGTCGGAGCACCACACCGGCGCCAACTTCGCCAGTGCGATGTGGCCCGCGTTCGTGGCCGCGGTCGTCGTGACCGCGGTATTCGTCGTGTGCACGCGCCGACGCCGCGACCGAGGTGGCCCTCCCGTGGTCCCACAAACAGTGGACAAGTCGACTGTTTGTGGGACCACGGGCCTGGGATCGGGCACCGCGGTGGTTGCGACGCTCGCCGCGCTCGTGCTCATGCTCACCCTCTCCGACCCAGCCGCGCCGGTCCTCGCGGTCGGCGTGGCGGCGGGCGCGCTCGAGATCGTGCGCAAGCGGCTGTCCGTCGGCCGCGCGCTCGAAGCCGTCGACCCCGCGCTGCTGCTCGGCCTGTTCGGGATCGCGATGGCGCTCGGCACGGTGGGTCGCACCTGGCATTGGCCGTCGAGTGTGCTCGGCTCGGCCAATCCCGCGGCAACTGCGGCAATCGCCGCGGGCTCTTCAGTGGTGTTCAACAACCTCCCGAGCGCCGCGCTGCTCGCCGCCCGCCCGGTCGCCCATGCACGCGCACTGCTCATCGGGTTGAACCTCGGACCCAACCTCGCGGTCACGGGATCGCTGTCAGCACTGCTCTGGTACCGCACCGCCCGCACCGTCGGCGCGCGCCCGCGCCTCCTCGAGATCACGCGCCTCGGTGTGATCGTGGTGCCGCTGTCGATCGCCGCCGCGCTCCTCGCCGTGCACATCGTGGGCGGCAATTCGCTCTAGGTCACGGGCCTGCGGCAAGACAACCGGGCGTACGATCATGAGCCAATGATGATCCGGCGGACCAGCGCGGCGATCGTTCCGACGATCGTGACAGTGGTGCTCCTTGTGGGGGTCGCCATACCGAACGCGGCGAATGCGCGCACCGCGAGAGTGCTCACGACGCCGCACACCTACGTGGTGAACCCGGGCGGCACCGGCGCAACAAGCCTGTCGAACGTGCTGGCAAATCTCGTGCAGCCGGGCGACACGGTGATGCTCGCCGACGGCGTGTATCCCGTTCAGAACCTCACGTTGTCGCAGCCGAACGTCACGATCCGCGCGCAGCACATGCCAGCGGCTGGTGCCCCACCCACAGCGTGGCTCGACGGGTCGATCCCGTACCTCTATTGGAGCCAGCCGCATCCGGGTCTGTGGACCCATCCGTACACGAAGGACTTCTGCAACGAGACGCTGCCGCACCTGCCGTGCGCTCAGGGCGGTCTGCCCTATCACTCGGATCAGGTGTTCAAAGGTGGCGACGGCGTGCAGCAGACATTGTCGTCGAGCGATCTCGGCGGTTCCGCGCCCCGGTTCTACGTGGACTCCACGAACCACATGCTCGACATCAACTTCGATCCCGGAATCGACACCACCGTCACCGACAAAGAGACCGCGCTGGTGTTCGCGTCGACCGCCACGAACTCCGTGCTCGAGGGCCTCGGCGTGCGCAAGTACGCGGGCAACGACCACAACGCAAGTGACCTGGCGATTCACCAGGACACCGCGGTGTACGTGGGTGACGCGACCGGCGCGATCCTGCGCGACGACTACTTCTCCTTCAACTCAGTGCGCGGAGTGAAGACACAAGGCAACGTGCCGTCCACGCAAACGCCGGTGGCCGGCGCGCACGTGGTCGTTGACGGCGACACCTTCGACCACAATGGTGAGCTGGGGCTCGACTCGGTCGACTCCGACGACATCCTCGTGGAACACTCGCTCTTCTACCGCAACAACACGAAGCACTACTACGAGGGTGCAGAGGCCGGCGGCGCCAAACTGCTGTGCACGTGGGGTGCAGACATCACCGACAACGTATTCCGCGAGCAGGACGGGATCGGCCTCTGGTTCGACCGCTCGTCGTACGACGCCACGGTGTCGGACAACCTGTTCCAGGGCAATAGCTGGAACGGCGTCAAATACGAGGTATCTGCGCACGCAGTGATTACGGGCAACACGGCTATCGGCAACGGCCAAGCCGCGCTGCTCGTGTACGAGTCGTCGCAGGTGTCGTTCAGTCACAACCTGTTGCGCGGCAATCTCGTGGGCATCGAGGTCCAGGAGGGCTTGCGCACGTGGCTCAACAACCCATCCAACCGCGACTCCGACCCCGACCGCGTTCATCCCGCTGATCTCACGTTCGACGTGAAGGACATCGACATCCACGCCAACGGCTTCTATTACGCGCCGTCGCCACACACATATGTGGTGTGCAACCCGTCGGCGCCGCTCCAAAACGCGCTCGACGGCTGCGAGTATCAAATCGTGGCCGAGGACGACCTGGCCCAGCGCGACGCCGCGGTACTCGACATCGTTGCCACACACGACAACTTCCATCGCCAGAACTGGCCGAGCGATCCGTTGCACGCGAAAGTGCCGACGTTCATTGCGATGTGGCAGGCCCGGCCCGAGACCGCGAGCACGTCGGGCTGCGCGGCCGGGGCGTCGAGCAGCCGGCAACTCCGATGGGTGACCCTGCCCGACTTCCAGTGCACGGGTCAGGAGAACGGCGCGGCCACGCCGTTCTGACACCGAGTCAGACCGAAGCAGGACTCACGCGGGAACGCACCGCCGCCACGATCCGCGAGATCGCGTAGAGGCCGAAGCTGAAGCTCGTGACGAACACGCTCGGTTTCACTGTGCTGCTCGCGAGCCCGGCGAGGATCCCGCCGACGCACGCGACGAGCGCGAAACCGATCGACAGCGCGGTGACGGTGAGCGGGCGGGCCGACCAGCGTTGCGCCGCGGCCGCCGGCGTGATCGCGAGGCTCAGCACGAGCAGCGTGCCGACGATCTGCGCGGCCTCGGTCACCGCGAACGCGAGCACGAGCAGGAACACGATGCCGAGCGTGCGCACTCTCAACCCGCGCGCGCCGGCCACTCGCGGGTCGACCGAGGCGAACAGCAGCGGACGAAACAGCACGAGCATCGCCACGGTCACGATGAGGCCGATCACGACGAGCCCGACCAACTGGTCGTTGCTCACGCCGAAGATGTCGCCGAACAGGATGTTCGTGGCCGCCGTGGCGTTGCCGTGGTAGTAGCCGAGCAACAACACACCGATGCCGAGGCCGAACGCGAGCACCACGCCGATGGCGGAATCGCGCTCGCGTTCGCGCACACTGAGCGCGCCGATCACCGTCGCGACGACGAGCGCACCCACGAGTGCACCGGCCACCGCGTTGTCGGCGATCAAGAGGCCGGCCGCGGCTCCGGTGAAGGCCAGCTCGCTCGTGCCGTGCACCGCGAACGCCATCTGCCGCGTCACCACGAACGGCCCGATGAGCCCGCACGAGAGCGCCACGAGCGCGCCGGCGAGCAGCGCGTGCTGCGCGAACGGCTGATTCAGATAGAACGACAGCGCGATCACAGCCCGTCCCTTGCGTGCGCGTCGTGGACGTCGTGGGCATGCAAGTGCTCGTGCTCGTCGTGGTGGTGATGATCGTGGGCGTCGCCGAGCCCCGAATCGTGAGCGCCCACCACCACGAGCCTCCCTCCGAGCTCGAGCACGTCGACCGGAGTGCCGTAGAGCCGGCTGAGTTGCTCGCTGTGCATCACCTCGGAGGCGGCGCCGACGGCCCAGCGCCCGTCGACGATGTAGAGCACTCGATCCACGTAGTCGAGCACCGGATTGATGTCGTGCGTCACGAACACGACGCCGCAACCGCGCGTGTTGCGTTGTGTGTCGATCAGCGCGGTCACGGCGTGCTGCTGCGCGAGGTCGAGCGAGAGCAGGGGTTCGTCGCACAGCAACAGCTGCGGTTCACCCACCACGGCCTGAGCCACACGGAGCCGTTGCTGCTCACCGCCCGACAGCGTGCCGATCGGTCGATCGGCATATTCCGAGGCGCCGACCGCGGCGATGGCGGTGTCGACCACGGTCCGCACCCGTGTGGAGCGGAGTGGCACTCCGTACCGGTGGCCGTCGAGCCCGAGCCGCACCAGGTCGCGCCCGCGGATCGGGAGGTCGCGGGGAAACGCCTTCTGCTGCGGCACGTAGCCGATGGCGCGAGGCCGGCGTCCGGCCGGCGCTCCCATCACCTCGACCGTGCCCGCGGTGAGGTGCGTGATGCCGAGCAACACGTCGAGCAACGTGCTCTTACCGGCCCCGTTGGGACCGAGCACCGCGAGCAACTCGCCCGCGTGCGCTTCGAGGTCGAGGTGCTCCCACAGCACCCGGGCGCCGAAAGCCATCGTGGCGTCGTCGACGTGTACGAGCGGCTCGTTCGAGTTGGTCATGACGACGCGCTCTCTTCGAGCGCGTGCAACAACTCAGTCGCTTGCGCAAGCTGCCACGCTTGGTACGACCCGGCGTGCACCGGCATGGTCTCGGTCACCGCGATCACCGGAACGCCCGCGTTGCGGGCTTCGGTGCGCACACTGCTCGTGACCTTGCTCGTAGCTTGCGCGTTGTAGAGCAACACGCGCAGCCGGTGTTGTGATACCAGCGACTTCATGCGTTGCGTATCGGCGGCACTCGGTTCGTTGCCGTCCTCGATGGCGCGCGCAAACCCGGACGGCGTCACCACATCGAGACCCGCGGCTTGCAGCAGGTAGCCGGGCACGCGCTCGGTGTAGGCCACAGGCGCGTGAGGGAAGTGAGTCCGGATCGTCGCGATTACGTCGTCGATCGGCTGCAGTGCGGCGTCGAAGTGCCTCTCGTTGGCCGCAAACTCACTCGAATGCGCGGCGTCGTCGCGCGCGAACGCCTGCTCCATGGTCGCGGCCATCGCCCGCACGCGCGTGAGGTCGTACCAGAGGTGAGGGTTCGCGTCCTGCCGCACCTTCGGCGCGAGCTCGGCCGCGGTGATCACCGAACGGTGACCCGATGTCGAGCCGAGCAGCTTGCCCACGAAGTCGTCGTAGCCCGCGCCGTTCACGATCACTACCCGCGCCGCGGCGACCGACTCGGCGGCGCGTGCATCCGACTCGTAGAGGTGCGGGTCGGCGTTCGGGTCGCTGATGAGCGACGTCACGTGCACGCGCGCACCGCCGATCTGGCTGGCGATGTTGCCCCAGAAGTTCTCGGCGGCCACCACCGGAATGCGACCGTGTGTGTCAGGTGCCGAACTCGAGCAGCCCGCCGCCGCGCCGAAGCAAGCAGCGAGCACAACCACGACGACGGTCCGGCGCATACCGATAATGAAAGCCGTTCTCATTTTCAGATGCCAAATCGCACCAACGCACCCCGCTGGAATACCTCCTGTATTACGCACATATGTTCGATACAATGTGGACATGACAAGTGGTGGGGCGGAGCTGATCGCCGAAGGCGTCGCGGAGCGCTCAATTCTGCTGGTGGCTCAGTGTGAACGCGGTGGGTAGCGCCGGAGTATCGCGGCGCGCCATCCGTGCGCCGGGCCACCCGTTCGCCAGATCCACCAGTTGAGGACGCCGAACAGCGGCGCAGCGACAACGGCAGCGACGAGCAGACCGTTGAGTGCACCGACGATAAAGAACAGCGCGCCTGCCGCGACGCCCCATCTCACGGGGTGATCAGCGACCCACTCGTGCATCGCTCGCGTATCGACCGGAATGGCGCACGGGTGAACAGCGACCCACCTACCCGCCGAGTCAGGTGCATCTCGTCGTGCGACAATCCTTCCGTCGGATCGCTGACGCTGTCGGTCCCGGGGCTGCTCGTGGCGAGCATGGCGGCCGGATGTGCGAGCAACACTCGGATGACGGCAACGACACGGGCGAAGACGGCGACGGCCGGGGGCGGCGAGATCAAGATAGACGCCTACGGCCTCCCGGCGTCCGCTACCGCGTGCCAGGGTTGACCAAGCAACTCGTGATCGACATCTGGCACCGGTCAGCAACGTTGCCAAAGGTCATCCGACTCTACGGAATTGCCGAGTACAAGGAGGCCGCGGGTCCGCTCGTGATCGCAAAGGTCGAGACGGCGTTCGGGGGCGGGTTCGCCTGCACCGTCATCGTGCAATTGTCGTGGCGCGAGACAATCTCGGATGTCATCGAGATCGGTGCTTCCTGCCAGGACTGAGGGTCGCTCGAAATCAATCTGCCACTGCCCCTCGATTCTCATGCGTTCTCACTTCGGCTATGGTCGTGAACGCATGGCGGATCTGCACACCGTTGCCTCGGCCCGCGTGCGCGCCGTCGATCAGCGCTACACCACACGTCGGCACGCGGTCGTCGACCTGCTTGCAGAGGCCGACCGGCCCCAGAGCATCGCCGACCTGCTCGACGCCGACAGCTCGCTCGCGCAGAGCTCGCTCTACCGCAACCTGGTGGTGCTCGAACGCGCCGGCGTGGTGCGGCGGATCCTCACGAACGGCGACTTCGCCCGCTTCGAGCTCGCCGAGGACCTCACCGAGCACCACCACCACCTGATCTGTTCGTCGTGCGGCTCGGTGGGCGACTTCACCGTTCCCGCGGCACTCGAAGCCGACCTCGCGCAAGCGCTGCGCCGCGTCGCGTCACGCGCCAAATTCCAGGCCGACGGCCATCGCCTCGACCTCGTCGGCGTGTGCGCCGACTGCACGTAACGCACGAGCCGACGATCAACCGACCTTCGACACGCGTCAATGCGTGGCGGTGGGCGGCGGTTTGGCGTCGTCGACGACGCATTGCTCGCCGTGACAGGTCTCGAGCGGCACGAGGTAGCGGTGCCACTCGTCGAGCGTCGCCTTCGACGCATGCGGCGCCAGGTTGTGGAGCTCGTACGGATCGGTGGCGATGTCGTAGAGCTCGCGGTCGCCGGTGTCGTACTCCACGTAGGTGAGCTTGCCCGTGCGCACCCCGTAGTACTGCGGGATGTCGGCCGGCTCCGCCGCGGCGAGCACGCCGTTGGTGGCCGGGTTCACGTCGTCGTCGCTGGCTCCCGGTTCGGGCCAGTGTTCGAGCAGATACGCCTTGCGGGTGTCGGACGCGTCGTCACCGTGGAACACGCCGAGGAGCGAACGCCCCTCCTCGATCGACGGGAGCTTGGCGCCGCCGATCGCGCCGAACGTCTCGGCGAGGTCGACGTTGCCGGCCATTGCATTGCTGTGTGAACCCGGGGTGATTCCGGGGCCTCGGATGAAGAACGGCACATGGATGTCGTCTTCGTACGGCGTGCGCTTGCCGGCCGGGAGCCGGTGCTCGCCGAGGTGGAAGCCGTTGTCCGACGTGAAGATGAAGTACGTGTTGTCGAGCTGGCCGTCGCCCTTCAGCTCGTTGTAGATCTGGGTCACGTCACGGTCGACGGCTTGCAGCGAACGGATGCGGCGCCGGTACAGCGCGTCGACCTCGCCGATCAGCGTCGGCGACATCTTGGGCACCTTGCGCAGCCACGCCGGCTCGTCGGGGTTGCTCGCCACGTTGTACGACGGGATACGCGGCGCGATCGCGGTGGGGAACTTCTTGAGATCGCGTGGGGCGGGCGTGGCCGGCTGGTGCGGTGCGAAGTAGGCGAGGTACATGAAGAACGACTGCTGCTTCTGCACCTCGGTCTGGATGAAGTTCTTGGCGTACCCCGTGTACACGGTGGTGCCGTAGTCGGTGTTCTTCTTCCCGTAGTGGATCCGCTTGCCGTTGCGGATCACGTCGTAGTTGTACTCGGCGTAGGCCTGCGGCGAGTCGGGCGCGCCGCCCCAGTCGGTCCAGCCCGTCGGCTCGTACGTGCGGCCGGCCTTGCCCGGATAGCCGTTGAGGAACTTGCCGAACAGCGCGGTGGCGTAACCCGCCGACTGCATCCAGTTGCCGATGGTTTCGGCGGTGTCGCCGTGTTGGAACGCGGCGTTGAAGCCACCGCTCGCTCCCGAGTTCGCTTCCACGCCTGTGTCGTGCGCATATTCACCGCGCAGCATCGTGGTGCGCGACGGGCAGCACAACGAGTTGCTCACGAAGTAGTTGTCGAGCGTCATGCCCTGCGCGGCGACGAGGCGGCGCACTGACGGCAGGTAGGAGATCTCGCGTAGGTCGAGGTCGTCGGCCAGCACGAACACGATGTTCGGTTTGCCCCTCGCGATGGGTGTCGTCGTCGAGCCACTCGCAGTGCTGGGCGGCGTCGTGGTCGTCTTCTTGCTCGACGATTTCGAGCTGCTGCACGCCGCCGCGAGCAGCACGATCGCGACGACACCGGCCGTGACTCGGGTTGAACGGCGAGTGAGCATCGGATCGTTCTAGTCGGGCACCGTCGGTGATCGAAGTCGCGTGCAAGACTCCGTAGGTGGCGAAGGTCAGCGCGGGATTTTTCTCATTCACCGAGGTGACCGACCCCCAAGCACATCATTCGTACAACGAGTGGCACCAGCTCGATCACATGCCCGAGCAGTATCCGCTCGACGGCATCGTGTTCGGCCAGCGCTGGGTATGGCCACCGGCTCGCCGCACGAGTTCACAAGCCGGCGACACCGTGGCGGTCGCGCCCTTCGACCGCGTGCACTACATGACGCTCTACCTGATGCGCGACCCGCTCGACACCACGCTCACCGAATTCCTCGACCTCGGCAAGCAGCTCGGGCGTTTGGGGCGTTTTCATCGGGAGCGGCACTCGCATCTTTCGGGTCCGTTCGAACTCGTCGACGCGCGGGCTGCAGCGCGCGTGCTGGTGTCGGCCGAAGCGGTGCCCTACCGGCCGCACCGCGGCGTGCACGTGATCGTCGAGTCGCTCGTCGGCGACGATCACGAGCGTGAGCGCTACGCCACATGGTGGCGTGACGAGCATGCGCCCGCGTTGTGCGAGGTCGAGGGCGTCGCTGGCGTGTGGCAGTTCGAGACGTCGTCGCGATTCGACGGGCACGTGTGGCGACCGGGCCCGCGGCGCATCGCGCTCGTGTGGATCGACGGCGATCCCGACGCCACGAGCGATGCACTCGCCTCGCTCGATCACGCGCGCGAGTCGCGGCGCCACGGTGTGGCCAGCACCGATATGCGCGCGACCCTTGAGACGATCACGCCGTGGCAGTGGGACTGGTTCGACCGCGCATGAGCGCTGCGTCGCGCCGCTGAGGTCCGGCTCTGGTCGCGATCGCCTTCGCGCTGGTTTCCGCCGCGCTCTACGGATCGGCCGACTTCGCCGGCGGCATGGCCGTGCGGCGCAACGGCTCGACGTTCGGCGTGGTGTTCGTGACCCAGCTCGTCGGCCTCGTCGGTATCGCGATCGTCGCGCCGATCTACGGCGCGTCACATGTGACGCTCAGCGACTTCGCGTGGGGCGCGGCCGCGGGCATCTGCGGAGGCGTCGGCCTCGCGCTCTTCTACCGCGCCCTCGCGCTCGGCACGATGAGCGTGGTCTCACCGGTGACCGGCGTGGTCTCCGCCGCGGTTCCCGTTGGCGTGGGCCTGTTGCTCGGCGAGCGGCCGACGATCGCCGCGGCGATCGGCATCGTGCTCGCGATCGCCGCGGTGGCGATGTTCGGCGGCGGTGCGAGCGGCAGCGGCACCGGTTTGGCGTCGGCCACACGATCGCTGATGCCCGCAATACTCGCCGGCGCGGGTTTCGGTGGGTTCTTCTCCCTATTGTCGGAAACCCACCACGGCGCGGGACTGTGGCCGATCGTGTCGGCGCGTCTCGCGGCATGTGTGCTCTACCTCGTGGTGTCACGCGTGCGCCACGCTCCGCTGCGAGTGCGCAACACCGCGCTCGCCATCACCGTCGCGGCCGGCGTGGGCGACGTGCTCGCCAACGCCGTGTTCCTTACCGCCTCGCGCCACGGCGACCTGGCGATCGTCGGCGTGATCGGCGCGCTCTACCCCGCGAGCACGCTCGTGCTCGCACGGTTCGTGCTCGACGAGCGATTGGTGATTCACCAGCGCGTTGCGCTCGGCGTGGCCGCGCTCGCCGTGGTGCTCATCGCAGTCGCGTGACGAAGAAGCCGCGAGCGAGCAGCGCCGGGCGCAGATCGGCACCGCCGAATGCCGGCGCGGCGACGTGCGCGGCGCGGGCGAACACAGCCGCTGGCGCGAGCCGCTCGCGGCGGGCCTCGGCGATGGCGCGGTCCCACACTCCGAACGCCGCGTCGATCGCACCGCCCGGTTCGCCACGGTGGATGAGATTCTTCGGGAGCACGGTCTGCATCTCGCGTGGTTCCCACGCTCGGCGCAGGTTTGCCGAGAGCACCACGCCCACGAACACCGTCTCGTTGCCGGCGCGACGCACGAGATTGGCGGTGAACAGGCGGCCCGAAGGCGTGCTCGTACCTTCGAGCAGCAAACCGCCATCGGCGAGATGGCCCGACATCAACGCCATCGCGCCGGCATGCTCCGCCTCGGGATACTGACGCAGCACGTTCATGGCGCGCACGAGGCCCGGCGGCTCGTCCGCCGTGAGCGGGAGATCGAAGCCGCCCAGGCGGAACTCCACCGCGCCGTCGACGGCGAGCGGCGCGGCCGCGGCGACGCGCGCACGATCGATCTCCACGCCGATCACGCGGAGATCGGTGCGCCGCCGGCCCAGGCGTGCGTACGACTCGAGCGTGGTGGTGGGCGCGGCACCGAAGCCGACGTCCACCATCAGCGCCGCGTGGGAGGGCGGCGCGCCGAGGAGCGCACTCAACACGTCGGTGCGGCGCAGGCGCTCGGGTGCGGTCTTGCCTCGGGTCGGCCGCCCGACGTGTCGCCGCCGTGTGCCCGGCACGATGCCAAGATACGGCCGAGCGGCAGCGAGGGAAGGCCCACCGGCCCGTGAGCGAAGCGAACAAGAGGT
>DASXZO010000097.1:0-5972 GCA_036501845.1 Acidimicrobiia bacterium | reverse complement strand
ACGCGCGGCAGGAGAGAGCTACGTGGCCACCTTCGATGACCTCGGCATCCATGCCGCAACTCCTGGCGCATCACGCCGATGAGTGCCATCACGTACCGCGCCGGCTCGTACTACTGCACTGCGTGCGAGATGAAGCTGCAGATCCCGCCGGGCGCCACCGTGCGCCACGGTTACACCACCGTGCACGACGGCGAGCGCATGCGGGTGCTCATCGTCGACGGCGCCGAGGTACACCGCTGCGCCGACCGGGAGACCACGGGTCTTTCCGACACGCCGCAGTCAGCCCGCCGTCGCTGAACGACCGGCCGCGCGATCGATCACCAGCCGACGGCCCCGTCGATCATCTCGCGGATGAGGTCGGCGTGGCCGTTGTGGCGCGCGTACTCCTCGATCATGTGCACGTAGATCCAGCGCAGCGCGCACGGCTCGCCGCGACGCATTCCGGTGTCGTCGAGTGAGTGCTCGGCCGCGATGCGCCGACTCGTCTCGCACTCCTGCTGCCACACCGCGAGGTCGGCGTGCCAACTCGCGTCGTCGAGCGGCACCATGTCGCCGTCCTCGTTCTCGTCGCTGAACCAGATCGGGTGCGCACCGGCATCCTCGGCGAGCGTGCGCTGGAACCAGTTGCGCTCGACTTCGGCCATGTGGCGCACGAGCCCGTGGAGCGACATCAACGACGTGGGCACCGGTCGCTGCTTGCGCGCCGCGTCGTCGAGCCCCTCGCACTTGAGCGTCAGCGTGAGGCGGTGGAACTCGAGCCATTCCTCGAGCATCGTGCGCTCGTCGAGCAGGAACGCGGGCTCACTGCGCCGCGGATCGATCATGTCACCAACCATTGTTCAGCTCCTTTACCAATCGCCGTGGTGAATCCATGCGGCGACTTCGGGCGGAATCAGCGCATCGACGCGCGCGCGGTAGCGGACGAGGTCGTGGTCGTCGAGCAGTGAGCGCCACTGACCGTTCGTGCCGCGGTGGAAGAACTCGGTGGGATTGCGCCAAAAGCCTGCGTCAATATTCGGCGCGAGTTGTTCGGCTCGGCCGCGCATGGCCGAGAACGTCGCGGCCTCCACGAGCACGGGCCAGCGCGACTCGTCGACGGCGATCTCGAGGCGCGCCGCGAGCGCTCGCATCGAGCCGTCGAGATCGCCGAGCAGGTCGGCGTAGTGCAGCAGCACGACGTTGGGCCGTGCGCGAGCGGCCCAGAACGTCTGCAGGTGATGCAGCATCCGCACGAACGACGAACTCGCCGTCGGCGGCGGGGCAGGGTCGTCGATCCATTCCCAGAACCGACCACGCGCATCGAGCCGTGGCGCCGGCGCGGTAACGGGCTCGACATAAGGCGCTCCCCCATCGCCATCACCGGGCGCCCCACCGAGCGTGCGCGCTCGGGCCCGCTCGAAGGCGTCGTCGTCGAAGTTGTCGTCGTGGTTCGCGATCGACACCGCGACGTCACGTGGATCGCGCGCGACGGTGATGTAGGTGACGCGATCGTCGAACGGCAAGCCGTCGAGCGGCGTATGCGACTTGATGAAGCGCCGGTGCCGCTCCGCATCGAGATCTGCGATGACCTCGGAGCGCGGCCGTGTGAGCATCTCGAGCCACGGCGAGATCAGGCTCAGCGGTCGGTCGAGCTCCACGGTCTGGAACACCAACAGCGCGCAGATCGTCTGCAGCCATGTGGTGCCGCACTTCGCGGGCGTGCTGATGATGATGTCGTCGGCGCGGAACTCGAACCCGTCCCAGCGAGCGCTGTCGTGGAAGTCGGTGACATAGCGAACCGCCGGCGCAACGACCACAGCCGAAAGCTACGAGAACTACGGAGTCGGTGCCCGCCGCACTTCGAGCATGTGGAAGATCACGTTGCCGCCCGAGCTCGTGAGCCCGAAGTCGTCGGCACCGTTCACGGTGCGCGTGATGTCGGCAACGGGAACGTCGATCGGGCCTGCGGTCACCCACTGGTCGGCGGAGCTCGAGCAATCGGCGCTACCGCCGGTGGTGACCGGATCCGACGAACCGCCACCCCAGTCGAGCGTCCAGCTGCCGCCGCCGCAGTCGAGGTAGGTCACATAGGCCTCGACGTCGCCGTCGGTGGGCAACGACGCCTTGAAGGTGTCGTCGAGGTTCACGAGCAGCGACGGCGAATCGGGCAAGTTCGTCTCACGCGCCCAGCGACCGAACCGCTGTAGTGGCGAGCCGATCATGTTCACCCCCGCGCACACGTTGTTCGTGGCGTCGTAGGCGCAGTGGCCGGTGACCGTGCCGAGCGAGTCGCGCTCCACCGAGCCGTCGGTGGCGTCCTCCGACATGAACATGCTCAGGTCGCCGTTCGTGAGCGAGCGGGTGGGTGCGGTGGCGATCTCCCCCGGGTTCGGCGCGAAAGCGATCCATGCCCCCGGCGACACGCTCGCGCCGCTCGGCGTGTTGTAGCCGGCGTAGGTGTTGCCGAAGTCGAACGCAGCGGCGTACTCGGGATTCTTCTGCGATGTTGCGACGTCGGTTCCGAACTCGGCGATGTACGACGTGCCCCGGTCGAGGTTCATCAGCACGTTCCAGTAGTTCCACGACACGGGGTTGTTGAACACGTTCGACGACCACACGACCTCGTCGTAGGCGATCGCCAGCCCGGTGCGCGCCCACGCGTAGTCGAAGGGGTCCTTCGCCTCGGTCATGACGTCGGGGTTCGACGAGGTTGCGAAGTACCAGGGTTGGATCGTGCCCGGCATCGCCTCGAGATACTTCGTGGGGTCGAGGTTCGACGCGCCCAGGTTCGTGAACGCGCCCTCGCGCAGGATCGGCCGAATACCTGCTTGCTCGAGCACGGTGTAGTTGAGCTGCATCACGTCGGCGTAGGCCGCCGCGCCGATCGTGGCTTTCCACGCGCTCTGGGCCGAGCACTTCGGTTTGCTGTATTTGATGTTGCCACCCGCAGCCGCTCGGAACTCGGTGCCAACAAGGTTCGGCGACGCGCGCACGCCCGACACCACCGACACGCTCGGCGACGCGCTGATCGCCTTGGCGAACGACGTGAGCATCGTGGACATCATCGTGAAGTACTTCTGGTTCAGCGTGCCGTTCGCGTTCCAATACATCGGGACGTCGTAGGAGACGCTGCCGGTGCCTTGCGGCACGCGGAACATGCCGCACTTCTCCACGCCGCTGCCCTTGGCGTACATCCACGCGGGCTTCTGCGACGAGTTCACCTGCACAGTGGCCTCTTTGCCGATCTGCTTGTAGTACGCGAGTTGCGCGTCGAGCCCGCGTGCCGCATCGGCCTTCTTCGTGCCGCAACCCACGGTGGCCGACGTGCGCGGGTTGTCCCAGCAGAACACGCCCATGCTCGGCTCGATCTGTGACCATTCGAGGACGATCTGGCCGCCCATCACCTGCGGGTTCGTGAGCAGCGCCTTGGCTGCGAACGACGCGCGGACCCCGGGTTGCGCAGCAGCGGGTGGCGGCGGCGGCACGGTCGTGGTGGTGGTCGTCGTCGCCGGTTTGGTCGTGGTGGTCGTGGTGGCCTTACGCGTGGTGGTGGTCGTCGGCTTGGTCGTGGTGGTCGTGGTCGCCTTGCGGGTGGTCGTCGTCGCGGCGAGAGGTGAGGTGCGAGCCGTGGCGTCGGCCGGCGACAACTCGGCCACGAACATCGCGACGAGTGCGCCCGCCAGCGTGAGGGCCACCACCCGCACCCGGGCGCGACGGCGCGACGCTCGTGCCGCCCCAAGTGCGCGCGCCCGCCGCCCCTGCATCGCTCCCCGAACTCCGACCCGCCCTTGCCCACCGGACAATACCGAGGATGTGCGCCCGCGACCACGCCTCGTGGACACTGCAGTGACGTATGTGGCCGCTGCGAACAACAACGGGGCGCGTAGCGTCGCGTTCATGACGATTGTGGACGACCTGCTGGCCAATCCTGGGCTGTACCTGGGCATCGACGAGGTGGCCGGAACCGAGTTTCGGGGCGCGGCCCGCATCGTCGTCGCTCCGCTACCCGGCGGTTCCGGGGTGACGCTCGACTACGAAGTGTTGAACCCGGCGCATCCCGACAACGTGCGCGGTCACGTGGAGCACACGATGCTGGCGCGCACCCACGGCGGCGGCACGGTGATGGTGATCGGCCACCCGCACGCGTCGACGGTGGCGGTGTTGCGCGAGACCGAACCGGGCACGTTCGAGGTAGGCGGCGGCAGCGAACCGTTCCCGATGAAGGTGGTCGTGTCGATGCCTGAGCCCGGTCAGATCCGCCACGCGTGGTGGTACGGACGGCCCGGTGGCGCAGCCGAAGAACGCGACGTCTCGCTCGTCACCCGCGTCGACTGACGGCGGCGAGCACTACATTCCGCGTCCCGTGGAGATGGACGATCGGGTCGCCGTGGTCACCGGAGGCGCGTCGGGTATGGGCGCGGAGTTGGTTGCACTGCTCCGCGACTGCGGCGTCACCACCGTCGCGTGGGACGTGGCGACGGGCGCCGACATCGAATGCGACGTGAGCGACGCGGCGGCCGTCGACCGCGCACTTGCGCAGACGGTTGCTGCCTACGGCGTACCCACCGTGGTCACCACGTGCGCGGCGATCGGCGGCGGGGCCACGCCACTGCTCGACGTCGACCCTGCCGACTGGAACCACCTCTTCGGCGTGAACGTCATCGGCACATGGCTGGTGCTGCGCGCCGCGGCCCGCGCGCTCGTAGAGCACGAGTTGGCCGGTTCGCTCGTGGCCTTCTCGAGCATCAGCGCGCGACTCTCCGATCGAGGCATGGGTCCGTACTGCGCGTCGAAGGCCGCAGTGGACATGCTCGTGAAGGTTGCGGCCAGCGAGTGGGGTCGCTACGGCATCCGGGTGAACGCGATCGCACCGGGTGTGACCGACACGCCGATGCTCGGTGGCGCGGCGCGCATCCCCGGCTGGATCGACGCGGTGTCCGATCGCACACCGCTCGGCGGTATCGGCGCGGCGCACGACGTGGCGCGCGCCGCGCTCGCGCTGCATCAGCTCGACTGGGTCACCGGCGAGTCGATCGCCGTCGACGGCGGCCTGCGCCTCCACAGCCCGATCGACTCGTTCGGCGCGATCGAGACTGCGCGCGAACGCCACGCGGCACGCACAAAGGATTCGGCACCATGAGCTCGGCTTCGGGATGGTTCGACGGCCGAGTGGTGGTGGTCACCGGCGGTGCGAGTGGCATCGGAGCTGCGACCAGTCGCGCCTTCGCAGCTCAGGGTGCGCGCGTCGCAGTCGTCGACGTGAACGCCGACGGCGCGGCCGAAGTCGCGGCGTCGATCGGCGAGCTCGCCACTGCCCATCACACCGACGTCACTGACGCGCACGCCGTGACCGCGATGGCATCCGTGGTGCTCGACGCGCTCGGGCGCGTCGACGTGCTGGTCAACAACGCCGGCCACTGGTTGCGCGTACTCCCGTTCCACCTGTCGGAGCCCGAACACTGGGACGATCTGTTCGCAGTCAACCTGCGCCACGTGTTCCTCGTGACGCGCGCACTGCTGCCGAACATGCTCGAGCGCGGCAATGGCGTGGTGGTGAACGTGTCGTCGATCGAAGGCGTGCGCGCCTACCCGCCCGACCCGGTGTACGCGTCGGCCAAGGCCGCGCTGAACCACTTCACCGCGTCGATGGCCGCGGCCTACGGCCGCAAGGGTGTGCGCTTCGTGGGCATCGCGCCCGACATCACCAACACCGGCCAGGTCGTGTACGACGAAGAAGACCAGCGCGATCCGCGCTGGTCGTGGTGGGCACCAGTGGGCCGTCCTGGCACGCCCGACGACCAGGCCGACGTGATCGTGGCGCTCGCGTCGGATCAGTTCCGTTTCGTGACCGGTGCGGTGGTGAACACCGACGGGGGCACCGGCGTGGCCGGCGGATGGTGGTGGGACGATGCCCGCCGCACCTTCGTGAACCGCCCCGAAGGCCTACGCCGCGCCTAACACCCGTGCGTCGTTTGACTTCGATTATCGAAGTC
>DASXZO010000096.1:0-30415 GCA_036501845.1 Acidimicrobiia bacterium | reverse complement strand
AAGTCAAACGACGCATAGGCAAAAAGGGACGGAGTCAGTGGGCGGTGGTGGCGTGCAGGGTGGAGACGCCGGCGTAGCGCGCGAGCGCGGCGTCGAGGTCGAGTCGCTCGGTGCTCGGCGCGTTCGGCCAGTCGGCCACGGGGACGGCCCACATCACTTCGAACTCGATGCCGTCGGGATCGACGGCGTACAACGACTTCGACACGCCGTGATCGGATTCGCCCACGAGCGAGCCGGCCTCGAGCAGGCCACTCCGCAGCTCGGCGAGCTCGTTGATCGTGTCGACCTGCCAGGCAAGGTGGTAGAGCCCAGTGGCGCGGCGCGGCGGAGCGGTGGGGTTCGGACCGATGCCGAAGAGCCCGAGGTCGTGGTCGTTCGCCGAGCCGTGCGCGCGCATGAACGCGGCATTGCCGAGGTGCGCGGCCACGTCGAACCCCAGTACGTCGCGGTAGAAGGCGACGGAACGGTCGACGTCGCTCACATAGAGGACTGCATGGTTGAGTCGCTGGACTGCGGCAGTCATCGGGCTCCTCCTCGAGGTCGTCGTTCCGGCACGATGCCCGGCTCCATTACTTGCACGTGCAACAATACGGCGCACGAGGATGTTCCCGCGCCACCTACCCGTCGAGCGGTTCCGACTCGACGCCGAAGAACTCCTGGTAGGGCCGGGAGCGCTCGCGCCATTCGGCCTCGTCGAGACCCGTGTCGGCGAACGTGTAGTGGTGGGCGCCGGGCCCTTCGTGGGGCGCGTCGGCATAGAACGACCGCATGCGGCCCTCGGTCTCGGCATCGAAGGCCAGCCCGAAGCGGTCGTAGACACGGCCGACCACAGCGAAGGGATCGGCAACGAACTCCCGGAACTGCACGTCGACGACCCGATCGGGCGCGACGGTGCCGTCGAGCCGGGCTCCCATCGAGCGGTTCAAGCCCTCGATGATGTAGGGAGCCCACTCGTGCGCGATGTCGGCGATGTCGGGCGCGTCGGCGGCCAGCCGCCGCAGCGTCGCCTGCAGCGACGACACCGAGGCGATGATGCGCAGTGGATCGCGGTGCGTCTGCACGAGCAGCGCGTCGGGGTACTCGCCGAGGAGCGCCTGCATGTGCCAGATGTGCGCCGGCGACTTCAGCAGCCAGCGCTCACCGGGATGGCGCGCCTGCAGATGCTGCAGGTACATGCGGTGCCACCGGTATGCCGGCGCAAGGTCAGCCTGGTACTGCAACCACATCGCGTAGGTGGGCACGCGGTACTGCGTCGGGAAGATCAGGCTCGCGAACTCGGCCGCGGTGATCCGCACACACTCCTGCGCCAGCCGCGGTCCGAGCGGGTGCATGGCGCGAAAGCCCGGGATCAACAAGTCGGTGCCCGCGAGCGTGGCTTCCACCTCGTCGATGCGCGGGTCGGTGTCGTACGTGGCCGTCTCGGGTGGCGGGACCGGCTTGTCGACCTCCCAGGTGAGCGGCACGCGCGTCGCCCGGTCCTGCGCGAGCAAGTCGTGCAGCATCGTGGTGCCGGTGCGCGCCTGGCCGACGATCACGATCGGCGGCACCACGTCGCGCGCCGCGATCTCAGGGTGTTCGGCGCGGTAGCGCGCAATGCCGGTGCGCGTCACGAGGTAGCCGACGAGCTCGCCGGCCGCGATCTGAGCACCGAGCTCGTTGAGCTGCCCGTCGCGCTTCAGCGAATCGACGAGCCGCTCGAGTCCTTCCCTCCAGGTCGCGGCACCGAAGTCGTCGGTGCCCGCCGCCTCGGCTGCGGTGGCGACGATCACGTCGGCGTCGAGAGTGAGCTCGGTCACGAACGCGGGAGCCTGCCACGCTGTGCAACGCGCTGTCGACAATGCGGTGAACACTCTGCAACGCGGCTGAGTTGATCGCTTAGAGATCATCCAGGAGCCGATACTGAACGGCGGCGACCGAGAGGTAGAACGACCACATCCACTGGTCACACCGGCTGGACGCGGCAGCGCAAGATCGAAGGAGCGGAGATTGCGATGGAACGGGTTACTGAGCCAACGCGAACGGAGCTCGGACAGATCGAATCAGCCCGGCTCCAACTCGGGCGCGGTACGCGTGTGGAGGTGCGCAACCATTTCATCAGCTCGTGGTCGAACGGCTTCGAGGTGACTGGCGTGGAAGGCGACGGCTATCGCGTACGCAGAGTGTCGGACAACGTCGAGCTTCCGGCCACGTTCATGCCCGACGAAGTGAGGCCACAACTGTTCGCTCGTCGCTGACGACGCGAGCTTGAAGTACCGTGCGCGCCCGTGCCCGCGCGCAGCCCGGATGTGGTCGTCATCGGTGGCGGCCTCGTGGGTACTGCGTGTGCCTATGAGCTCGCGCAGGACGGCCGGCGCGTCGTGGTGGTCGACCGCCATGACGAGGGGCGGGCCACCGACGCCGGCGCCGGAATCCTCTCACCCGAGACGATGGGTGGCGCGCCGCCATTCGTGGCGCTCGCCGAACTCGCCGGCGAGCACTACCGCACGCTGATCGCGCAACTCACTGACGCTGGCGCGCCCGACACGCGCTACGACGTGTGCGGCGCTTTGCGGATCGCGTTCCGCGAGTACGACGACGAGTACTACGCCGCCAACGTGGCGCAGGCGCTCGCTCGCCATCCCGACCTCCTGCAGCACGTCACCCCCGACGAGGCGCGCGAGCTGTTCCCGCCGCTCGGGGAAATTCGCAACGCGCTCTTCAATCCTCGCGGCGCGCGTGTGGACGGCCGTTCGATGACCGCCGCGATCGACCATGTGGGCGGCCGTCTCGGCATCGAACGCCGTCACGACACCGCCGTGAGCATCGAGGTCAAGGGTGACCGGGTACGAACGGTGTTCACCGCGGGAGCACGCATCCCCTGCGACCACGTGGTGATCGCGGGCGGCGCGTGGACGCCGGAGATGGCGGCGAGCTTCGGCCTGCGCGTGGGTATTCGGCCACTCCGGGGCCAGATCGTGCACCTCGGGCTCGCGGCCGACACGTCGGCGTGGCCGGTGCTCCAACCGATCCTCAGTCACTATGTGGTGCCGTGGGCCGATCATCGCGTCGCGCTCGGCGCAACCGTCGAGGATGTCGGCTTCGACGCCCGCCCCACCGCCGGTGGGCTGCGTCAACTGTTCTCGGAAGGTTTGCGCGTGAGCCCGGGGTTGGCCGATGCGACCTTGCTCGAGGTGCGCGTGGGCTTGCGGCCGGTGAGCGACGACGACCTCCCGATCATCGGCGCACTCGAAGGCGCGGCTGGTGCGTACGTGGCCACCGGGCACGGCGCCAACGGGCTGCTGCTCGGGCCGGTCACCGGACGGCTCGTGGCCGACCTCATCGCCGGCGCCGACACCGCCCTTGACGTCAAGCCGTTCTCGCCAACGAGGTTGGATTCCGCGTCCAGGTGACCTGGCGGACCAGCGTCAGTAAGACTCGTTCGCGGCGCGGCGACCGGAGCAGCGCAGGAGCTGCTGGAGAGCGACCGAATGAGCGAGATGCGTGCGCAGCGGAGCTCGCCGCCGAGCGCAGGCGAGGCAAATACTTACGGGAGGTCGTCGGTCTCGACGATGTAGCCGTGCTCGAAGCCGTCGACGTCGTTCGCCGGCCTCGGCGCGGGCGACACGCAGTTGACCGGCACGCCTGCGTTCACGCCGGGCGGCGCGACGGGTACCACCACGAGCGCGCGTGTCGACCCGTGCGCACACGTGGGCACGTTGATGTTGGTGACCGAAGCGTGCACAGTGTGCGCGGCAAGCGCGGCGCGATGCGCGTCGAGCCACACGATCGCTTGGTGCGCGCCGGCGGCGAAGTTCGTGGGCGCTCCCACACCCGCGCTGATGGCCAATGCCGGAATCCCGCGCGCCGCAGCAGCCCGAGCCGCGCCCACGGTGCCCGAGATCTTGATGAACGGTCCGATGTTCTGGCCGTTGTTCACGCCCGACAGCACCACGTCGGGCCGTTGCGCGACGCCGTGGTCGTCGATCGCCCACACGATCGTGTCGGCCGGATAGCCGCGCACTGCGATGGCCGGATAGTTGCTCGCCGTCGCGGTCGCCGAATGCGTCAGCGTGCCCTTGGTGGTCTTGCCCCCGGTGCCGCTCTGGTTCACAGCCGGTGCCACGACGGTGATCGTGATCTGAGGCAGAGCGCGTAGGGCCTGCACGAGCGCGTCGATGCCCGGCGCATGCACACCGTCGTCGTTGGTCACCAATACGCGCAGCGGCGCGACCGGAGCCACAGTCTTGGTGGTGGTTGTCGCAGCTCCTTGCTTCGACGACGAGCTGCTGCATGCGCCCAGTGCGAGTGCAGGAACGATCAGAAGCGAGAGGAATCCCAGCCGGTGCACGGGCGACACGGTAACGGCCGGGTCGACTCGTCCGCCGAACCGGCGGGCTCGGCCCCGTCATGGCAGGATCATCCGGTGAGCAACGAACCGCCGCATTCCTACGCGATCGCTGAAGAGCTGGGCACCGTCCTCGACATCGAGCGCCTCGATCGTGATCTGTTCCGCGGCATCCACGGCACCAACGCGGAGCTGCGCGCGTCGCTGTTCGGTGGGCAGATCGCAGCGCAGGCATTGATGGCAGCCGGGCGCACGATCGAGCCCGACCGTCATCCGCACTCGCTGCACGGCTACTTCCTGCGGCCCGGCCGTCCCGACCGCGCCGTGCTCCTTGCCGTCGATCGCGATCGCGACGGCCATTCGTTCTCGTCGCGCCACGTCGCCGCGATCCAGGAGGGCGAGGTGATCTTCTCGATGCTCGCGTCGTTCCACGTGGACGAGCCAGGGGCCGAGTACGACGCCGTGCCCGACGAGCTCACCGACCTCGACGACATGGTGGAGGGCCGCAACTTCCTGCTCGACATCCGTGCGCCGCAGCCGCTCATCCAGGACGGCGTGCCCACCTTTCCCACCGCGCTCTGGCTGCGCAGCGCGCACCGCCTCCCCGACGACCGGCTCTCACAGGCCGCGGCACTCACCTACATCTCCGACCTCGGATCGGGATTCGGGCAGGTGCACGTGGAGGGACTGCCCATCGGCGGGCCGAGCATCGACCATGCCGTGTGGTTCCAGGCGCCGATCCGTGTCGACGAGTGGGTACAGCTGCGGGTGTGGCCGATCAAGGCCGGCGGCAGCCGCGGCGTGTACCAGGGCGCGATCCGAGACCGCGACGGCCGACTGGGCGCCACCCTCGCCCAGGAGATGCTGCTGCGGGAAAAGGGCAACTTCGTGCAGCAGGCGCAGGCGATGCGCCGCCCGCCGTCGTAGCCGTCCGTGGTCCCATCAACTCCGGGAAAACCCGGAGTTGATGGGACCACGGACGCTGGCGAGGGTGGCGCGGAGTGAGTCGAGCGCGCTGTAGCGCGGGGTCCAGCCGAGTTCACGTTCGGCCTTCGCGGTGTCGACCACAGCCGGTTGGGCCGCGACCTCGACCCAACCCACCTGCGGCAGAGGAAGCGGAATCGCCGCGACCGCGCGTGCAGCCGTGCGCACGAGCGCGTACGGCACGCGCACCGGCATGAGACCGATCTCGCGCGCCGCGTCGAGCGGCGTCACCACCCCCGACCCGGCGATGTTGTACGCACCGGGTGGTCCGGCACCCACGATGCACTGCAGGAACGCCTGACCCACATCGCGTTCGTGGATGAGTTGCAGCGGCAGATCCGGCACGGGGACGGGCAGCGGGAGTGGCAACCGCAACGCGGCGCGTCCGAGCGCCGCACCGATGCGATCGAGCGGCGCCGGCACCACACGCTTGGCGCCGACAGCGTGGGGCCCGAGCACGATCGGTGGCCGCAGCACATACAGGCCGACGTCGGGATGCCGCGCCGACGCTTCGGCGAGGAGCTGCTCGATCTCGGCCTTCTCACGTGCGTAGAACAGGCGCCGCGCCGGGCGTGTGGGCCAATCCTCGCTGATGCGCGCCGGGTTGTCGCGGTGGAATCCGTACGCCGCCACCGACGACGCGTACACGAATCGCTGCACGGTGGCCGTGCGCGCGGCCGCGTCGAAGGTGTTCAGCGTGCCGTCGACGTTGATCGACCGGATCGTGTCGCTCGACGCGTTCCCGGTGATGAGGAACGCGAGGTGCACCACCACGTCGGCACCGTCGAGCGCGGCGTCGAGTGCAGCGGCGTCACGCACGTCACCGCGCCGGTACTCCATCTTCGTCCAGCCGTGCTCGACCGGGTCGAAGGGGCGGCGCGCGATGCCGATGACGCGTCTGATGCGATCGTCGGCTTCGAGCAGCGGCATGAGCCCGAAGCCAAACGTTCCGGTAGGGCCGGTGACCGCGACCGTCAGCGGCCGCTCGAGCAACAGATCACCAACCACGCCCAATGCTTATACCCAGGGCCGAAGTCGGTGATCAGCCGCCGCCTGGTCCCGCGGGGTACGGACGATTGTCGGAGGGGCGGGGCACAGGTTGCGGATCGGGCACCGATGTCGCTTGGTCCACGTAGTCGGCGTACCACCGCAGGATGCCGGCCCGTTCGAGGATCGCGTCGAGCGACGCCGAGCGCGCGTCGACATAGCGGGCGAGCATGACGCCGCGGGCGGTGGTGAGGAAGTTGGTCGTGGCGATGCGCGCGTGCGCGCCGCTCTCGAACTCCACCACCGCCTCGCCGTCGATGGTTGCCCGCGCGACCCAAGGCAAGTAGTGGCGGCCCGCCTCGGCGAGCACCGCGAACAACGACTCGGGGAGCGCGTCGACGTCGAACCAGTCACCATCGTGTTGCTCGCGCGCGGTGAGCAACGCGTTGGTGTGCTGCAGCACGCCTGGCGACTCCTCCGACCAGCGAACGCACACGGGATCGTTCACGAAGTGCGCGGCGTTGCCGCCGAAGAACGCGAAGTCGGCAAGCGACGGGCGCGCGCCGAGCAGGTAGCCGTGCTCCTGCGCGTGCGCGCCGAACGCTCGCTGCCACGGCTTCAACGAATCGAGCACCCACGCTTCGATGTTTTCGGGTGTGGTGCCCAGGCGCACGAGGCACCCGGTCATCGCGTCGGTCGCAAACGCGCGCGTTTGGTCGAGCCCTGCGCCGGTCTCGTGCAACGCCTCGCGTGCGATGTCGAGGCTGCCGGCCACCACATTCTCGTCGTACAACCAACGGGCGCCCACGGCGTGGCGGTAGAACCACTCGTCGGAGAAGTCGTCGAGCAAGAAATCGAGGAACCGCAGCGCCGGATCGGCCGGCTGCACCGCGTGCTCGCGTAGCACGGTCTCGAGGTGCACGATGATCGATGTGGAGTCCCAGATCATCTCGCCATCGGGTGTGGTGACCACCGGGATGCCGCCGTTCCAGCCGAGCACACGCGCGTCGCGGTTGATGCCGAGGCTCGGGCGCAACCACCACGGTTGGCGCTTGTGATCGAGGTAACCGGTGACCTTGCGGGTGAAGTACGAGACGCGCAGGCCGTGCACGATGTAGCCCTCACCGGCGATCGCCGCCCCGTCGGGGGGAGCAGGCAGAACAGGTGAACTGGGAGGTGTCGCCGTCACTGCGACACCATGGCACGGAAGCCGCAGTCGACGTCCACTCCCTCGGCCCGCAGTAGGTCGCGCACGCCGCGCATGCGCGCCCGCGTGAGGTCGGCGATCGTCGCGAAGCGTGTGGACGACGGGAACGGCTCGGCGATCTGCACCAGCACGTATCGGCGCGTGCCGCCGTCGGCGACGTTGGCGCGTACGACCGCCTCGCCGGTGGTGCCGCTCCCCGCGAAGAAGTCGAGCACGAGCGAGTCGCGATCACACACGAGATCGATCAGGTATCGCACGAGCGCGACCGGCTTTGGTTGCGGGAACGCCTTGTCCTCGCCGAGCGCGGCACGTAGCTCGCGGGTGCCGTCACGGTTGAATCCCACCTTATTGGCATCGAGGATCGTGTCGGGTGGGCGGCCTTCCTGCACGTCGGCGAGGTATCGCTTGGCCATCGGGTTCTTGCCGCCGAACCCGATGCGGCCCTCGCCGTCCATGCGCCGCAACGTCGCCTCGCTGTAACGCGGGTACGAGCCCTGGGGCGCCTCCCACTCCACGCCGTTGCCGAACACGAAGCGATAGGGGCGGTTGTAGTTGCGCGCGCAGATGGGGTCGAGCTTGTACGGGCCCCGACCGTCGCCGTCGTCCTTGGTGTACTTCGAGCGCTTGTCGAATGCCTCGCGCAAGTAGCGCCGCCTGTCGCCCTCGTACGACGCCTTGTCGCGCGCGTACATCAGCACGTAGTCGGCGTGGTGGTTGAAGTCCTTGCTCGAGTTGCGCACCGTGTGCATCGCGCGCCGGACCATGAGGGCTACGAAGTTCTCCTCGCCGAAGATCTCGTCGAGGAGCAGCCGCAAGTGCGCGAGCTCCTCGTTGCCGATCGACACGCAGATGAAGCCATCGGGCCGCAGCAGCTCGCGCGCGAGGGTGAGGCGGGGATACATCATCGACAGCCAGGCCGCGTGGTCGAAACGATCGGGATAGAGCACGTCGCGCCCCGTGTTGTAGGGCGGGTCGATGTAGATCAGCTTCACGGTTTCGTCGAGCCCGGGCCGGAGCGCTTTCAGCACGTCGAGGTTGTCACCCTCGATGATCGTGTGGCCCGTGGTGTTCCAGTCCAGAGATGCGTCGGGTGCGGGGATCAGCGTCGCGGCCGCGCTCGTGTGTGCGGCACGCGCCGCAGCCGTTTTGCCGGGCCACGAGAGCCCGACGCGCTCGACCCGCTCGACATCCCGCTCGACATCCCACTGGGCACCGTCGTGCGCTGTTGGCACTCGCCGCCCTCCGCATGCTGTGCGCGCAGCGTACGAGTTCGCCACGCGCCGGACCCTCATCCTCGGCGATTGCCCGGCTCGAGGACGTACGCAGAACTGGAGTTGTACAGGGCCGAGGCGGATGAGACGCGCCCACCGTCGGAAAAACTCAGCCGGCTTCGCCGGCCGGCCAGGCGATGACGTCACCATCCACGGCGAGCGCCACGCGATCACCCAACGCCAAGCGGGCCGCGCCCGGGCAGCGCACGCGCATCGTCACGTCGGAGCCGTCGAGTCGCACGAGCACCACACTGTCGTGCCCGTAGTACTCACGATGCGCCACCGTGCCCGACGTGCCGACGAACGTGCGCCCGCCGTCCGTCGCTGCTTCGGCCACGATTCGCAACTGTTCCGGGCGCACGAGCACGGCGACCGGCCCGCGCTGCGCGCGATCTTCGTCGGAGAGGTGCAAGCGACCGAGCACGGTGTCGACATCGCCGTCGGCTGCGGCGCCCGGCATGATGTTGGCCTCGCCGAGGAACTGAGCGACCGCCGGATCGCGAGGACGGTCGTAGAGCGCGTCGGGCGCGGCGAACTGGCGGATGCGGCCGTGGTCGATGAGTCCCACCAAGTCGGCGACCGACAGCGCCTCGGACTGATCGTGCGTGACGAACACAGTGGTGGCGCGCCGGGCGCGCAGGATCTCCATCACGTCGCGCCGCAGCGACGCTCGGAGGCCGGCGTCGAGCGACGAGAACGGTTCGTCGAGCAGCACGAGGCGCGGGCGCGGCGCGAGCGCACGAGCGAGTGCGATGCGTTGCTGCTGGCCACCCGAGAGCTCGTGCGGGTAGCGCTTGCCGAGCCCGTCGAGCCCCACGAGTTGCAGCATCTCGTCGACACGACCCGAGTTCCGGCCCGAGGCTCGATCCGCTCGCGGCAATCCGAACGCGATGTTGCGAGCGACCGTGAGGTGCGGGAACAGGTTGCCTTCCTGGGCCACGAAACCGACGCGGCGGCGTTCGGGGGGCACGAACCGCTGTGGCGCGTCGACGACTTCGCCGTCGATCGCGATGGTGCCGGTGTCGGGCCGTTCGAAACCGGCGATCAAACGCAGCAGCGTGGTCTTGCCGCTCCCCGACTCACCGAGCAACGTGACGACGGCACCGTCGGGCACATCGAGGTCGAGGTCGTCGAGCACGCGCGTGTCGCCGAACGACTTCGTGATCTGCCGGCAGGTGATCGTGCTCACGTCAAGGCTTCGAGTGCTGACCGTCCGCTCGGGTCGCCGCGGAAGCGATGGTCGTACCAACGGCTGAGCAAGTATGCGGGAACGGCCGACAACGCGATCATCGTGGCCGCGTAGGGAGCGGCCGCGCCAAACGACACGCCTTCTTCGGCGTACGCCCAGAACTGGGTGGCGAGGGTCTGCACACCGGTGGGCACGAGCAGCAGTGTGGCGGTGAGCTCGGTGGCCGCCGACAGGAACACGAAGCAGAACGCCGCCGCGAGCCCCGGGCCGAGCAAGGGCAGCGTGACGCGGAGCCGCACGGCAACCGGGCCTTTGCCGAGCGAGCGGCCGATCTCTTCGAGGCGCGGCGATGCCCGCAACACCGACGCCGTCATCGCCACCAGCGCGAGCGGGAAGAACATCAGCGCGTACGCGGCAACGAGCAGCTCCGGGCTCTGATACAGCGAGAACAAGTAGCGACTGGTGAGGAACACGAGCGCGAGCCCCACCACCACACCGGGAATCGCTTGCACCACGAACGTGGAGCGTTCGAGCGCGGCCGCCCAGCGACGGCGATGGCGTGCTGCGAGCATCGCGACCGGCAACGCCAGCGCGGTCGCGAGCGCGGCGGCAAGCGCGCTGTACGCAACCGTGTAGCCGACGGCCGAGCCGAGCGACACTGCGGCCGGAAGCCCCGACGACTGTCCCACCACCATCCAGTAGCCCACGATGCCGATCGGGAAACCGAGCGCGAGCGCCACGAGCGCGACGATGCCTGCAAGCGCGAGCGCCTTGCGGAACCCGCTCAGTGGTATCGGCATGAGCGCGCGCTGCGCCAACGGGCCCGTGCGATCCACACGACCGCGCTCGCGGAACACGGCCTCGCCGCCGAGCACGAACAGGGAGATCGCGACGAGCACGAGCGACATCGACGACGCCACGCCCGGCGAAAACTGCGTTTGCAGCTCACCGAAGATCGCGGTGGTGAACGTCTGGTATCTGAGATTCTCGAACGCGCCGTAATACGAGAGCAACGCGAGGCATACGAGCAGGCAACCGCCGAGCAGCGTGGCGCGTGCTTGGCGCACGCTGATCCGCCACCACACGCGCCAGAGCGACAGACCAAGGCCGCGCGCCGCCTCTTCCTGGCCCGGGTCGGCCGAGCGGAACGCCCCCGCCATCGGCAGGTAGATGAGCGGGTAGAGGTGCAACGTCATCACCAGCACTGCACCGTTGAATCCATGCACCGCGTCGAACACCGACGACCAGCTCCACGACAGCACGAAGTCGGGGATCACTACGGGGATGATGAGCAGCACCGCCCACAGCCGCCGGCCTGGAAGCGCGGTGCGTTCGGTGAGCCACGCGGCACCGGTGCCGATGATCGCGGCGAGCAGCGTGACGACCGCGGCGAGGCGCACCGTGTTCCACAGCAGCGTCGCCACGTACGAGCGGTCGAGCACCTCCCACACGTTCGACCAGCCGCTCTGCGCAGCTTGCACCACCACGAGCACGAGCGGCGCGAGCAACGCCGCGACGATTGCAATGCTCGACGCGGTGAGCACCCAAGGGAAGCGGCGCCGGCCGGCCGCGACCGTCACCTCAGGTCAATCCCGCCTGCTGCAACAGCTTCGCGGCCGGGAGGTCGTTGCCGAGACTCACCACATTCACCACTGCCGGATTCAATTGCGACAGCGGCGGCTCGGCGGAGTTCACCGCGATGCCCGGGCGCGTCGGGTACTCGAAGTCGTCGCCCGAGGCGAGGATTCGCTGCGCGGTCGGCGACACCAGGAACGCCACGAAACGATCGGCGTTGCTGCGGTGATGCGACGCTGCGAGCACCGCTGCACCCGAGATGTTCTCCACGCTACCAACGTCCTGGTTCGGGAACGTGTAGAGGCGACTGTGCGTCTTGGCCGCGCCCTGCTCGAGCTGCAGGCGGTACCAGTAGTACTGGTTGATGATCCCCACGTCCTTTTGCCCGCGATCCACCGCGGCCACCACCGACTCGTCGTCCGGGTAGAGCGAGGCGTTCGTCTTGAGGCCACGCAGCCAGCTCAACGCCGCCGATTCGCCGTGCGTCGCGATCACGGCACCGACCAGCGGCACGAAGTCGGAGTCGGTGGGCGCGATCGCGACCTTGCCCTTCCACTGTGGTTGGGCGAGGTCCATCACGCTCGCGGGGAGCTGCGCGTGCGAGATGCGCGACGGTGCGTAGGCCAATGCCGACACGCGCAGCGCCACACCGACCCAGTTCGACGTGGGCGAGTCGTACTTGGCCGGCACCTGGCTCGTCGCGGATGCGGGCAGCTTCGCCAGCAGGCCGCGCTGAGTGAGCATCATCAGCTCGGGCGAGTTCTCGGTGAGGTACACGTCGGCTCGCGTGTGCGATCCCTCTTGCAGGATCTCGTTGGCAAGCACGATGCCGTCGTCGGTGCGCACGTTCACATGGATGCCGGTCTGCTTCTCGAATGCCGCGACGATCGCCTGGGTGAGTTGCGGGTGCTGGCCGTTGTACACGGTCAGGCTGTTCGAGCCTCCACTACTCCCGCACGCGGCCAACAGCGAGGACGCGACCACGGCGGTCGCGAGCGTCGCGACCACGCGCTTCGAAAATGCACCACTCGCTCGAGCCATGCACTAAGGGTAACCTCACCTAAGTTGTAGGTCCAAATGGGCGCGTGCAGGTAAGGAGACGCCGCGGTGACGGTGTGCGGGTCAGACTCCGAGAATCGCCCGCACCACCGCGCGCAGCTCGTGCTGGAGAACCTCGGGCGGCGTCTCGGTGAGCAGCTTCGGAGCCCAGTCGTCGAACGCGGTCACCGCGCCGAGCGCCGCGAACATGCGGATCTCTTCGCCGAGTCCGGCGGCGGCGTTGTGGACCGCGCTTTGCACTCGCTCGTGCATCTGGAGGTGGTCGTGTGTCTCGTGGAGGGTGTCGTGCACCGCCTGGGCCGAGTGCCGGTTGCGCTCGAGCAGCCGGAAAAAGGCAACGTTTGCGCCCATCGAGTCGATCAACCACGACAGTGTGTCGGCCCAGCCCTGCACGTCGCCCGCGGTTTCGAGCCGCTCGACCAACTCGGTGACGATCGATCCAATCGGCTCCAACAGCGCGAGCAGGATGTCGTCTTTGCTGCGGAAGTGGTAGTAGAGCGCGGCCTTGGTGATCCCGAGGCGCTCGGCGATCTCGCGCAACGACGTGGCGTCGTAGCCCTTGTCGATGAACAGCTCTGACGCGACCGCGAGGATCTCGGCTCGGGTATTTCGGGTCTCTCGCAGAGGCGCTCGGGTGTCGGCCATGTCCTCACAAATACTTACTTGACGACCGGTAAGCACCTAGCTTACTGTACGACCGGTAAGTGGGAGTGTAGGCCACCACCGAAGGACCTGCTGCGATGACCGACACCATCATCGAGGCCCGTGGCCTCACCAAGCGCTTCGGCGACACGCAGGCCCTCGCCGGCGTCCACCTCGACGCCGAACGGGGCTCGATTCTCGGCGTGCTCGGCCCCAACGGCGCGGGCAAGTCGACGGCCCTGCGCATCCTCACCACCCTGTCGCAGCCCGACTCGGGTGTGGCCCGGGTGGCCGGCTACGACGTGGTCACCGAGGCCGCCGAGGTGCGGCGGCGTATCGGCGTGACCGCGCAGGACGCCACCGTCGACGTGGCGCTCACGGGCCGCCAGAACCTGGTGATGATCGGTGAGCTCAGCCGCATGGATCGCCGCGCCGCGATCAGCCGGGCCAAGGAGTTGCTCGCGCAGTTCAACCTCGCCGATGCGGCCGATCGCGTCGTGAAGGGTTACTCGGGCGGCATGCGGCGACGCCTCGATCTCGCCGCCAGCATCGTCACCCGCCCGCCGATCCTGTTCCTCGACGAGCCCACCACCGGTCTCGACCCCGCGAGCCGCGCCGCGATGTGGGAGGTGATCCGCGAGCTGCGCGCGAGTGGCGTCACCGTGCTGCTCACCACGCAGTACCTCGAAGAAGCCGATCAGCTCGCGCACCGCATCGTGGTGATCGACCACGGCCGGGTGATCGCCGAAGGTACGCCCGACGAACTCAAGACCCATGTCGGGCGCCAGCGACTCGACGTGCGCCTCGCGCAGCCGCCGCCGTCGCGTGTCGACGCCTTCGACGCGCTTGCCGGCCTCACGAACGGGGCGCCCACAATCTCCGACGACGGGTGCACGTTCTCGCTCGCCGTCGACGACGAGCCCGGACTGGCGTCGCGCGTCGTCGCGCAACTCGGCGCCATCGGCGTGAGCGTCGACGAGGTGGCCGTGCATCGAGCGTCGCTCGACGACGTGTTCTTCCAACTCACCGGCCATGCGGCGGAAGACGGCACCAACGAGACCACGGACCACACCGACACGTCGGGAGAGGCAGCATGACCGCCGTTCAGGAACTCGATCGCGACACTGTGGCGACTGCGGCGTCGACGACGCAGTCGCACACACGCATGTCCGACTGGTGGCGTGACGCCGTGGTGCTCACCCGTCGGAATCTCATCCACGTGTGCCGCGAGCCGGCGCAGCTTTCCGACGTCACAGTGCAACCGATCCTGTTCACGCTTTTGTTCACGCAACTGTTCGGCGCGGCAATGGTGCTTCCCGGGGGCGGGTCGTACACCGACTTCGCCGTCGGCGGTCTACTGATGATGAACCTCGTCACGTCGGCGCCGATGGGCACGGCCGTGGGCCTGGGCACCGACATGAGCACCGGCATCATCGACCGCTTCCGCACGCTCCCGATGCGCCGCTCTGCGATCGTGGCCGGACGCACCTTCTCCGACCTGCTCGCCAGCGTGATGTGCGCGGTGTTCGTGGCCCTCGCCGGGCTCGTCGTGGGCTGGCGTACCAGCACTGGCCCACTCGGTCTGCTCGCAGGCTTCGCCGTCGCGCTGCTGTTCGGCTACGCGCTCAGTTGGTTCGGCGCGTGTATCGGCCTCGCGGTGAAGGGCCCGGAGTCGGCCCAGTCGATCGGCCTGATCATCCTGTTCCCGCTCGCGTTCGTGTCGAACGTGTTCGTCCCGACGAACAACCTGCCTGCGTGGCTCGGCACGCTCGCGGCTTGGAACCCGGTGAGCGCAGCCGCCGCGGCGGTGCGCGACCTCTGGGGCGACCCCAACCCGTCGAAGACGATCCACGCGTGGCCGATGCAGCACCCGGTCGTGGCGTCAATCGCATGGTCGTTGGCGATCCTTGCGGTGTGCACCGTCGTGGCGACGAGACTCTTCAAGCGCCGCACCGCCGACTGAGGCCCGGGGCCTCGGAGCCGCCCTTTCACGCTGCTACCCGTCGATTACGCGTTGACGCGTTTGTCGTATGGGTACACATCAGGGCTGTGTGAAAGGAGGCCGCGATGAAGGCCGTTCGTTTCGAGGACCCAGAAGGCTTCGAGGGCATCGACGCCCTCGTGTACGAAGACGCTCCCGATCCGAAGCCCGCGATCGGCGATGCGCTGGTGCAGGTGCGTGCCGCAGGCTTCACGCCTACCGAGTTGCTATGGCCGCTCTCAACCGATCGCGCCGGCCACGCGCGCGGTCGACGGATCCCGGCGCATGAGGGATCGGGTGTGGTGATCGCGCTGGGCTGGGGCACCGCGGGCGTGTCGGTGGGTGACGAGGTGTACGGGCTGATCGACGGATACCGCGACGGCTGGGCTGCCGAATACGTGGCGATCGAGGCCCGGAGCCTGGCGCCGAAGCCCACCACCGTCGACTTCGTCGAAGCGGCTGCCATCCCGCAGGCCGCGCTCACGTCGTGGCAGGCGTTGTTCGACCACGGACATCTCGAGTCGGGCCAGACCGTGCTGGTCCTCGGCGCACGCGGTGGCGTCGGCGCGGTCGGCGTGCAAATTGCTCGTTGGGCCGGAGCGCGCGTGATCGGCACCGGCCGGGCGAACGCGCGTGATGCGGTACTCGCGCTCGGCGCCGACGAGTTCGTCGACATCGAGCAGGACGGCTGGGAAAAGAAGGTCGCGCCAGTCGACGTCGTCTACGACATCATCGGCGGCGACGTGGCCGTGCGTTCCCTTGCGTTGGTCAAGCCCGGTGGCGCGCTCGTGACGATCACCGAACCGCTGCAGACCGATCGCCGCGACATCCGGGTGGAGCACTTCGTGCGCGACACCAACGGCAAACAGCTCCGCGAGATCACTCGGCTCGTCGACAACGGCACGATCCGTCCCGACGTGAGCGCGGTGTATTCGCTGGCGGACACCCACGCGGCATTCATGGACAAGTCGACCAAGCACCTCCCGGGCAAGGTGGTGCTCACGCCCTGACCGCGCTGTGGCGTGAGGGGGTCACGTCGTCACCCGTCGCAACTCACCCGGAGGGCGCCACCAGCGTGATGGCCTCCTCCGGGCAGGTGACCACGCACAGACCGCACGCACGGCACGCGTCCGCGCGTGGCGTGTAGGCGGTCTGGCGGCGGTGCGCCGACACCCGGAGCTTGGCCAGAATGCCGAGCGCGGCGAAGTCGGCGTCATCGATGCGACGCACCTCGAAGACGTCGTTCGGGCACACCACGACGCAATCGCGCTTGGCCTCGCAGCGGGAGTGATCGACCACGGGTGTCCAAGCTCCGACCGGCGCGTTGCAGCGATCACCGGGCCGACCCGGATCCTGTGCGGCGCGGCGCTTCTTCTCCAGCGAGTCGTCAGACAACGGAGATCTCCCCTCACGCGGTCCGATCGAATTTGCCCACCGCGTTGTGACCCGAGCCTACGGGTGATTGCATTGCGGCCCGCGATGACGATTTCAGCCTTCGACGGAGTCGTCGGGCGTGATGCCGAGCTCGATCTGATCGATGCCGCACGCCGGCGTGGCGCCGCGGCCGTCGTGATCGGCGGCGCCGCTGGAGTGGGAAAGACGCGCCTCGTTCGCGAAGCCGTCGAACGGGCGCGCCAGGAAGGCTGGGGCGTGGAACCGGTGCTCGCGACGGCATCGGCACGTGAGATCCCCCTCGGCGCGTGCGCGGGACTCTGGGACGCGTCGGGCGACGAGAGTTCTGAGGCTGCGGCGAGTCGTGTCATCGCCTCGGTGCGGTCGCGCGCAACCGGCCCGACATTGCTGGTGGTCGACGACGCACATCTACTCGACCCGTCTTCGGCGCACGTGATCGCAGTGCTCGCGCGCGACGACGCCATCACGTGCATGCTCACGGTGCGGACCAGCGAACCGGTGCACGACGCGGTGCGCGGGTTGTGGAAGGACACCGACGGTGAACGAGTGGAGCTGCAGGCGCTGAGCCTCGCCGAAACCGTTGCGCTGGCCGAGACGTTGCTCGGCGGGCGGCTGGAGCACGCGACGGGAAGGCGCCTGTTCGCGCAGTGCGAGGGCAACGTGTTGTTCTTGCGCGAGCTGATCGCCGCGCTGTCCCGCCAAGGCGGGCTCGACGAGGATCACGGGATCTGGCGTTGGTCAGGTGTCGCAGTGGCCTCCGCACGTCTCGACGAACTCATCGACGACCGTATCGGCCTGCTCGCGCCGGACGAGCTGCACGCACTCCAACACGTCACGTTCGCCGAGCCGATCGAGCTCGGCGTGGTGGAGGCGCTCGGGGTGAGCGCGGCCGTGGAAGCGCTCGAGCGCGCCGGCCTCGTCGACGTGGCGGTCGACGGCCGGCGTTCGGTGATCCGGCTCAACCATCCCTTGTTCGGAGAGGCCATTCGACTCCGTGCCGGCGCGCTGCAGGCGCGCCGTGTGTACGCCAGCCTCGCCGACGCATTGGGCAATTCCCCAGCCCGACGTCGCGGCGACGACTTTCGCCTCGCGGTGTGGCAGCTCAATGCCGGGACGGCACACGACGCCCAGTCTCTGATCGCCGCCGCGCGTGAGGCCCGCGCGCTTGGTGATTCCGATCTCGCCGAACGCCTGGCCACGGCCGCGGCCGATTCCGGAGGCGGCCTCGAAGCACGAGCGATCGCCGCGCAGTCGTTGATGGACCGAGGCGACGACGACGCGGCGTTGGTCGCGTTGCAAGCGCTCGTGCATGAAGACGGGCCTGATCTGTTGCGCGCGACCGTCGCCGAGTTACTCGCCGCGCACCTTGCGACGAGCTTCGGACGCATCGACGAGGCGCGCGCGGTGCTCGACGAGGCCCTTGCATCGGTACGCGACGATCAGGCCCGAGCTCTGCTGGAGGCGCTGCAGGTCGCGATGCACCCGCACAGCGCGCGCCACCGCATCGACGCGCCCAGTGGACCGGGCCTCGCTGCGGCCGACGACGCGGCGCAATTGCTCACCTGGCTCGGCACCGCGCACGCCGACATGACCGCCGGGCGGTTCGAGACCGTCGAGACGATGTCGCACGAGATGTGGCTGCGCGCGAACCGGCTGAGCGCCGACCGGCCCGAGGCGCTCCTCTGGGTCACCGTGCTGCGCTGGTACGCACTCGTGCACTGCGGCAAGCTCGGCGATGCCGAGGCGCTGGCACTCGACGCGCTCAACCTCTCGGGTGACCATCCCTACGGGCGCACACGCGCATGGTTCATCGACATGCTCGGCACACTGGCGTTGCTGCGCGGTGACGCCGCCGGTGCGGTGAGCCATCTCGAAGAGGCAGTTGCCGTGCGACGGGTCGACGATCGCGGCTCGCTCACGGGATCGCTGCTCGCCCTCACCGTGGCCCATGCGCTGCTCGGCAACGCCGATGGCGCCGACGCGGCGTTCGCCGAGTCGACGACGTCGCCGACGTCGGTGCTGGCACCCTTCGTGTCGGCGCCGCGCGCTGACGCCGCTCGACTCGCGGCGCGCGGTCACACGACGAACGCGCGCACCGTCATCGTGGAGCACGCGCGCGACTGCCGCGACAACGGGCTCGCGCTGTTCGAGCTCTGGGCATGGCACGACGCGGCGCGCTACGGCGCACCGGGCGAAGCCGCCGACGGCCTCGAGGCCATGATCGATCGCGTCGACGCTCCCCTTCCCGGCGCGTTCGCGGCCGTCGCGCGCGCCCAGGCCGCACGCGACATGGATGGGCTCGTGACCGCCGCGACACGGCTCGTCGAGATCGGGTTGATCCTCGACGCCGCCGAGGCGTTCGGCGCGGCTGCACGCCGCGCCGGCGAGCAGGGCAATCGCCGGCTCGCGCAGCGCTGCGCCGCCGAGCTCGAGGCATTGCGACCGCAGCTTCGCGGCGTGGACACGCCCGCCTTGCGTATGGCGCCCGCGGCTGGCGCGCTGTCCGAACGGGAGTACGAGATCGCCGCTCTCGCGGCCGCGGGCCGGCGCGACGCCGACATCGCCGCCGAGCTGGTGGTGTCGGTGCGCACCGTCCACGCCCACCTCCGCTCCGTCTACACGAAGCTCGGCATCACGAGTCGGGGCCAGATCGCGGCCGCGCTCGGCCAACGCGCATCCGAGCGCGCCGAATAGGCAACGATTGCCGATGCCGTCGACCGGCAGGTTGCGTACGGTCGATCGGTGGACGGTGACGACCCGTACGACGCGCTCCCGGACGCGTACGCGACCGCGCTGCGGATGCAGGCTGCCGGCGCCACGGCCGACCAGCTCGCGCGCCGCCTGAACATCGACCGCGACGCGGTGCCGGCCCTGTTGCGCCTCGCCGACGCCAAGCTCGCCGAACAGCGCGCGCCGAGCGCCGCGCAACCCGCAAGGAGCGAACCATGAAGATCCGCAAGCTGCTTTCGCTCGTCGCGGCCGCGGCCTTCGGTGCCGCGGTCACTGGCGGCGTGCTGGCCGCGACCGCGGCGACCACCCCGTCGAGCACCGTCTACTACGCGTGCTTGTCGAACGGAACGCTGAGCAAAGTCGGAACTGCTGCGCCCACGTGCGCCGCGCCGGCCAAGCAGGTCTCGTGGAATCAGACCGGCCCGCAAGGACCGGCCGGTAACACTGTGTTGAGCGGCAACGGTGCACCGTCGACCACGATCGGCGTCGCCGGCAACTTCTACATCGAGACGTCGAACCACAAGCTCTTCGGGCCGGCGACCCACACGTGCAACCCGTTGCCGTGTCACACCATCTGGGGTACCGGCACGTCGCTCGTCGGACCTGCGGGCGCGGCAGGCCAAGGCCCCGCCTACCAGACCTCTGGGACCGAGACCATCACGGACGACGGGTACGCCGTGATTGCCGAGCTGACGTTGCCCGACGGTTACTTCACCCTCAACGCGACGATCGGCACGTTCTCGTCGTTCGGCGCCAACGGGATGTATTGCGACCTCTCGGTCAACTACGACAACGGCCTCGACGGCGTGATCGACACCCAGTACAACGCCAACCCTGGCGAGGTCACGCTCTCGGGGTCCGTGTTCTACAGCCCCGCGCACGGTACGGGTTACGCCCTGGTGTGGTGCGGTCCATACCAGTCGAACGACAGCGGCGACCAGGCCTCGGTCACGGCGCACTTCACTGCCACACAGGTGTCGAGCCTCGACAACGAGTAGGCCGCTCGGCGGCCGTTTCTAGGAGTGCATGATGAGGGTCCACAAGCTGCTCTCGCTCGTCGCGGCTGCTGCCGTCGGTGCCGCAGCCACCGGTGGCGTGCTCGCGGCCACGGCCGCGACTCCGAACACGACCACGGTGTATTACGCGTGCTTGTCGAACGGGACGCTCACCAAGGTGGGCGCCGCGCCGCCCACGTGCACCGCACCGGCCAAGCAGATCTCGTGGAACCAGACGGGCCCAGCCGGCCCGGCCGGCAACACGGTGTTGAGCGGCGCCGGTGCGCCGGCGACCACGATCGGCGTGGCCGGCAACTTCTACATCGAGACGTCGAACCACACGCTCTTCGGGCCGGCAACGCACACGTGCAACCCGCTGCCGTGTCACACGATCTGGGGTACCGGCACGTCGCTCGTCGGCCCGGCTGGCACTGGCACCCAAGGCCCCGCGTATCAAACCTCGGCTTCGGCAACCGTCGGCGACGGCGGCCAGGTGCTCCTGGCCGACCTCACCCTCCCCGACGGCTACTTCACGCTCGACGCGAGCGTGGGAACGCTGCAGTCGACGTTGGGGAATGGCAACCTCGGCCTCTACTGCCAGCTCGACGTCAACTACAACAACGCCTTCCAAGGCAAGCTCGACGAGGCAAACGTGCCGACGCTCGGCCAGGTGCCGCTCACAGGTTCGGTGTACTACAACTCTTCGGTCGGCAAGACCGGCCACGCACTCGTGTGGTGCTCTCCTGAGGTGTCGGAACCCACCGGCTCGTCCGCGGCGGTGACCGCGCATCTCACCGCCACTCGCGTCGCATCCGTCACGAATCAGTAGCCGTCGAGCGCGCCGCGTTCGCGACGTCAGTCGTGCAGGAAGTCGACGAGCGCGCGGCGTAGCTCGGGGCGCGCGAGCGCGCCGAGGTGGTCGCCGGGAACGATCACGAGCGTGGCGCCCGGGATCGCTGCCGCGAGCACCTCGGGATGTTCGGCGAGCACGTCGGCCTCGCCCACGAGCACAAGGGTGGGCGCAACGATCGCCCCGCCGTCGACCACGTCGGCGTCGCCGTGGGCCTGCGCCGCGGCTGCGAGGGCGGCATGGGCCTGCGTGTCGCCGCTCGCGAGCGTACGGAAGAGCCCGCCCGCCGCTTGCGCCATCGCGGTGTCGTTGCCCGCCTCGAGCTGCTCGGCCAATGAGCTCATGGATTCGCGCCGCGCCGCGCGCAGCTCCGGATCCACACTCGTCCCGCCGATGCCGCCGAGCACGAGCCGCCGCACGCGCCGATCCTCGGTTGCGGCCGTCGCGGCCACGATGGCACCCATCGAGTAACCCACCATGTCGTAGCCGTCGAGGCCAAGGTGGTCGGCGAGCTGCGACACGTCACGCGCCATGCGCACCGGCCCGTAGCGCGTGGCGTCTGCGGGTTTGTCGGAGCGACCGTGGCCGCGCGCGTCGAGGGTGACCACAACACGCCCGTCGTCGATGAGCGCGTCGAGCACGCCCGGGCGCACCCAGTTGATGTTGGCGTCGGCACCGAAACCATGGTGCAGCAGCACCGCGGGCCGGTTGGGTGTGATCGAGTCGGCATCGTCGTCGAACACGTCGTAGACGACGCGGACGGAGTCGTCAGTGATGAGCTCAGCCACGCGCCGAACGCTACCGATCGTCCGCGACCCGGCGGGTCGCCCGAGCACACGCAAAGCGGCCGGGACCATGAGGCCCCGACCGCGAATTTTGCAAGGTCGCTTTGCTCTAGCGGCAGCGGCCGTTGCCGTCCGTGTCGTCGTCGGTCTCGGCCTCGACAGCCGGAGCGGCATCCCGGAAGCTGTTGCCCTCGGCATCCTCGACCGGCGCAGACACCGGTGCGATGAAATGGCCGTGGTTGCCCTCGACGTCCTCGACCGGCGCCGGAACCGGTGCGATGAAATGGCCGTGGTTGCCCTCGGTGTCTTCGGAGGTGCTGTTCGGGTTCGTGTCGTTGGTGGTCATGGCGTGTCCCTTCGTCGTCGTTGGTGTTCGTGGACCCAGCATGCGCCCACCTCGCGCGGCCCACCGTCGCCGGTGGCACGCCCATTCTGTGCGCAAGCGCACACTCCTGTCGCCTCCACAACTTCCGCCGCACGTCGAGACCGTCGCTGGAACCCGCGAGAATTTGCACGTTGTGTCGGATCGCTGACAGACCGGCGGCGTTGTTCCCACCAGAATGACCTCGGCAACCGGCGACCAGTAAGACCTCACTCATGGCATACGACGGGTTCATCTCCTACAGCCACGCCGCCGACGGCCAGCTCGCGCCGGCGTTACAACGTGGGCTGCAACAGCTCGCCAAGCCATGGCATCGGCGGCGAGCGCTGCGGGTGTTCCGCGACGAGACCGGCCTGTCCACGAACCCGCACCTCTGGTCGGCGATCGCATCGGCGCTCGACGATTCGAGCTGGTTCGTGCTGCTGGCTTCGCCCGAAGCGGCCGCGTCCGACTGGGTGAACCGCGAGGTTCGTGAGTGGCTCGCGACCAAGCCAGCAGCGCGCATCCTGCCCGTGGTCACCGGTGGGGAATGGCGGTGGGACGAACCCACCTCGGCACTCGCGGGCGACGCGGTTCCCGTACTGCTGCGCCAAACGTTCGCCGAGGAACCACGGCACCTCGATCTGCGCTGGGCGCGCGACGACACCGATCTCGATTTGAACCACCCTCGCTTTCGCGACGCAATTGCCGACCTCGCCGCCCCGATGCACGGCGTCAGCAAGGACGACATCGAGGGTGAAGACGTACGTCAGCATCGTCACGCCCGACGTCTCGCACGAGGCGCGGTATCGGCGCTGGCACTGTTGCTCGTGATGGCGCTGGCCTTCGGGGCGATCGCGATCAGCCAGCGAAGTCAAGCCGTCGACCAGCGGGACCGCGCCGACCAGCAGGCGCGACTCGCTGACGCTCGCCGGCTGGCATCCCTCGCGACGAGCGGGGCAAGCAACGACCTCGCGCGCTCGGCGCTACTCGCGATCGAAGGCAACCGCCTCGTGAACGACAGCGAGACGCGGGGCGCGATTCTCAGCGTGGCTGAGGACGCGGCACCGGTACGTGAGATCATCCACGGGTCCTGGGATGCCGCGGCACTCTCGCCCGACGGCCGGACGGTCGCGACGGTCGGCAGCCAAGGCATCTCGCTCATCGACCTGCGGACGGAACGACTCCGACTGATCGACCGCGAAGGCTTCGACGACGTCCGCAGCGTCAGCTTCTCGCCGAACGGCGAATTCCTGGCACTCGGACGAACCGATGCCGTCGATATCCGCGACGCGCGCACGGGTGCGCAGGTCCGCCCGATGCTCCTCATTAGGGGCGCTGGCGCGCAACGCACCTTCGTGGCCCATGTGCACTTCAGCACCGACGGATCCCTCGTCGCGGCGATCGACAACTTTGGGAACGGCGGCGTCTGGTCCGTCGCTGACGGCGCCCAGCTCGCACCGATAGACGTGGATTACTTCGGGAACGGCTCGAGCAATGTCGTGTTCAGTCCCGACGGGCGCTCACTGGCGGTCACCGACGTCGGTGACGGTCTCGTGGGTGCAGTGATCAACGCGCAATCGTTTCCTGCCCATCACCTCGTGCGTCGCTATCCGAGCACCGCGAACACCGAGTTCGGCGATTTCGATGTCGCCTTCTCGCCGGACGGCACCCGGCTCGCATCCGCAACCAACACCGGCACGATCCTGTTTCGCACCACCGCCACCGGGGCAATCGTCGGCCCGGCCATCGCAAGTCGGTCGGGCGCAGTCTCCGAGCTCGCGTTCAGTCCCGATGGACGTTCCATTGCGGGAACTGCCACCGACGGCACCGTGTCGGTGTGGGACGCGCACTCGGGACAACTCCTCGACGATGCACTGCCCGGCGCGACGCGCACGCCGTTGGCCCTTGCCTTCACACCCTCGGGCGCGCTCGTGATCCTGACTGCAGCAGAGATTGTCGAGATCGACCCATCTGCGCAACTCGGGCGTGAGATCGCTCCACCGGCCGATCCCGCACTCTGGGACAACGAAACGCTCGCGGTCGCGGCCGATGGCAGTTCGTTCGCGGTCGGTGACTCGCTGGGACGTGTGCGCGAGTGGAGCGAGTCCGCGGCGAAGCTCGAAGGCACACTCGACGCGACGACGCCGTCCGGCCGCGGCGCCGTTGCCCTCGCCTATCGTCCCGGTACCCACGAGATCGTGGTCGGCACCGGTAGTGGCACCCTCGAAGCATGGGATCTCGTATCGCGCCGGCAGCAGGCGCGAGCGATCCGGCTGACCGCCGCGAACGCGAGCGCTGGCATCACTCCCGGACTCGGGGTGCTCGGCGCAAGCTTTGACACGAGCGGTGGCACGCTCGCGGCCGCGACCGGCGACGGGCGCGTCGCAGTCATCGACCCGACGCGGTGGACCGTCCGTCGCAGCTTCAGGCTGTTCGATGGCGACATCGACCCCACGGGTAACCCGATCGCGCTCAGTGCCGACGGCAAGACGGTCGCGCTCGCGGGGCCTCGGACGGTCGAGATTGCCGATATCGATGGGAGCAACGAGCGCCATCTCGATGTCGGGGCGTTCGACACGACGTCCATCGCGTTCACCCCCAATGGCCGACTCCTCGCTGTCGGTCTCGAGGATGGCCGAGTGCTACTCGTTGATCCAACTACCGCGACGGTGAGTGCCTCGATCATCGCGAACCACGGCAACGTCGACATGCTCGCGTTCAATTCGAGTGGCACCGCGCTCGCGATAGGCGGCAGCGACGCCACCGTGACACTGTGGGACCTCGCGGCCCGCCAGCCGATCGGACCTCCGCTCGCGTTTCCAGGTTCGAGCGCGATCGTCGGCTTGGCGTTCTCACCGGCCAGCGAGCAGCTGTTCGCCGCGGCTGACAACGGCGCGTCGGTCCGTTACGACCTCGACACAGGAGTGCAGATTGACCGACTGTGCTCTGTGATCGGGCGCAACCTCACGCCCGCTGAACGCGTCGCGTACCTCGGAAACGCAGCGGCGGGTCGGCAAACCTGCTCGAACCTTCCGGTCAGCCGATGACGCTCCGAGCAACTCCGGGCACGGGCTACCTTGCCGTGGTGTTGGACGGTCCCGTCGGACGCGCGCGCGCGGCACTCGCACGCGGCGACGTGCTGATCGCGTACGACGAGGCCGTCACCGCCACCGAGGCAGATCCCCACGACCTCGACGCCCGTTTCGTCGCCGCGTTGGCGCTGGCCCGCGCCGGTGCCGTCGAACGGGCCCGCTTGGCCGCGCACGAATTGTCGACGAGCATCGAAGCGCGCGACGACATCCCGATCTCGCTACGCGAGGACGCGGCGGCGCTCGAGGCCAGGCTGGCGAAGGACGAAGCCCTTGCCACTTCGGGCACCGATCGCCCGGCGCGCCTGCGGCGCGCCGCCCACCTCTACGAAGTCGTCGCCGATCGATTCGGGCGGTTCTACACGTGCATCAACGCCGCGACACTCTCGCTCCTTGCCGGGGACGGCCGGCGTGCACGAGCGCTTGCCCAGCGAGCCCAGCTGCTCGTGACCGAGAGTCGCGCAACCGAGCCGACCGGCGACTACTGGCGTGAAGCCACCGCGGCCGAGGCCGCACTCATCCTCGGCGACATCGACGAGGCGAAACGAGCGGTCGCGCTTGCGTCCGAGCTCGCCGGCGACGACGACGCGGCGATGGCCGTCACACGCCGGCAACTCCGTCTCGTGTGCGCAGCGACGGGTGCCAACAGGAGCCTGCTCGACCCACTCGCGCCGCCCGTGGTGCTCCACTATTGCGGGCACCGCATCGATGCCGCTGCTGGAGGACGCTTCCCGCCCGACCTCGAGGCACGCGTGCGCGGCGAGATCGCAGAGTTCCTCGCGCAACGCCGGATTGGATCGGCGCACGGTTCGCTCGCGTCCGGAGCTGACATCCTCGTCGCCGAGGCGATCCTCGATCGCGGCGTGCGACTCGAGGTGGTGCTGCCCTTCGACACCGACGAGTTCGAAGCGGTGTCGGTCGCGCCGTCCGGACCCGTGTGGACCGAGCGATTCCGCTCGTGCCTGGCGCGGGCCGCGTCGGTGGTGCACGCGTCAGATTCGGCCTTCATGGGCGACGACGAGCTGTTCGGCTACGCGGCACGGATCGCGATGGGACATGCGTTGAACCACGCGGCGTTCCTCGACGCGCCGGCCGAACAGCTTGCAGTGTGGGACCGCGCCACCGGGACAGGGTTCGCCGGCACCGCACACGACGTGACGGTGTGGAAGGCGTCCGGACATGCGACGCACGTGATTGAACTTCCCAATAGCAGCCCGGCCGACGAGCCGCCGACCGCCGAACCGTCTGCGACGCGCGAGATCGGCTCGATCCTGTTCACCGATCTGCGAGGCTTCAGCCGGCTGCGTGACGAGCAATTCCCGATCTATGTCAATCAGATCCACAACTCCCTTGCCGTCGTGCTCGACCGGGCCGGCGATGCGGTCTTGTGGCGCAACGCGTGGGGCGACGCGATCGCCGCGGTGTTCGCCGACGTGGTCGCGGCAGCCGACTGCGCGCTCGGCTTTCACGACACCCTCGCGCAGATCGATCTCGAAGCAATCGGGCTCCCCAGCGATCTGCACCTCCGCATCGGTGCGCACGCCGGACCTGTCATCGCCATCGTCGATCCGGTCAGCCGGCGTCTCACATACTGGGGCCGTGAACTCACTCGCGCCGCGCGCATCGAGCCGCGAACGCCCGAAGGCGAGGTGTACGTGACCGATGCGTTCGCCGCCCTGCTCGCGCTCGAGGCCGATCCACCGTTCACCACGGAGTACGTCGGCCGGGTGACCACCGCGAAGGACTTCGAGACGATTCCGATGTACCGACTCCGCCGACGGCACTGAACGGACCGGCGGTGGCGTACGACGCGTTCATCTCATACTCGCATTCGGCGGACGGTCGGTTCGCGCCCGCGTTGCAACAGTCAATGCAGCGCTTGGCAAAACCCTGGTACCGACCGCATGCGCTGCGGGTGTTCCGCGACGACGCCGCGCTCTCGGCCAACCCCCACCTGTGGTCATCAATCGAGTCCGCGCTCGATGACACCAACTGGTTCGTGCTGCTCGCGTCGGCCGAGTCGGCCGGTTCCGAGTGGGTTGCCCGCGAGCTCGAACACTGGATCGCGACCAAACCCGCCGATCACATCCTCGTCGTATTGACCGGCGGCACACTCGAATGGGATCCGGCCACCTCGACACTCACCGGCACCGCGGTCCCGCCACCGTTACGCGACGCGTTCGTCGAGGAACCCCGCCATCTCGATGTGCGCTGGGCGCATGACGCGAGCGACCTCGACCTGCGCAACTCACGTTTCCGCGACGCGGTCGCGCAACTCGCCGCACCCGTGCACGGCATAGCGCGCGACGAACTCGAATCCGAAGACATCCGGCTGCACCGCCGAGCGCGGCGGCTCGCCCGTACGGGTGTGAGCGCGCTCGCCATCCTGCTCGTGCTCGCCGCCGCGTTCGGCAGCTATGCGTTCATCCAGCGCAACCGGGCCAACAAGAACGCGACTGCCGCGCGCAAGGAGGCGCGCGTGTCCGACGCGAGCCGCCTCGCCATCGAGTCACAGAACCTCGAGCGGCCGAACCTGCCGTGCGCGTTGTTGCTCGCAGTGGAGGCACGCCGCCTCGACGACACGCCCGAGACGCGCAGCGCGCTCCTCGCTGCGGTACAGGACAGCCCCCACCTCGTCGCGACACTCCCGCGATTCGGCAGCCAGATCGGCGGCATGGCACTCACCCCGGACGGCCGCACCATCGTCATCGGCGGCTACGACGGCACTATCCGCTTCGTCGACCTCACAAGCCGACGGCTCCTGCGCACATGGAAGACCGGCATCCACGACCGGATCCTCACCGTCTCGATCAGCCCCAATGGCCACACCGTCGCGACCACCGACATCGCCGGGGCCGCCCGCTTCTACGACCTGCATAGCGGCCGGCCCGACGCGCCCACCGTGCACGACCCCGGCGGCCATCCGCTCGATTCCGCCGGGTTCAGCCCCGACGGCACACGATTCTTCGCCTCGTCACACCTCTACAACCTCTCCGCATGGACAGTCAGCACAGGCCACCAACTCTCACTCGGTGACGAGACGGCATCGCTCGAAAACCAAGACCGGAATGTCATGGCGTTCACCCGCGACGGATCGACGCTCTTGGATGCCACCACACCGATCGACCGTTACAACCTCACCAACGGCACAGTTTCCAGGTTGCACACCGATCTGACCACCCCGCCGCGAGCCGTCGCCACGAGCCCGACCGGCAACGCCGTCGCGGTGATCAACCCGACGACCGCCGAGATCATCGATCCCGGCACCGGCCGGCTGCTCGCTCCGCGCATGGCCGTGAGCGGCGGGTGGGGCGGGGCGTTCTCGCCCGACGGCAAGGTGCTCGCGGTCACCGAGCAAGACGGCGACATCGCATTGTTCAACGCCGAGACAGGCACACGGGAAAGCGACCCACTCGTAGGGCACAGCAGTGCAGCCAACAGCCTCGCGTTCACGCCCGACGGCCAGACGCTCGTGAGCGCTAGCACCAACGAGGTCGAGATCTGGAGCCTTGAGCACGCCCAGTCGATCAGCACAATCCTCGGCTCCGCGGCCAGCACCCACGACCGAGCAGGCCCGAACGGCGGCTACGGCCTCGCGGCGACCGCCAGCGGTACAGCGATTCTCACAGGGGAAAATGCCGGCCTGCGCGTGTGGTCGATTGCGCCTCGCACGAGCCGCCTCTTGCCGCTGCATGCCTCGGGGTCGTTCGGCACCACTGGGGTTGCGATCGATCCCACGGGCCATGAGGTGCTCACCGGCGGCGCCGACGGCACGCTCGCGTTGAGCGACCTGACAACCGGAAAACTGGTCCATCCGCCGCTCCGGCTCGGCCACCCCGCGTCTCACGACGGGATCTCTGCCACCGACGGGACATGGGGCACGGCATTCAGCCCGAATGGTCGCCTCGGCGCGGTCGGCACCGGCCTCGGCACGGTCGTGATCATCGACATCGCTCGCTGGCGCGTCGTCCGCACGATCCACGCGCACACGCCTGGATTCGTGATCGGCGTCGCCTTCAATCCCGGCGGGAATCTCATCGCGTCCGACGGCGAGGATGGCCTCACCGTTGACGACGGCGCCACGGGCCGCCAGCGATACGCGGTCCGCCGCAGTGGAACATTGAACCTCGGCGTGGCCTTCAGCCCCGATGGCACACAGCTTGCGGCCGGCTTCGGCGACGGCACCGCACAACTCCTCGACGCGAACACCGGCACTCCGCAAGGACCGCCGCTCGATTTCAACCGTGGCCTCGTCGGCGGCATCGCCTACACACCCGACAGCAACACGATCGCCATCGGCCAGAACGACGGGTCGATCTTCCTCGTCGACGCCCACAGCGGACAGACCCTCGGCGCGCCACTTACCGGCCACACGCAACTTGTCGTCGGCATGGCGTTCCTGCCCGACGGCCAGCATCTCGCGTCCACCGGCTACGACGGCACCGTCCGGGTCTGGAACCTCGATACCGCCCCCTTGGTCGCGCGCGCCTGCACCATGGCCGGCCGCAATCTCACCCAAGCCGAATGGAACCAATACCTCCCCGGTCGGCCCTACCACGCAACGTGCCCGGTATCCCGGCGTTGACCTTCCTGTCGCCGCCGTGTGAGAGGGTTTGGTGGCTGCGCTGATGGTATCGGGTGCTGTGGCCTACGACGCGTTCATCTCGTACTCGCACACGGCCGACGGCCGATTCGCGCCGGCGTTGCAGCAGTCGATGCAGCGCCTGGCAAAGCCCTGGTATCGAGCGCGCGCGTTGCGCGTGTTCCGCGACGACGCGGCGCTCTCCACCAATCCGCATTTGTGGTCGTCGATCGAAGCCGCTCTCGACGAATCGGCGTGGTTCGTGCTGCTCGCCTCGGACGAGTCGGCTCGTTCGGAGTGGGTGGCCCGCGAGCTCGCCCACTGGGTCGCCACCAAACCCACCGACCACATCCTCGTCGTGCTGACCGCCGGCACGCTCGAATGGGAT
>DASXZO010000095.1:0-116495 GCA_036501845.1 Acidimicrobiia bacterium | reverse complement strand
GCTCGGGCACCCAGAAGCTGTGAATCACGTTGTCGGAGTCGAGGTGGATCTCGACGGGCCGACCCGCGGGCAACCGAATCTCGTTCGCGGTGGTGATCGGCGTGCCGTTGTAGTGCACCGACCACCACCAACGCTTCCCGACGACCTCGATCTGCAGCGCGTTCTTCTCGGGCTTGCGGAGCTGCGCGGTCGCCTGCACCGTGACAACGGCGAGGATCGCGAGGATCACGACGGGCACGACAACGCCGCCCCACACGATCCACGTGTCGTCATGCGGTCCTTCGCTCAGCTCCACGCCCTTGGCCCGGCGCCGGCCGCGCAGGATCGCCCAGATCACGAAACCGGCGACGATCGCGTACACGCCGGCGCCGAGTCCGAACATCAACCACCAGATGCCGGCGATCCGCTGCGACTCCGATCCGTGGGTGTGCAAGATCGACGGCGTGTGGCTGTTGCCGCACGCGGCCAGAGCGAGCGGCGCCGCGATCACCGCGACGATGGACAACCGCCGGCGGGTCATACCGGACGGTTCCAGAATGACGGCCCGGGTGGCTCACTGAACCCACCCGTCGCGTAGATGTAGCCGTCGGCGTCGACGGCGAGAGGCAACTGTGGCAGTCGTTGTGCGGCCGGCCCGAAGATCGGTTTTGCGCCGTCGAGCACGTTGAACGTCGACTGGTGGCACGGGCACAACAGCTGGTGCGTCGACGCCTCGTAGAGCCCGACGGGGCAGCCCGCGTGCGTGCACACCTTCGAGTAGGCAACGAGCCCGCGCGGCGACCAATGCGCGCGGCCCGGCAACGGCTGCAGGAGTGTCGGGTCGACGCGCACCAGCACGGCCTGGCCGGTTTCCGAGTTGAGTGCACCGTCGGGGAACACGGTCACGAGCGAGTCCTGCGGGACGTCGGCGAGTCGCACGGGGCGGCCGTCGCTCCCGATGAGCCGCCGGCCGGGACGCCAGGGTGTGTCGTTCAGCGCCGCGTCCGTCGGGCGAGGGCCGAGCGATCGCAACGGGAACAGGAACGCGATGCCGAGCGCCACAACCGACGTGCCGAGGCTCGCACGGAGCAACGCTCGTCGCGTGAACACGTGGCCGTACTGCAGGTCCTCGTCGAATGCGGCGCGTTCCTCGGCCGACCCGCTGAGCGCCTCACGGTCCTCGACCTGCTCCGCGTTCGGAAGCAGACGGTGCGACCAGAGGATGAGCCCGATCCCGATGCATCCCGCCGCGATGGCGAGCAGCACACCTTCGACCTGAACCTGGCCCCCTCGCCAGTAGAGAACGGCAAGGCCGAGCGCAGCGAGCGCCGAGATGAGGAATAGCACCACGATCGCGAGCTCGTCGCCGCGCCCGCCCGCGTCGGGACGCGATGGTTCGCGTGGAGACCCGCTCATCCGCGCGTTCCGATCCACCGGATCACCACGAGCAACAGTCCCAAGCCGAGGATGATGGCGACCGCGCCTTCGGCGACAGGACCGAGGTACCACAGCGGCGAGCCGCCACGGTTCGAAGGATGATCGAGGTAGCGCACGTATGCGACCACGTCATTGAGCGTCGAGTCGGGCACCGCGGCCTTGCCGAACACAGGCATCGGTTGGGGCCCGGTGCGCACCGCCTCGGCGATCTGAGTGGGCGTTGCGAGGTGCAGCGACGGCGCAGCCCTCTGGTACAGCGCGCCACCGACACCCGACCATGAATGACAGGCCGCGCACTGTTCGCGATACGTCTCGCCGCCGGTCGCGAGGCTCGCGTGCTGCAGGTCGACCTTGGGGATCGCGGGTCCGCCTGGCGCGATCGACGCCACATATTGCACGAGCGCGGCGATCATTGGCGGCGAGTAATACGGGCGATGACGCGCCGGTGAGGCCGTCGGGTCGGGTAGTTGCTGGCCCGGCGGAGGCTGGATCGCGGGTGACTTCGCCGACCGCGTGCTCGCATACAGCGGCATGCGGCCCGTCGACACCCAATAATCGACCGCGGCGCTGCCGACGCCCTGCAGTGTCGGCCCGTACACGGTGCCGCGCGCGCCCGAACCGTGGCAGGTCGCGCAGTCGCGGAGAAACGTTGTGCGAGCCTCAGACGGCGATACCAACGGCGCGGCGACCGCCGCCGTTGACGCCTTGCTGTTCGGCGTGCCCACGAACCACGTGAGCGTGAATGCGATGGCGGCGAGTGCGAGCACACCACCTGTCGCCGAGCGCAGTCGGAGGCGCGGGACAGCGGCAGGGCGTGAGCCGACCACACTGTCTCGCCGATCGCGCACGGTCCCACCTCACAACGGGTCGGACCCACCGAACGCGCTTTGCCCGACCGCATGGACGGGCAAACCTTGTCGAGGTGTTGTTCAACAAGTTCTGCAGCGCGACCCCCCTCAGGAGGCCGTCAACGGTGGCCTAAACGGTCAAACTGCACACCGAGATCGGCTCGTCGAAGCCCTTCAGCAAGCGGCGTCCCGCGGGCTCGGATTGCACCCGCTGGAGCAACGCGGCCGTGCCCACGTCGATGAGCACCTCGCCGGGCACGGCTTCGTCGACGAGACGGGCCGCGAGGTTCACGACGGGTCCGTAGTAGTCGCCGCGAAGTGTGAGTGCTTCACCGAAGCAGAGGCCACCACGCGGTTGCACGTCGCCGGCAAACTCTGCGAGCAGGTCGAGCGCGATCTCGGCGGCGTCGTCGGCGGTCAACGCCGCGTACATCACCTCGTCGCCGATGTGTTTGACGACGCGACCGTCGTGAGTGGTGGTGATGTCGAACGCGCGCTGCTCGAATCGGGTGACGAGCTTCACCAGATCGGCCGCCGAGATGTGCAGCGACAGGGGCGTGAAGCCGACGAGGTCGACGAAGCCCACGCCGAGGCGCGCCATGAGGCGGTCGGGAGCCGTGCCGTCCTGGGTGACGCGCTGGCGGCGGATCGCGTCAATGAGGTGGTGGATGAACAACGTGCCGAGCCCGGGCGCTACCTGGTGCGCGACCTCACCGATCTGGGTCTCGGCCCGCACCCATGTGTCGATGTCGGCGAACCCCACCTGCAGTTGCGACTCGACGTCCTGGATGAACGTGCTCACCGCGGCATCGGCGATCCGGCCCACCGACGCGCCGATCACGCGCAACAGGTTCTCACCCGCGTCCTGACTGAGGTTCGCCTCGTCGCCGGTACCGAGGCGCCGCGTGCCGGCGATGCTCAGCGCGTCGAGCAACGCGATGTCGTTGGTACCGAGCACGCGGCCGCGCCGATCGAGTGTGACTCCGAGCAACCGGTAGATCTCGACGATCGATTCGGGCCGCGTCCCGAAGTGCTCGGCGACGTCGTCGACCGTGAGCGCAAAGTCGCGTGCAAGCACGTAGTCGACGGCGAGCGCAGGCAGACGGTTGATCGCCGAAGCACTCTCGATCTCCTCGTCGTTCGCGCCGAGATCGTGCAGCAGTTGGATGACTGATTGGGGTACGTCACCCACCGGCACGGCTCCAGCCTGGCACGTCGGCGCCCGATAGCGTCGCCCGTTCATGGTTTCCGGCCCCCGCCCCGTTGCCGATCTCGCCGCGTTGCTCGAGCTCGAGCCGATTAAGCCCGACGCCTACCTCGGCGCCGGACCGGTGCTCGGCTGGGGTCGTATCTACGGCGGGCAGGTGGTCGCCCAGGCGCTGCGGGCCGCGGCCCTCACCGTCGAGGCGCGACATTTCCCCCACTCGCTGCACGCCTATTTCGTGCGCAGCGGCGACGAGCACCGCCCCGTGCTCTACGAAGTGGAGCGCGTGCGCGACGGCCGGTCGTTCACCACCCGGCAGGTGGTCGCCTACCAGCAAGGCGGCGCCATCCTCAACCTCATCGCCAGCTTCCAGGCCGAAGAGCACGAGCCCGACGTGCAAGGTGTGACGATGCCGCCGGCACCTGATCCCGACACGCTGGCGCGCCAACCGCCCGAGGGTTTCATCGACCGTCGCGACGTCGAGCGCACGAAGGAGCCCGGCATCCGCGGTCTCACGTGGCTGCGCACGCTGCAACCGCTTGCCGACGACCCAGTGCTGCAGGCGTGCGGCTTCGCCTACATCTCCGACGACCACGCGCTCGGGCTGGCCCTCTACGCGCACCCGCTGGGCGTCGATTGGGAGAAGCTCATGACCGCGAGCCTCGACCACGCGATCTGGTTCCACCGGCCGTGCCGCGCCGACGACTGGCTGCTGTTCGACCTCGACGGCCACGGCGTGGCCAACGCGCGCGGCTTGTCGTTCGGGCGGGTCTTCGATCGCCGTGGTCGCCACGTGGCATCGATCGCCCAGGAAGCCCTCGGGCGCACCCGTCGCTAGTTTCAGGCCAGCCGAGCGACTGCAAGCCGGCGATCTCGGACAGCGAGACCGGAGCGAGGGAAGGGCCCACCGGCCCCGTGAGCGAAGCGAACAAGAGGTAAGAGTTGCGACACTGGTTGTTCAAGTCGGAGCCCGACGTGTTCGGGTATGCCGACCTCGTGCGCAACAAGCGCGAGGGATGGGACGGCGTGCGCAACTACCAAGCGCGCAACCACATGCGAGCGATGCGCAAGGGCGATCTCGCGATCTTCTACCACTCGAATGCCAAGCCGCCGGGCGTGGCCGGCATCTGCAAAGTGGTGAAGGAAGCCGAGCCCGACCCCACTCAGTTCGATCCCGCGAGCAAGTACTACGACGCGGCGAGCAAGCCGGACGATCCTCGGTGGGATTGGGTGACGCTCTCACCGGTGCGCGCGCTGGCGTTCGTGGCCCTCGACGAGCTCAAAGCGATGCCCGAGTTGGTCAACTGCGCGCTCGTCGCCCGCGGCAACCGCCTGTCGGTGCTGCCGCTCACCGATGCCGAGTACGACGCGATCGTTGCGGCCGCCAGCCCGAAGCCCAAGCGCCCGAAAGGAGCACGTGCCCGAGGGTGACACCATTCATCGGTTGGCGGCGCGCCTCGACGGCGCGCTCACCGGTCACGTGCTCCAATCGTTCTACGCGCCCACGCTGAGCGGACGGTCGCCGCGCCCGGGCGAGACGATCACTGCGGTCGAGGCGGCCGGCAAGCACTTGCTCATCCGTTTCTCGGGAGGGCTCACGCTCGAGACGCATATGCGCATGACGGGTACGTGGAGCGTGCGCGCGCCATCGGCGCAACCGGCGCGCCGCGCCGGACCGGGTATACGAGTGATCATCGAGACCGATACGGCCGCCGCGATCTGCCGCAACGCGCCGGTGGTGCGCACCTGGCGACGACCCGAGTCGATCGCGCATCTCGGCCCCGATCTGTGTCGCGACGATGCCGATCTCGACGAGGTGGTCGCACGCATGCGCCGTGCCGACGCCGCAACCGAGATCGGCGTTGCCCTCCTCGATCAGAGCCTCGCGAGCGGCATCGGCAACGTGTACAAGAGCGAAGTGCTGCACGCGCGTCGCGTCGACCCATTCCGCACGCTCGCGACCTTCCACGACGAAGAGCTGCGGACCATCGTGGGCACCGCGGCCGAATTGATGCGCGCGAACCTCGGAGCGGGACCGCGCACCACCGTGCCGGGCGGCCTCGCGGTGTACCGCCGTGCGGGGCGGGGCTGCCCACGCTGTCGCGCGGCGATCGCGATGCGCCGCCAGGGCAACCCGGCCCGCTCGACCTACTTTTGTCCGGCGTGTCAGCCGCCGTACGGCGGGAACAATCGACGGGAGGCTCGCGGTTCAAGCCCGCCCGCGACCCGTGACCGAAGCGAACGAGAGGCAAACCATGGATGACGACGACATCGTCGAGCGAATCAACGCCTTGGCCAACGAGGAGCACGAGCTCGAGCGCACGCATTCCGGCGCGTCGGTGTCGACGCAGGAACAGCGCCGGCTGAAGGACATCGAAGTCGCGCTCGACCAGTGCTGGGATCTGCTCCGCCAGCGCCGGGCGCGCCGCGACGCCGGCCAGAACCCCGACGGCGCCGAGGTACGGCCGGAGACTGTGGTCGAGGGCTACCGCCAGTGAGCGAAGCGAACAAGGAGGTGGTGCTCGACGACGCCGAGCACCACCGCTTCGTGGTGCGCGACGGCGGCCACGTCGCCGAGCTCGTGTACCGCGTGGAACCCGAGCGGCTGGTGCTGGTGCACACCGGCGTGCCCGAGGAACTCGGCGGGCGCGGCATCGGCGGGCAACTCGTGCGCGCGGCCGTCGAGCGCGCGGCCGAACAGGCCCGCACCGTCGTGCCGCAGTGCGAGTTCGCGCGCAAGTGGCTGCACGACCACGCCGACGTGGCGGGCACGGTCACGATCGACTGGGGTTGACCACCCGCCCGGCCACGACCGTGGTCGCTACGTCGGCCGATTCGAGCCGCGTGAGCGCGGTCGAGAGCGGCACGCGGAGCACCACGAGATCGGCCTCGATACCGGCCACCACCGGTCGGTCGGCGCCGAACAGGGCCAGCGCGGCGCGCGGTGTGATGCGCTCCGCGGCGCCTACGAGCGCGCCCGACGGCGCGCGCCGGTCGACCGCGGCGCGCATCGCGCACCACGGATCGAACGCGGTGTACGGCGCGTCGGTGGAGCCGAGCATGCGCACGCCCGCCTGCGCGAGTGACGCGAGCGGGTAGAGCGCGTCGATGTCGCGCGCGTCGACGTCGCGCAGGTAGTCGTCGCCCCGCTCGGCCACGAACGACGGCTGCACCGACACCACGACGCCGAGATCATGCAGGGCGGCGATCGCCTCGGGCGGAGCGACGCTCGCATGCTCGATGCGGTCGCCGCGCACACCAGCCGCGCGCAATGCCGCGAGCGCGAACTGGAGCTGTACGAGGGTGACGCAGTGGAACGCGACGCCGCGCCCGCGCTCGTGGGCGGCACCGATGAGCTCGACGGTGCCGTCGAACCGCGGCAACCGGTCGTCGTCGAGCAGCACCTTCACCTCGCCGAGGGTGGCGCGCGCGCCTGCGGCTTCGCGGTCCCACTCGAGGTCGACGGGGCCCATCACGCGCACACGCTGTGGCAGGTCGGCCAGCCGCAGGGCCGTGACGCGGTCGTTGGTGGCGGTCGCGTCGGTGATCGCGGTGACGCCGACGCGCGCCAACGCGGCTCCCACCGGCGCCAGATCCACCGGCGCAGCGGGCATGCGCACGAGATCGTCGGCCCGCCACAGCCTTCCAGTGGGCCGGCCCGCGCCATCGCGCTCGATGCGGTGGTCGTCGGGCCGTTCGAACGCACCGACGGCACGCAAGGCCGCGGAGTTGAGGATCCAAAGCGCGCCGGTGCGGTGCTGCACGCGGACGGGCACCTCGGCGACCACGGCGTCGAGCACATACCGGTCGAGATCGCCGGCGACGCGCTCGTGGTAACCAACCGCGCGCACCGGTCCGCGCGCCGCGGCCTCGTGCAGCACGCGACCGAATGCGTCCGGCGTGGCCACCTCGCGTGGCCCGACTGGCACCGACGCCCACGCCGCGGCGAGCGCGTGCACGTGCACGTGATGGTCGTGCAGACCGCGTAGCAGCGCGCCGCCGCCCGCGTCGATCACCACGTCGTCGCCGGTGGGGCGCACGTCGCCACCGACGGCCGCAATCCGGTCGCCCGTGACGCGCACCGACACGATCCGGCCGCTCACTTCCACATCGCGCAGAAAGATCGGCACGTCCACTTCACCAAGTCTCGCAGGACGGTTGCGGGGCGTCAGGTTCGGCTGAAGCGCGCGGTCGACAGCAGGCCGAACACCACGATGATCGCCACCGACCAGAGCAGCGCCGCGCCCACGTAGTGACCGGCGCCGTGGCCGAGCACGGCGTGCGCGTGCGAACCGAGTGCGAGCGCGCGTACCGAGTCGACCATCGGAGTGATCGGCTGATGGCTCGCGAACGCCTGGAGCCAGCCCGGCATGGTGTGCACCGGCACGTAGGCACTCGATACGAACGTGAGCGGGAACACGAGCAGCGACATGCCCTGCGCGGCCTGCGCGTTGCCGGCAACCAGGCCAAGGTAGATGAACAGCCACGTGAACGCCGCGCCGAACAGCACGCACAGCGCGTAGGCGGCGATGCCGGCGAGCACGCCACCGTGCAGCCGGAAACCGACTGCGAAACCGAGCGCGATGGTGATTGCGAGATTCCACGCCAGCACACCGGTGTCGGCGACGGCGCGCCCGGCCAGCGCCGCCCAGCGCGGCATGGGCAGGCTGCGCAGGCGGTCAGTGAAGCCCGCTTCGAGGTCCTCGGCCGTGCCCGCGGCCGTCGACATACCCACGAACAGCACGCTGGTCATCACGAATCCGGGCACGAGAAAGTCGACGTAGGGCACGCCGAGAATGGCGATGGCACCACCGAACACGTAGCGGAAGATGAACAGGAACAACGCGCCCTGGATCGTGCCCACCACGACGAGCTGCGGCGTGCGCATGAACTTGCGCGTGGTGCGGCGCGCGACCGCGAGCGTGGCCCCGATCGGCGACGAGTGCGTGCCGACCGGCCCGGCGTCGGCAATTGTGGCTGTGCTCATACCTTCACCTCTTCGTTGCCTGTGAGCGAGAGAAACACCTCGTCGAGCGTGGGCCGGCGCAGGCCGACGTCGTCGACGTCGATGCGTGCCGCTTCGAGCGCACGCATCGCGACGGACAACCGTTCGGCGCCCTCGTCGACTGCGAGCGACACGCGTCGGGTGCCCGCGTCCACAACCGGTTCGCCGATCTCGAGCGACCGCAGCGCCGATGCGACGGCGGCAAGGTCGGCGGCGTGGCGCGGCCGCGCCTCGATCACGTCGTGGCCGGCCTGCGTCTTGAGATCGGCTGGCGTGCCGTCGGCGATCACGCGCCCGCGGTCGACGATCACGATGCGTGCCGCGAGTTGGTCGGCCTCGTCGAGATACTGCGTCGTGAGCAGCACGTCGGTGCCTCCTGCAGCGAGCTCGCGGATCGCGTCCCACAACTCGAGCCGGCTGCGAGGGTCGAGCCCGGTAGTGGGCTCGTCGAGCAGCAACAACCGCGGCGAGCCGACCAGGCTGGCCGCGAGGTCGAGGCGCCGGCGTTGGCCACCCGACATCGCCCTGGCGCGCGTGCCGGCGAACTCGCCGAGATCGAGTCGCTCGATCACCGCGTCGGATCGTCGCCGCGCGTCACGCCCTCCGTGGCCATAGAGATGCGCCACCATCTCGAGGTTCTCGCGCCCGGTCATCGACTCCTCGACCGCGGCGTGCTGACCGGCCAAGCCGATGAGCGAGCGCACCGCCGCGGCGTCGCGCACGACGTCGTGCCCGGCCACCAGCACGCGCCCGGCGTCGGGCCGCAGCAGCGTGGCGAGCACGCGCACGAACGTGGTCTTGCCCGCGCCGTTCGGACCCAGCAGGGCCACCAACTCCCCGGTTTCGATCACGAGGTCGAGGCCGGCGAGCGCCTCCGTGCGCTTGAAGCGCTTGCGGACGCCCTCGGCCGCAATCGTCGCCACCATGTCAGTGCTCCTGTCCGATCGAGAATCGAAGTCGATCGTTGATCGACAACGGTCACTGGTCTACACTTCGCACTCGATGGTGTCAACCCCCGAGGAGACATCGCTGGACACATCGCTGCCGGACCCGTCACCGCCAGAGACCTCACCGCAAGGCGCGACGCGCGTCGAGCCGCCGTGGTGGCGTCCGACCCGACCGAGCCGCCGGCGGGCCCCGCTGTCGCGCGACCAGATCATCGAGGCGGCGTTGAAGGTGGTCGACGCCGACGGGGTCGACGCGCTCACGGTCCGCCGGCTCGGCGACGAGCTGAACACCGGTTCGGCCACGATCTACTGGTACATCAGCGGCAAGGACGAGCTCGGCGAGCTCATCTACGACCATGTGATGGGAGCGATCGTGCTCCCGGAGCCCGACCCCGAACGGTGGCAGGAACAGTTCAAAGACCTGGCCCGCCAGTCGTACCGGCTGCTCGTGCAACACAACGATCTGGTGCGCCTGTCGCTCGGCCGTATCCCTGTGGGGCCGAACATGTTGCGGGTGATGGAGTGGTCGATCGCACTCATGCGTGAGGCGGGCCTGCCCGACGAGGCCGTCGTGTATGCCGGCGACATCCTCGGCCGCTACATCGACGCGTCGGTGCTCGAAGTCACCTCACAGGGCGGCGCGCCACCCGAACTCATCGCCCAGCACTTCGCCTCGCTCCCCGCCGCCGAGTACCCGAACCTCGTTCGCCTCCTCGGACCGAAGGCAAACGGCGAGATGTACCGCCACAACACCGCGCCGTTCGAGTTCGGCCTCGATCTGCTCGTGCGCGGCCTCGAGGCGCTCGAGAAAACCCTTTGACGCGGCCGTCCAGATACGATACCGTTTCGTTTCGTATTGAGCGAGACAAGTATCACGCCGAAGCCAAGGGGCTCACCGATGGCCGTCAGCACCACCACCACCGCTGACACACCGTTCGATCGAGCCAGCCGCGCCTTCCAGCGCCGCTGGTGGATCCTCGGGGTGTTGTGCTTCAGCCTGCTCGTGATCGTGGTGGACAACTCGATCCTGAACGTGGCCCTGCCCGAACTGCAGACCAGCCTGCACGCGTCGAACAGCGAGCTGCAGTGGATGGTCGACAGCTACACGCTCGTGTTCGCGGGGCTGCTGCTCAGCGCCGGAACGCTCGGCGACAAGTTCGGCCGGCGCGGTGCCTTGCAGCTCGGCATGACCGTGTTCGGAGTGGGCTCGCTGCTCTCGGCATTCGCCGGCACCCCACACGCGCTGATCCTCACGCGCGGGCTCATGGGCATCGGCGGCGCGTTCATCATGCCGGCCACCCTCTCGATCATCACCAACGTGTTCCCGCCCGAAGAGCGCGGCCGGGCGATCGCGTTCTGGGCTGCGGTCGCCGGTGTGGGCACCGCGGTGGGCCCGATCAGCGGCGGCATCTTGCTCTCGCACTTCTACTGGGGCTCGGTGTTCCTCGTGAACCTGCCGATCGTGGCGTTCGCGCTGTTGAGCGGCTTCTTCCTCATCCCCACCTCGAAGGACCCCACGAATCCGAGGCTCGACGTGGTGGGCGCGCTCTTGTCAGTGGTGGGTCTGATGTCGCTCGTGTACGCGATCATCGAAGCGCCGCAGGACGGTTGGGGCTCGTCGAAGATCGTCGCTGCGTTCGCACTGTCGGCCGTCGTGCTCGCGCTGTTCGCATGGTGGGAAGGACGCTTCGAGTCGCCGATGCTCGACGTGAGCTTCTTCAAGAACCCGCGCTTCACCGCGGCAAGCTCCGGCATCTCGCTGATCTTCTTCGCGATGTTCGGAAGCATGTTCCTGCTCACGCAGTACTTCCAGTTCGTGATGTTGTATTCGCCGCTGCGCACCGGTCTCGCGCTGCTGCCGATCGCAGTCACGATGATGATCGTGGCGCCCACGAGCGCGCGCATCGTCGAGCGCGTGGGCACCAAGATGGTGGTGGCCACAGGTCTCGCGCTCACGGCGATCGCGCTGGCGTCGTTCGCGGTCGTGCCCGCGCAGCACATCGACTACATGACCGAGGTCTTCTGGCGGCTCGTGATCATGGCGGCCGGCATGGGCCTGGTGATGGCGCCCGCAACCGAATCGATCATGGGCTCGCTCCCCCGGGCCAAGGCCGGCGTCGGTTCGGCCGTGAACGACACCACCCGCCAGGTGGGCGGTGCGCTCGGTGTGGCGGTGATCGGCAGTGTCATGACCTCCACCTACGGATCGCACGTGGCGAAGTCGATCGCGGCGTCGGGAGTGCACGGCTCCGCCGACGACATCGCCGGCGCCAAAGAAGGCCTCGGCTTCGCGCTCGAGCTCGCGGCGAAGGCGCCGGCGGCTCTGCAGGCCAAGCTGGTCACCGACGCCCAGGCGGCGTTCGTGAGCGGCATGCACGAAGCGGTGATCTTCGGCGCCGTTGCGGCCGCACTCGGCGCGATCATCGTGGCGAAGTGGTTGCCGGCGCGGGCCGCAGCCGAGGAAGCCTTCGAAGAGCAAGAGGTCGACGAGGTGCGCTACGAGCATGAGCAGGCCAAGACCGGAGCGGGGGCTGCGGCAGCGGCGAACGCCACGGATGATGCCGGGCCCGACGACTCCGTAGAGCTCGCGGAGGTCTGACGATGGTCGGCCGGCCGCGCAGCACCGAGTGTGATCGGGCCATCCTCGAGGCCGCGCTCGCCGAGTACGCGGCGCGCGGGCTCGAAGCGATGAGCGTCGACGCCGTCGCGGCGCGTGCCGGTGTGAGCAAGGCCACGATCTACCGGCGCTACCCGTCGAAAGTGGAGCTCGTGATGGCCGCGGTCCTGATGCTGTGCGAGGAAACCAGCCCGGAGTTCGACACGGGCACACTCGAAGGTGACGTGCGCGGCTACGTAAGCAACCTCGCGCAGGTAATCTCCGACCCTGTGTACGGCGCGGCCAAGCGCACGTTGCTCTTCGACGCGGTCACCAACGACGACCTGTTACGCATGCATCGCACGCTCGTGGCTACCCGACGGGACCAGGTGCGCGCGATGTTCGAGCGCGCGATCGATCGGGGCGAGATGCGCACCGACACCGACCTCGAGTTCGCCACCGACCAGCTCGGCGCCCCGCTCTTCTACCGGCACCTGTTGCTGCACGACGACATCGACGACACCTACGTGGCGAAGGTAGTCACCGACTTCGTGGCGCGCTACGGCGTGAGCGGCACAGCGATGGCCGCACCCGGCCAGCGGGCCGCTCGGGTCACGGCGAGAAGCCGTACATGATCGACGCGTTGCCGGTGCCGTCGTAGAGCAGCACGTCGGCGGCGCGGTCACCGCCGTTGAACTGTCCCACCGCGGCGTGCACGGTGAACGCGTCGGTGTGCGTGTTGGTGTAGTTCGACGACACGAAGCCGCTGCCCGTGCCGGTCCAGAACGCGTCGCCGCCCGCGGCGCCGACGCGCCGCCACAGCACGTCGTCGTAGCCGGCGGGATTACCGTCGAAGTTCGCCGCGATCGGCTCGTAGAAACCGTTCACCGAGAGCGGATGCAAGTGCGAGAAGCCGACGGCCGCGGTGGCGTAGGCGTCACGAATGCTCCCCGGGCCGTACCACAGCAGGTCGTCACGCCGGTCGCCGTCGATACGCAGCACGACCGGCTCGGCGCCTGCCTGGGGGCTCGGGAACGAATGGCTCGTGGTCCACCAACCGTTCCCGCTGATCCACACCGGCGACCGCGTCGCGCTGTGCGACCAGAACATCAGGTCGTCGGCACCGTCGCCGTTGAAGTCTCCGGCCACCACGCGGTCGTACACACCGTTGATCGTGACCGTGGCTGAACGCGGCGGCCCGGACGGACCACCGAACCACACGACGTCGGGGGCCCGGCCCGGCCCGTACCAGAGCACGTCGTCCACGTGGCCGTCGCCGTCGAAGTCCCCGACGACCGGATCGTAGAGACCGTTGATGGTCACGGCGTGGGCCGTGAACGTGCCGTCCCCGTTGCCGTACCAGAACCAGTCCTGGGTTGGGCCGGGTGCGTACCAGAGGATGTCGGTCTTGCCGTCGTCGTTGAAGTCGCCGACGAGTGGTTCGTAGGAGCCGTTGATGGTGAACGTGTGTGTCGACAGCACCGCACCCGGGTGCGTGGGGTCGGTGATGTCGAGCTTGTCGGGGAACGGGCCGGGCACGTACCAGAGGATGTCGTCGGTGCCGTCAGCGTTGAAGTCGCCGACGATCGGCGTGCCGCCACCGAGCGCGGTACCGCCCACCGTCGGGATCGCCGTGAAGCGCTGCCCGGTCTGGTGGATCGCGATCTGCGCCGTCACCGGGATGTGCATCGCGCTGCCACCGAGCGACGTTGCACCATCGGGAATCACGATGGTGCCGCCGAAGAGCGCGACCGTGCCGATCGGGCTGACCGTGAACTGCACCGTGCAGCTCGCACCCACCGCCACCGTGGTGTTGCTGCACGTGTCGTTGGAGATCGCTATCGCGGGGTTACTCGCCGTGATCGCGCCGACGGTCAAGCGTGTGGTGCCGGCGTTGCTCACCGTGATCGTCTGCCCACCCGTGATCGCGTGCGGCAGCAATACGCCCATCGAGAACGACCGCGGCGCCACGTCTTGTTGGGGCTCGTCGACGCGCGTGTTCCACTCGATCGATCCGCGGTTGATGCCGCTGGCACCGCTGCATCGCAACGCCCACCGGATCGCGAGCGCGCTCACGTTGCCCGACGAGTCGAACGCGAGGTCGTCGATCGCGAACGAGCCCGCCGACACGCATGCTTGGCCGTTGCCGCGCACGTCAGCCGCGGCGTGGGTTGCGTTGGCCACTTGTTGCGTACCGTCGTATTCACGCTCGCTGAACGAACTGCCCGTGGGAGGCGCGAACGCGCCCGACCACACGCCATCACTGCCCGAATAGGTGAAGCTGATCGACTGCCGATTGCCTTGCACCGCGGCGCTCGCGAACGTGAGATGGTTCGGGCCCACCACGGGATCGCCGGCCTCACCGTCGAGCACCAGCGAGGCGGTGCCGCCGCGGAACGCCGACGTGCCGTTGGGGCTGCCGAGTCCGGTCGGCGCGTCGTAGCCCGCGCCCGCGGTGCACAAGTAGCTGCCACCGCACGATCCGTTCGAGCCACTCGTGACATCGAACAGCGAACTGGCGTGTTGATAGATGCGCGTGGGATCGGTGTAGTTGGTGGTGTCGCTCGCGAGCGCGTACATGCCGGCGATGATGGGTGTGGACGCGCTCGTGCCGCTGAGGCTCACCCAGCCGCCCGAACCGAGCGAGTCGTAGGCCGACACCTGCGACGCGACCGCGGCGATGTCGGCCACCGTGCGGCGAGGACAGCCTGTGTCGTGCTGGAACGACGGCTTCGCCACGTAGGCGCTGCAGCCGCTGCCCGCACCACCCCACGCGGTTTCCGAAAAGCCTCGCAACGAGTTGTTGCGCGCGAGCACGGTGCCGCCCACACCGGTGACCGTCGCGAACGCCGCGGGGATCTGCGCGCCCGCGGAGTAGCCCTTGTCGCCGCTGCTCGCGACCTCCACCACGCCCGGGTGGTCGTAGTGCGTGTGGCCCGCGGTGATGAGGAACGACTCTTCCGGGCCGCCGTAGCTGTTCGACACGATGTTGGCGTTCTCGGCCGCGATGTCGGCCGCGTCGAACATGTCGAACCAGCCGGGCGAGTCGGCTTCGACGAGCACCAGGTGGCAGAGCGGGCACACCGCCGACGCCATCTGGAGGTCGAGCGCGGTCTCGGCGGTCCAACCGGTGCCTTTGGCCGATTTCGGCAGCGGCGACTTCGCCCCGTCCTGGTTGAGGATCGTGAGGCAGCCACTCGCCGACGTGCACGCGGGGAAGCCGTAGTGCGAGCGGTAGACGGCGAGATCCGACTCGATATTGGCGTCGGAGTAGGCGTCGACGAGCGCGATCGTCTCCCCCGAGCCGGCGTTGATGTTGGCGTCGTAGGCGGCCTCGATGTCGTTCGCACCCCAGCCGGTAGGACCGGTGGTGGCCGGCGCCGCGTTGCCCGCGGAATCGACGGCCACGAGCGAGTCGCAGGTGGCCTGCTTCGACGTGGCCGGCGCGCACTCGTTGCGCAGGCGCGTGCCGGAAAAGTCGACCACCGCGCCCTGCGGTCCGGCGGCCTTCGACACGGTTCCGGGCGTCGACGTCGTGGTGGACGTGGACGCTTGCGCGGAGGTTGCGAACGACGCGAGCGTCAGCGCCGCTGCCAGCAGTAAAGCTGTCACCGCGCCGTGGCGCTTGATGACCATGGCCCCTCTTACGCGTGCGACGGGGTTGCCGAACGCTCTCGGAAGGCTACCGACCACGCGCGCGCGAAACGCGCAGTTCGCGGATGAAGGTGTCACGCGCCGCATCACAACGCGCCGACCGGGACCTTTGCGCTCGCGGCGCGTTACTGTCCGGCCGATGATCGGGTCGACGGAGCCGAGCGAAGCCGCGATTTGGGCTCGCAAGACGTGGCGCACGCTCGAGCCGATCCACGGCATGATCTACTTCGCGCCCGAGGCTGCGACGCGTTACGAAGCGCTCGGTTTGCACGATCGCAGTGGGTATTTCGCATCGCGATCGGCACCGATGGGCGCCGTGCCCGCCACGGTGGTGATCGCGACCTTCTACAACTTCGAACCCAAACTCGTGCACGAATCGATGCATGGCGTGTGGGCGCGCGCAACACCAGCACAACTCTTGGACGCGCGACTCGCTGCCGCCGACGCAGCGTTGCGCCGGGCACTGCCCGGCGGCTGGGACGCCCAGCACATGCAGAGCGCGGCGGAGCTCGCGCGGCACGCGGCTGAGGCCGCGTGCGAGCACCCCGAGGGGCGGCCGTTGTTCGCCGGCCATGCGGATCTGCCGTGGCCCGACGAGCCGCACCTCGCGCTCTGGCACGCGCAGACGCTGCTCCGCGAGTTCCGCGGCGACGGACACATTGCCGAACTGTCGACCCGCGGGATCAGCGGCATCGAAGCCCTCGTGCTCCACGCGGCAACCGGCGAGGTGCCGCGCGCCGCGCTCCAGGCGACGCGGCGCTGGGACGACGCTTCCTGGAATGCCACGGTCGACGCGCTCGTGGCGCGCGGCTGGTTGCAGCCGGACGGCAGCTTCACCGACGAGGGTCGCCGGGTGCGCGACGAGATCGAGGCCGGCACCGACCGGCTCGCCCGCCTGCCCTACGAGGCGATCGGCGAAGACGGCTGCGCGCAGTTGCGCGGGCTCTGCCGGCCCTGGAGCAAGGCCATCGTGTCCGGCGGCCTCATCGGGTTCGACAACCAGTCGTAGCGGTACGGTCGGCGCGTACGGCCCAGGACCCAACGCCCCGGGGGGCGCGAGCTCGACGGTCGTACCGTGCGTGTTGGCCAATACCGTGCTTGCACTGCATGGGCCAGGACGCACGGTACGGAGAAGACGAGCGGGGGTAGTGATGCATGACCTCGTGATTCGCAACGGCACGGTGGTCGACGGCACCGGCACCACTCGGCGGCAGGCCGACGTCGCGATCGACGGCGATCGCATCGTCGAGGTGGGCGACGACGTGGGCGGCGCGCGTCGAGAGCTCGACGCCGACGGTCTCGTCGTCACACCGGGCTGGGTCGACCTGCACACGCACTACGACGGACAGGTCACCTGGGACTCGATGCTCGCGCCCAGTTCCACGAACGGCGTCACGAGCATCGTGATGGGCAACTGCGGTGTGGGCTTCGCGCCCGCGCACGCCGACAAGCACGACTGGCTGATCGCGCTGCTCGAAGGCGTGGAGGACATTCCCGGCACCGCGCTCGCCGAAGGCCTGCCGTGGAACTGGGAGAGCTACCCCGAGTACCTCGACGCGCTCGATGCCCGTTCGTATTCGCTCGACGTGGGCGCGCAGGTGCCGCACGCCGCGCTGCGCACCTACGTGATGGGTGACCGCGGCGGTGATCACACCGAGCCCGCCACACCCGACGAGATCGCCGAGATGGCGAGCCTGTGCGAAGCGGGCCTGCGCGCCGGCGCGCTCGGCTTCACCACGAGCCGCACCTACGTGCACCGCACCCGCACCGGCCAATCGATCGGCACGCTCACCGCGGCCACCGATGAGGTGCTCGGCATCGCCGGCGCGCTCGATCGGGCGGGTCACGGCGTGGTGCAGATGATCTCCGACGTGTACCAGTCGAGCGACGACGAGGTGTGTGCGCGCGAGCTCGCGCTCCTTCGCATGCTCGCGCTCGAACTGCGCCGGCCGCTCAGCTTTACCGTGCAGCAGAACGACGACACGCCCGATCGCTTCCGCGAGCTACTCACCGCGCTCGCGCAATGGAACGCCGACGGTGCGAACGCGCGTGCACAGGTGGCCGTGCGACCGATCGGCGTGCTGATCGGTCTCACCGCGAGCGTGCAGCCGTTCGCGTTCTGCCCGAGCTGGCGCGACGTCGCGCTCCTGCCTCGCGCCGAGCAGGTGCACAAGCTCGCCGATCCGGCATTGCGGCGGCGGTTGCTCGACGAGCACGGCGCGTCGCATCCCGAGGGGTTCGTCGGCATCATCCACTCCGGCTACTCGCGCATGTATCCGCTCACCGACCCGGCGGGGTACGAACCCACACCCGCCGACAGCGTCGCCGGGATCGCCGAGGCCAAGGGCGCGCCGGCCAACGAAGTGCTGTACGACACGCTGGTCGGCGGCGACGGGAGCGCGCTGCTCTACATCCCGCTGTTCAACTACGCGCACGGCAGCCTCGACGACGTGTACGAGATGATCACGTCGCCCTACGCGATCTTCGGGCTGTCCGACGCAGGCGCGCACTGCAACACGATCTGCGACGGCTCGTACCCCACCACCGCGATCGCGCACTGGACCCGCGACCGCACCCGCGGTCCGAAGGTGCCGCTCGAGCAGATGGTGCACGGGCAGACCCAGCGGACGGCGCGTCACGTCGGTTGGCTCGATCGCGGCGTATTAGCACCGGGCTACCTCGCCGACGTCAACCTCATCGACGTCGACCGCATCGCGCTGCACCCACCTGAGCTCGTGCGCGACCTGCCGGCGGGCGGCACCCGGCTGCTGCAGCATGCCGTCGGTTACCGCGCCACCGTGAAGCGCGGCACCGTGACCTTCGAACACGGCGAGTCGACCGGCGCCTTCCCCGGCACACTGGTCCGCGGCCCCCAACCCCTCTGACCCACCAACGCCTATGCGTCGTTTGACGGCCACTATGGCCGTCAACGACGCATACGCGAATCGGTCAGACGGTGAGGTGGTAGAGCTCGGCGGCGTTGTCGTGCACGATGCGGCGGGCCTGGTCCGGGCGCAGTGACGAGGTGTGCTCGGCCAGCAGCTTCTGGCTCCACGGCCACGTCGCGTCGGAGTGCGGGTGGTCGTTGGCCCACATCAGCCGCTCGGCGTTCACCATGTCGGCGATCTTGAACGCCACCCAGTCGTCCTGGAACGTCACGTACACGTGCTCGTTGAAGTACTCGCTCGGCATCTTGGAGATCTGACCCGCCGGCAGCCAGTAGCGGTGACGGTCGTAGGCGTGGTCCATGCGATACGTGAAGTGCGGCACCCATCCGGCGTCGGCTTCCACGCACACCACGCGCAGCCGCGGGTGGCGCTCGAACACACCGCCGAACACGAGCATGCCCATGATGTCCTGGTTGGCGCGGATCACCGACATGAACGCGTTGATGCGCGGGCCGCGCACGCCGCTCCCGAGCAACGAACCCGAGTCGCGGGCGGTGAGGATGTGGAACGACGGCGGGATACCGAGGTCGACGCAGGCGTCCCAGAACGGTCCGTAGCGCTCGTCGTCGTAGTCGTACTCGGTTGCCGGATTGCCCGGCACCATCACGCCGCGCAGGCCGAGCGCGTGCATCGTCTCGAGATCGGCGATGCCCTCCTCGGGGGTGCGCAGCGCGGTCTGGCCCACTCCTATGAGCCGCTCGGGCGCGTGCGCGCAGAACTCGGCGATCCAGCGGTTGTACGCCTCGTAGCACGCGTGCTGGTACGCGCGATCGGGATGGTTGCACAGCACCATGCCCACGCTCGGGTAGATCACCTCGGCGAGCACGCCGTCGACATCCTGCTCCTGCAGCCGCGCCGCGGGATCGTGACCGCCGGGCCACAGCTCCTCGAACGCATGCTTGCCCTTGAACCCGAGTTGTTCGGCCGGTCGACCCGCGCCCGCCACGAGCCACAACGGCACCATCGACTGCCCGTTGTCGATGAGCATCACCGCGCCGAGCTGTTCGTGGTCGATAAGGCGCGGCGCCCGATCACGGAACGCGGGGTCGATGCGATCGATGTAGGCGTCGCCGGGTTCGGTGACGTGCGAATCGGCCGAGATGCACGCGATCGGCGGCGCTGCCGCGCTCGCGTCGGGGGTAGACAAGGTGGTACTCACGACCGAACGGTAGATCAACCCGCTGGAGGTCCACCATGGCTGATCACACGCTGCCCATCGGACCGAACCGGATCACCACCGACTCGTGGATCGAGGTGCGATCTCCCTACGACGACTCGCTGATCGCACGGGTGCCGGAAGCATCGAAGCTGCTCGTGGACGAGGCGGCCGAGCGCTGTCGCGCCGTCCACGACAAGGGCCCGCTTCCGGCATGGCAGCGCGCCGAGATCCTCGATCGCGCGGCTGTGGCGGTGCGCGCCCACGAAGACGAGCTCGCCGAGACCATCGCGCTCGAAGCCGCGAAGCCCATGAAGACCGCGCGGGTCGAGGCGCAACGCTGCGTGAGCACGTTCCAATTTGCAGCGGTGGCTGCGCGCTCGCTCTCGGGCGAGATGGTGCCGATGGACGCGAGCCTTGCCGGCGCCGGGAAGCTCGCATTCACACTGCGCGTGCCGGTAGGTGTGGTCGGAGCGATCAGCCCGTTCAACTTCCCGCTGAACCTCGTGGCCCACAAGCTCGCGCCGGCGATCGCGGCCGGCTGCCCAGTGGTGCTCAAGCCCGCGAGCCAGACACCGGTATCGGCGATCCGCCTCGTGGAGCTCCTGCTCGACGAGTGCGGTCTTCCACCCGATCACGTGAACGTGGTGTGCGGTGGTGGCGGCACCGTGGGCAACGCGATCGTCGAGCATCCCGACATCGCGATGATCACCTTCACCGGCTCGCCCGAAGTGGGTTGGGGTATCAAGTCGGCCGCGCCGCGCAAGAAGGTGGGGCTGGAGCTCGGCAACAACGCGCCAGTGATCATCGAGCCGTCGGGCGACTGGGAGACCGCCGCGGCGAAGATCTCGGTGGCCGGGTTCAGCCACGCCGGGCAGTCGTGCATCAGCACGCAGCGGGTGCTCGTGCACACGTCGATCGCCGACGCCTTCACCGACGCGCTCGTCGACAGGGCGAAGAATCTGGTGGTGGGTGACCCGCTCGACGAGCAGACCGACGTGAGCGCGCTCATCTCGAAGAAAGAGCGCGACCGCGTGTGCACGTGGATCGACGAAGCCACCGAGGAAGGCGCTCAAGTGGCCCTCGGCGGCTCGCTCGACGACCACGGCGTGCTCGTGCCCACGGTGCTCACCCACGTGCGCCAGGAGATGAAGGTGTCGGCGCACGAAGTGTTCGGCCCACTCGTGGGCATCGCCACCTACACCGATTTCGACGATGCACTGCGCCGCGCCAACGACACGCGCTACGGGCTGCAAGCCGCGGTGTATACCGCGAACCTCGACGACGCGCTCAAGGCCGCGCGCGCGCTCGACTTCGGTGGCGTGCTCGTGAACGAAGTGCCCACGTTCCGCGCCGACCAACAGCCCTACGGCGGCGTGCGCGACAGCGGCAACACGCGCGAGGGCCCGCAATACGCAGTGGAAGAGATGACCGAGCGCCGCCTGGTGATCCTCAACGCATAACCCCAGCTATGTGCCGAGCTGGGCGAGGGCCTGGCTGACGAAGGCGCGGTGGCGCTCGTTGCATTGCTCGTCGGTGACCTTGGCGCCCGCGGCGCGAAACGCTCGGACCGAGTGTGAGCTCTCGTGCGGCTCGAAGAAGTCGGTGGCGCTCACGAGGTCCCACACCGGGTTGTAGTCGTGGTCGAGGTCGCACGCGGCGAGGAACGCGTCGGCCGTCGCCACGCCGAAGAGCGAGGCGAGATTCATGCGGCAGTGCGCGATGTCGGCCTCGATCGGGCCATGGCGCGCCTCGACCCAGTCGACCACGCCAGTGACCGTTGCGGCCCCGCCGGGCTTGAACAGCACATTGAGCGGGTGAAAATCGCGGTGCACGAGGTGGTTGTCGCTCCACTCCGGCGTGTGTGTCGCAACCGCGGCAAGCGCGCGCGCCCACAGCCCGGCATCGCCGAACCACGATGGGCACGGCAGACCATCGGTGTCGTGGTAGCGGGCGAACGGCCGCAGCGACGGTGCAGCAACCTCGTGAATGGTGTGTGCGAGCGCGGCGAGCGCGCCCACGTACGACACCTCATCACTGGGTGCGAGCAAGGGCCGGCCCGGCAGCCGCTCCATCAACACGCACGGCTTCCCGGCCGCCCCGCCGTCGGCATCGAGCGCCACCAACGCCGGCGCGGGAACGGCGGTGGGCTCCAGCAGTTCGAGCACGTTCGCTTCCCGTGTCGCGAGATCGGGCTCGCGGGCAAGCCACTCGTCGTTGGTGTGGATGCGCAACACGAGTGTGCGCGGCCCCGACGTGAGGTGCGCGCGGACCACCAGCATCGTGGCCGAGGTGGCCTCGGTCATCTGGCGCTCCATCGTCACGAGCCCACCGAGCACCTCGCGACACCACTGCAACTGCGGCCCGAAGAACTCCCGTTTGTAGGTCTCCACCATGTAAGCGCTATTCGATCACCATTACGGTGCGCGGCATGGGACTGCTCGACGGCAAGGTTGCGCTCGTCACCGGCGGCGCGAGCGGGATCGGCAAGGCAACGAGCGAACGACTCGCAGCCGAAGGTGCGCGCGTGTGCGTGGTCGACTTCGACGAGGCGGGTGCGCGCACCGTCGCCGAGGCGCTCGGAGGCATCGCGGTGCGCGCCGATTGCGGTGAGGTGCGCGACGTCGATGCCGCGTTCGCGGCATGCGTGGAACAGCTGGGCGGCGTCGACATCGCCCATCTGAACGCGGGCATCGCGATCGGCGTTCCCGACATCACCCAGCTCGACGACGCGACGTATCACCGCATCCAACGCGTGAACGTCGACGGCGTGGTGTACGGCGCACGGGCCGCGATACGCGCGATGACCGAACGGGGCGGCAAATCCGGAAATGGGGGCGCGATCGTCGCCACCAGCTCGCTCGCGGGTTTGATCCCGTTCCCGCCCGATCCCGTGTACGACGGCGGCAAGCACTTCGTGGTCGGCTTCGTCCGCAGCCTCGCCCCCACCCTCGCACCGCTCGGCATCACCGTGAACACGGTGAACCCGGGGCTCGTCGATACCAACATCATGGGTGCCGACACCAAGAAGTTCCTCGCCGACGCCAACTTCCCGATCATGGCTCCGTCGCAGATCGCCGACGCGGTGTTCGGTCTCGTCACCTCGGGCGTGACCGGCGAATGCTGGGTGTGCCAGCCCGGCCGCGACGCGGTGCCCTACGAGTTTCGTGACGTGCCCGGACCGCGCACCGAGCGCGCGCAGGGCCGCCGCCCACCCGGCCTCAACAGCACCGGCGAGTGACCAACAGCCCGCAGGCGGTCGCCATTAAGAATGTGGGGATTGATTTCGGACGTCGGTAACCTGGAATTCCTGTGATGACAGGCCCCATGGATAGCAACAACGCGAACGACGGACCGCTCCAGCCCGAGGTGTTGGAGAACGGAGCTGCCTTTGTGGGCGGCGCGGCCGCCGACTCCGCCGAGGCCGTCACCTCGCCCACGAAGCTGATCCGGATCGCCTCGATGGTGCGATCCCTGCTCGACGAGGCGCGCCGGGCCCCGCTCGACGATGCCGGCCGGCGCCTGCTCGCCGAGATCCACCACCGGTCGGTCAGCGAGCTCGAAGGCGTGCTGTCGCCCGAGCTGCGCGCCGAGCTCAGCGAGGTGAGTCAACCGTTCGAGAGCGACACGCCCACCGATTCGGAGTTGCGCATCGCGCAGGCCCAGCTCGTCGGTTGGCTCGAAGGCCTGTTCCACGGCATCCAGGCCACGCTCTACACCCAGCAGATGGCCGCGCAGCGCCAGTTCGAGGAGATGCGCCAGGGCGGACGGATGCTGCCCGGTGGTTCCGAGTCGCCCACGAGCGGCGCATACCTCTGATCACCGGCCCGGTGCAGCGATGACGACCATGCCCGCCGACTTCGACACCGACCCGCGCTGGTCGCCGTCGGGTTGGCGCGAGCACCCTGTGGCCCAGCAACCGGTGTGGCCCGACGGCGCGGCGCTCGACGCGGCCCTCGACGAGCTACGCGCGTCACCGCCGCTCGTGTATGCCGGCGAGACACGCGCGCTCACCGATTCGCTCGCGCGCGTCGCGCGCGGCGAGGGCTTCTTGTTGCACGCGGGCGACTGCGCCGAGAGTTTCGCCGAGTTCTCCGCCGACAAGGTGCGCGACCAGATCAAGGTGATCCTGCAGATGTCGGTGGTGCTCACGTACTCCACCGGCCTGCCCACGTTGAAGCTCGGCCGCATTGCCGGCCAGTACGCCAAGCCGCGGTCGGCTCCCACCGAACAGCGCGGCGACATGGAACTCGAGACCTTCCGCGGCGACATCGTCAACGGCATCGCGTTCGATTACGACGCGAGGCGGCCCGATCCGCACCGTCTCGTGCGCGCGTACGAGCAGGCGTCGGCCACCCACAACTTGTTGCGGTCGTTCACCAAGGGTGGCTTCGCCGATCTCTCACAGGTGCACCGGTGGAACCTCGAGTTCGTCGACACCACCCGTGAGGGCAAGCGCTACAACCAACTGTCCACCGAGATCGATCGCGCCCTGCGCTTCATGGCTGCGTGCGGCATCGACCTCACCAAGGAGCGCCAGCTCCACGAGGTGGACCTGTTCACGTCGCACGAAGCGTTGCTGCTCGCCTACGAAGAGGCGCTCACCCGCCCCGACACGATCAACGGCGGCTGGTACGACACCTCCGCGCACCTCCTCTGGATCGGTGAACGCACGCGCCAGCTCGACGGCGCGCACGTGCACTTCCTCGGTGGCGTGAACAACCCGGTGGCGGTGAAGCTCGGGCCGACGGTCGCGCCCGACGAAGCGGTCGAGCTCTGCCGCCTGCTCGACCCCGACCGCACGCCGGGCCGGCTCACGCTCGTGGCCCGCATGGGTGCCAAGAAGGTGCGCGACGCTTTGCCGCCGATCGTGCGGGCCGTCGCGCGCTCCGAGCACCCTGTGGTGTGGGCGTGTGACCCGATGCACGGCAACACCTACCAGCACGAGTCCGGCTACAAGACCCGCCACTTCGACGCGGTGATGGAGGAGCTGGCCGGGTTCTTCGCGGTGTGCCATGCAGCCAACGTGTGGCCCGGTGGGGTGCACGTGGAACTCACCGGCGACGACGTCACCGAGTGCCTCGGCGGCGACCACGAGATCACGGCCGACGACCTGGATGCGCGCTACGAGACGCTCTGCGACCCCCGGCTCAACGCCCGCCAGTCGCTCGAGCTCGCCTTCCGGCTCTCTGACCTGATGCGTTCCTGATCGGAATCGCTTCCACTGCGATCGTCGCGCCCCCCGCCTGGGTAGCGCGACAATTGACGTATGGCTGATCCGGTAGTCGAAATGGGCCCGAACGCCGGTCTCATCGACGAGATGTACCGGCGCTACCAAGACAACCCCGACGCGATCGCGCCCGTGTGGCGTGAGTTCTTCGCCGACTACACACCGCGCAATGGGGCCGCAGCGCCCTCGCAATCACCCGCGCCCGCTCCCGCGGGCGCCGCGCCCGCGCCGCCGGCACCTGCCACCGTCGCCGTGGCGCCGGCCCCGACGGCGCCGGCGGGCTCCCCCAAAATCAACACGCTCGACGGTGAGCAGCCCACGCCGCTGCGCGGCCCGGCCAAAGCCGTGGTCACGAACATGGAAGCAAGCCTCGAGGTGCCGACGGCCACGTCGGTGCGCGCGGCGCCGGCGAAGCTGCTCGAGATCAACCGCCAGATCCTGAACAACCACCTCGCTCGCACGATCGGCGGCAAGGTCAGCTTCACGCACATCATCGGCTACGCGGTACTGCGCGCGCTGCAGAAGACACCGGGCATGAACTCGAGCTACGGGCTCGTCGACGGCCAGCCCGCGGTGGTGCGCCACCAGCACGTGAACCTCGGCCTCGCGATCGACCAGCAGAAACCCGACGGTACGCGCTCGCTCTTGGTGCCGAACATCAAGTCGGCCGACACGCTCGACTTCGCGCAGTTCCATGCCGCGTACGAGGACTTGTTGCGCAAGGTGCGATCGAAGTCGATCACGCCCGACGACTTCGCCGGCACAACCGTGTCGATCACCAACCCCGGCACGATCGGCACGATGCACTCGGTGCCGCGACTGATGCCGGGCCAGGGTGTGATCGTCGGCGTCGGTTCGATCGACTACCCGCCCGAGTATCACGGCGCCGACCCCGACACGATCGCGCGTCTCGGTGTGAGCAAGGTGGTCACGCTCACCAGCACGTACGACCACCGGGTGATCCAGGGCGCGGAATCGGGCGAGTTCCTCGGCGCGATCCACGACTTGCTCCTCGGCGAGAGCAACTTCTACGACGACATCTTCCACAGCTTCGGCGTGCCGTACGAGCCGGCGCGCTGGGTGCGCGACGCGCAGCCGTTCGACGACACCACCGCGCTGGCCGAGAAGGCCATTCGGGTGCAGCAGCTCATCAACATGTACCGGGTGCGCGGCCACCTGATCGCGAATCTCGACCCGCTCGGCCGCACCGAACCGCACACGCATCCCGAACTCGACGTGACGCACTGGGGGCTGTCGATCTGGGACCTCGACCGCGAGTTCCCCACCGGCGGCCTCGGCGGCCGGCGCATGATGCGCCTGCGCGACATCATGGGCATGCTGCGCGACGCCTACGCGCGCACGATCGGCGTCGAGTACATGCACATCCAGGAACACGACCAGAAGGCGTGGATCCAGGATCAATTCGAGTGCTCCGCGTGCGAGATGTCGCTCGACGACAAGCAGGAGATCCTCCTGTCGTTGAACGCCGCTGAGGCGTTCGAGCGCTTCTTGCACACCAAGTACCTCGGGCAAAAGCGCTTCTCGCTCGAAGGCGCAGAGACGCTCATCCCGATGCTCGAGTTCCTGCTCGACGAGGCCGCCGTCGCCGGTACTCACGAGGTCGTGATGGGCATGGCCCACCGTGGCCGTCTCAACGTGCTCGCCAACATCGTGGGCAAGAGCTATGGGCAGATCTTCCTCGAGTTCGAAGGTCAGCTCGACCCGAACGCCACCCAAGGCTCGGGCGACGTGAAGTATCACCTCGGCGCGCACGGCGAGTTCCCGACGCGCCACGGCGGCGCGATCCAGGTGACGCTCGCCGCGAACCCGAGTCACCTCGAAGCCGTCGACCCAGTGGTGGAAGGAATGGCGCGCGCCAAGCAGGACCGCGCCAAGGAAGCGCCGAACCAACGGGTGCTGCCGGTGCTCATCCATGGCGACGCCGCGTTCGCGGGCCAAGGCGTGGTCGCCGAGACGCTCAACCTCTCGGAGCTGCCGGGCTACGACGTGGGCGGCACCGTGCACATCGTGGTGAACAACCAGCTCGGCTTCACCACGGCACCGAACCTCGGGCGTTCCACGGTGTATGCCACCGACATCGCCAAGGCGGTGCAGGCGCCGATCTTCCACGTGAACGGCGACGACCCCGAGGCCGCGGTGCGCGTGATCCGCCTGGCGTTCGCGTTCCGCGAGCGCTGGCAGAAGGACGTAGTCGTCGATCTCGTGTGTTACCGGCGTTACGGCCACAACGAAGGCGACGAGCCCGCGTTCACGCAGCCGCGCATGTACGAAGCCATCGCGCAGCGCCGATCGGTGCGCAAGCTCTACACCGAGACGCTCGTGAACCGCGGCGACCTCACCGTCGACGCGTGCGAGACGATGCTCGAGGACTACCGAGCCAAGCTCGAGCATGCCTTCGAGGAAACGCACGACACCTCACCGCAACGCAACGAGTGGGAAGAGCGCGAGCCCGAGGGCCACCGTATCGCTCCCGCCCTGAACACCGGGGTGCCCCGCGATCGCCTCGACCGCATCATCACCGCGCTCACAACGTTCCCCGACGACTTCACCGCCCACCCGAAGCTCGCGCGCATCCTCGGAGCCCGGCGCACCGGCTTCGACAACAACCAGGTCGACTGGGCCACGGCCGAGGCGCTCGCGTTCGGCTCGCTCGTGCTGGAGGGCACGCCGGTGCGCGTCGCCGGCCAGGACACGCGCCGCGGCACGTTCAGCCAGCGCCACGCGACGCTCGTCGACTTCCATACCGAGGCCGAGTACACGCCGCTCGCGCATGTGGACGACGCGCAGGCGCCGTTCCAGATCTACGACTCGGTGCTGTCGGAGTACGCCGCGCTCGGCTTCGAGTACGGCTATTCCGTGGCCGACCGCGACACGCTCGTGTGCTGGGAGGCGCAGTTCGGCGACTTCGCCAACGTCGGCCAGGCGATCATCGACCAGTTCGTGGTGGCGGCCGAAGACAAGTGGGGCGAACGCAGCGGTCTCGTGATGCTCCTCCCCCACGGCTTCGAGGGCCAGGGACCCGAACACTCCAGCGCCCGCATCGAACGGTTCCTCGCCCTGTGCGCCGAGGACAACATCCGCGTCGCCTACCCGTCGACCGCGGCGAACTACTTCCATCTGCTGCGCCGCCAGGTGCACGAGGCCGAGCGCAAGCCGCTGGTGGTGTTCACACCGAAGAAGTACCTCCGCATGCCGGCCACCCACTCGCCGGTCGACGCGTTCACCAACGGCGGCTTCGAGAAGATCATCGTCGACGCCGGCACGGTCGACGCGTCGGCAGTGAAGCGGCTGATCGTGTGCACCGGCAAGATCGCGCACGAGCTCGCCGAGCGCCGCGACAAAGCCGGCGCGCCGGCAGTGATCGTGCGCGTCGAACAGCTCTATCCGATCCCGGTCGAGGAGTTGACCGCGGCCTTGCTCCACTACCCCGCGCTCGCCTCCGTGGTGTGGGTGCAGGAGGAGCCGGAGAACATGGGCGCGCGCATCTACGCGCGCCAGGAGATGCACACGCTCGTGCCCGAGCACATCGAGAGCCGCTCGATCGCGCGCGACGCGAGCGCCAGCCCGGCCAGCGGCTCGGCCAAGGTGCACGACGCCGAGCAGGAACAAATCCTCAGCGCCGCCTTCGCCGGCCTGTAAGCACAGCGCACGTCGGGTGCCGTGGTACTGGGTTTGTGGCCTAGAAGCCACAAGCCCAGTACCACGGGCGAGGTCGGTGTTCACCCGATCGGGGTCAGGCGGGGCGACGGCGGCACGGGTGAGTCTGGATCGATGGAGGAGTTCGTCGTCGGTGTCGATGGGTCCGACGAGAGCCGGCTCGCATTGCGATGGGCGGCTTCGGTCGCCGAACGCGCCCGGGCACAGCTGCGGATCGTCACTGCGTGGACCTATCCGGCGCTGGGCGTGCTGCGGCCCAAGCCCGAGCCGCTGGCTCCCGCCGAGGACATGGACGCGCAGGCCCTCGAAGCACTCGACGCGCAGGTGAAGCAGGAGCTCGGCGACGTACCCCCGTTCGTGAGCACCCAAGTGCTGCGCGGTCCCGCGGCCGGTGCGCTGCTCCGCACTGTCGCGCCCGACGGCGTCGTGGTGCTCGGCTCGCGCGGTCGAGGCGGGTTCGCGGGATTGGTGCTCGGCTCGGTGAGTCGCGAATGTGTGGAGCATGCGCCATGCCCGGTGGTGATCGTGCAACACGAGCGTTCGATCGGTCGCTCGAGTGGCCCGATCATCGTGGGCGAGGACGGCAGCGCCAACGGCACGCGGGCCCTCAAGTGGGCGCTCGAGCTACGCGACCACGTCGGCGGAGATGTGGTGGCCGCTCACGCGTGGACCGCGCAGATGTCGGAGGTGCGGCCCACGTTGCGCGACCGGCTTGCGTCGCAGGCCCATGCGGGCGTGACCGCACGCGTCGCTGATCACGACGTCGAGGTGGTGGAGATCGAAGGCGACCCTCGTGAAGAGCTCGTCGATCTCGCGACCAAGATGGACGCGTCGATGTTGGTGGTCGGGCGGCGCGGCGAAAGCCGCCTGCGCGGCATCATGCTCGGCGGCGTGAGCACCTATCTCGTGAGCAACAGCCCCACGACCATCGCTGTCATCCCACCGCCGCCCGACAACTAGGGGCGCCCGCGGCGTTGCAACGATTCTCTAACGCGTGGTTTGAAGTACGTCGCGACGCGACGCATCCGTGCGCGCTCGCCAGCCGATCATGCCCACCGCGATCCCGAGACCGATCGAGATCGCCGCGAGGATGCCGTGCACCACACGGAAGCCGGCGGGATGATTGTCGATCACGAGGTTCTTGATCGCCACGATCCACACGAACAGTGTCCACGCGCACGTGACGAGCAACACGGTTGTCGCGCGTCGGGTCATGGGCGGAGGCTACGAGGCTCGTAGGCTCGGTTTCGTATGGCTGAGAACGACGATGAGGGCGTTGAGCTCCCGCCCATCGAGCCACGCCCGATGATCGTCCGGGTGCTCGCCGCGCTTGCGATCGTGGCCATCGTCGTCGGGTCGATGTGGGTGATCATCCGCGCCGCGCACAACATCAACAAGAAGGTGCGCCACGACCTCACCACCACGATCGCACCGTCGACCACCACGACGATCGCGCAGTAGCGCGCCGGCGACTCGCTCTCAGGCTGAGGCGCGGGCGATCGCCTGCATCATCGTGTCGGTGGCGCCGGCACTGGCGTTCGTCATCGGTGCACGCACATCGGGTGTGGCGATGCGGCCCTGCGCGTGCAGCGCGGCCTTGAACACCGCGGGGTTGGGCTCGACGAAGCCGGCGTGCACCACCTCGAGCAGTGCTTCGGCGTGGCGGCGGCCGTCGTCGACCTTGCCGTGAAGGCCGCACTCCACCATGGCAACGAAGCGCTCGGTGCACACGTGCGCCGACGCCGTGATCGACCCGTGCGCGCCCATGAGCATCATCGGCTCGATGAACGGATCCTCACCGCACAGCACGTGGAAGCCGTCGGGCGCATCGCGCAGCACCTCGAGTGTGTCGCTGTCGAGGGTGCCGACGGCCTGCTTGATGCCGGCAACGTTGGCCGTGCGGGCCAGCTCGACGATCGTCGCGGCCCCGAGGCCGCGGCCGGTGCGGTAGGGGATGTTGTAGATCACGACCGGCACGGGGCTCTGCGCCGCGACGGTGCGGATGTGGTCGACGATGCCGGCCTCCGACGGCCGCACGTAATACGGCACCACCACGAGCACGCTCGTGAGCGCGGGTAACCCCGCGAGCGCGGTGGTGGCGCTCACAGTGGTGCGAGTGTTGTTGGTGCCCGTGCCGACCATGAGCGACGCGCCTCGCGAGGCGCACGCGCGCGAGCAGACGCCGATCACCGCGTGCTTCTCGTCGGCATCGAGCGCGGGCGCCTCGCCGGTGGTGCCGAGCGCGACGATGCCCGACGCACCCGCGTCGAGGTATTCGTGCACGAGCCGCTCGATCGCCCCGAGGTCGACGCTGCCGTCGGCCGCGAACGGCGTGATCAACGGCAACCACACACCATGAAGGTCTACCGAGGCCGGCATCTCTTACCTCTTGTTCGCTTCGCTCATGGGCCGGTGGGCCTCCGCTCGCTCCGCGACGGATTGGGGACCGGAGTCGCTTGCGGTCGCTCGACGGGAACAAGTCTAACGGTCGGGTGCGAGGCGTTCCGGGCCAGTGACGGCTTGTAGCGTCGGATCGTGCCCGACGGCGTGATCTTCGTGCTGTGCATCGTGCTCGGTGTTGCGATGGGGATGCTCTCGGCGATGTTCGGCGTGGGCGGCGCGGTGATCTCCACGCCCGGCATCCGCGTGCTCGGCGCCACACCGATCGAGAGTGTCGGCTCCACGCTGCCGTCGGTGCTGCCCTCGGCGATCGCCGGCGCGGCGCGCTACCAGCGCGAGGGTCTCGTCTATTGGCAAGTGGTGGCGAGGGTCGCGCCGTGGGGCTGTGCCGCATCGGTCGGCGGAGCGATTCTCTCGGTGCACTTCCCCGGCAAGGGTCACGTGCAGATGATCCTCACGGCCGGTCTCGTGCTCTACACCGCGATCACGGTGTCGCGCCGCGGCGATCGCAAGCCGGTTGCCGCCGAAGCGCCGACCAGCGGAGGCGGCGGTGCCGGCACGCTCGTCCAGGACGTGCAGGTGCAATCCAAGGACCGGTACACCGATGTGGTGCGCTGCATGGTGATCGGCCTCGGTGCCGGTGCGCTGTCGGGCTTCCTCGGCGTGGGCGGCGGCATCCTCATGACGCCCACGTTTCGCGGTTGGTTGCGGCTCGGCCTCAAGGAGACGGTGGCCACGTCACTTGCGTGCGTGGGGCTGATCGCTATCCCGTCGTCGCTCACCCACATTGCCGAAGGCGACGTCAACTGGCTGTATGCGCTGCCCCTTTGCATCGGGGTCATACCTGGCGCGCGCATTGGCGCGCGCTGGGCGATCGCGGCGAGCGACCGCAAGCTCCGCCTCGCGTTCGGCTGGGGGCTGGGCGCGCTCGGCCTTGCGTATGGCATCGCCGAGATCATCGCTCTGGTGAAGTGAGGACGCGCGCCCGCTCCCACACCGCGTCGAGCATGTCGGGTGTGAGCCGGCCGGTGAAGGTGTTCTGCTGGCTCGGGTGGAACGACCCGACGATCGTGTAGCGACCTGCAGGCTGTTCCATCAAGTGCGCGAAGCGAGCTCGCCGCGCGGGAAGCTCGTCACGGATGCCGTCGACAGCGCGCAACGTGGCCCAGAGCGCGTCGTAGGCGAAGGCGCCGAGCACCACGATCACTTGCACCTCGCGCAGCAGCGCGAGCTCGCGTTCGAGATAGGGACGGCACGTGTCGCGCTCGGCCGGCGTCGGTTTGTTGGCCGGCGGCGCGCAGCGCACCGCGGCCGCCACGAACATGTCGCGCAGCTCGAGCCCGTCGTCGCGCCCGATCGACTGCGCTTGGTTGGAGTAGCCGCAACGGTGCAACGAGGCAAAGAGGAAGTCGCCCGATCGGTCGCCCGTGAAGATGCGGCCGGTGCGGTTGCCGCCATGCGCGGCGGGGGCCAGGCCCACCACGAGCACGCGGGCATGAGGATCGCCGAAGCTCGGCACGGGCCGCGCCCAATAGTCGTCGTGCGCATAGGCGGCGCGCTTCTCGCGCCCGACTCTCTCGCGCCATTCCACGAGCCGCGGGCAGGCGCGGCACTCCACAACCTCTCGGCACACGCGCTCCAAGGACTCACGCGGCGGTGGACTCGTCCGGCTCGGCATCGGCCTTCAACGTAGGCTCACCCGCCAATGCGGATCCTGTTGATCGCCAACGCGGTCGCGTCGTCATACAGCGCGCGCCGGCGAGTGGTGATCCGCAAGGCGCTTGCCGCCGATCACGACCTCGAGTTCGTGGAGACCGAGCATCGGGGCCACGCCACCGAGCTCGCGGCGAAGGCCGCTGACGCGGGCTTCGACGTGGTGGTGGTGCTCGCCGGTGACGGCACGCTCAACGAAGCCGCCAACGGGCTCGTCGGCACCACCACGATGCTCGCACCACTTCCGGGCGGCTCCACGAACGTGTACGCGCAGACGATCGGCGTGCCCACCGACCCGGTCGACGCGGCGTCGGTGTTGCTGCAGAGCCTCGAGACCGACAGCACCACTCGCATCGGCGTGGGCCGCGTCAACGAACGTCACTTCCTCTTCCATTGCGGTATGGGTTACGACGCCGCGGTGATCCGCCGGGTCGAGCGCTTCGACCCGCGCATCAAACGCCACGCAGCCCATCCGGTGTATGTGGCCGCGGCGTTCGACACATGGCTGCGCGGCTTCGACCGCAAGACGCCGGGCTTCGACATCGACTTCGGCGACGAGCGGTTGGAAGGCGTGTACTTCGCGATCGTGCACAAGACGTCGCCGTACACCTACCTCGGCAACCGGCCGCTGCACGTGGAACCGTCGGCCGGTCTGCACACGCCGCTCGCGATCACCGCCTTCCGCCGCTTCGACGTGATCACGATGCTCGGCGGCGCGGCATCGGCCATGGGAAGCGGCCGCTTCCTACGACGCCGGCGCGGCATCGAGCGCCGCACCGACGTTGAGCGCTGCGTGGTGCTGGGTCGTTCCCCGATCGCGCACCAGGTCGACGGCGACGACCTCGGCGACGCGTCGCGACTCGTGGTCACCCACGTGCCGGACGCGATCACGCTGGTGACCCCGACCACCGTCACCTGACGCGCGGGCGATCCAGGTAGTACACGCGTTCAGGGTCGCCGTCGTCGAGCCCGAAAAGCTCTCCGCTGAACGACCACCCCTCAGATGCAAGCAGGTCCTGCATCGCGATGTTCGACGCGTTCGTCGATGTGAACACGCGCGACGTGCTCGATTCGGCGACAGCCGCGCGCAGCAACGACCGGCCGACACCTTCACGCCGGTGTTCGGTGACGACTACCAGCAACTCGACGAAGTCGCGCTCGAAGAAGTGGCGTGGTCGCATGATCGCGTAGCCGACCACCTCGTCGTCGCGCTCAGAGACAAGGCAGTCCGCGGAGCCGATCGCGTCGGCGATCAGTCGCGCCCGCCCGTCGCCAGTTCCCATGCTGCGATCGAGCGCGACCAACGCGAGCTCGTCGGTCGCGATCCCTCTGCGACACACGATCACTGCCACTCGAACACAATGCCCCACGGCGGGGGTGCAGTCGAGCAGGGGGCGGCGACGCACGGACTGCAGCGTGTTGCCGCCGCGACCAAGCGAACAGGGAGTAGGGCAATGCTCCGTCGTCACGTTTTCGTTGTGGGTATCGCGCCGCGCGAGCGTCGGCGCGATCGGGTACAGAATCGGGTATGGCCACCGAGATCCGCAACAACCGCGAGCGAGATCGCTACGAGATCGAGATCGACGGCGAACTCGTCGGCATCGCCGAGTACCACGTGGTGGGTGATGTGGTGGTCTTCCCGCACACCGAGATCGAGCGCGCTCGACAAGGACAGGGCCTCGGCGCACAGCTCGTGCAGTTCGCGCTCGACGACGTGCGCGCGGCCAACCGCCGGGTCCAGGCTCGGTGTTGGTACGTGGCGGAGTTCATCGCCGACCACCCCGGGTACGCCGACCTCACCACCTGACGGCAAACTGCGTGGTCGTTGCACACGAAGTCGCCCACGCCCCATCCCCGCACCTCGGGACCGCGCCGCCGAACCGACCAGCAGCCCGGCGCGGGCTCCCACTGATACTCGTCGTCGTCGATGCCTTCGAGGACCCAACCCGCGTCGGACCACGCCGACCGGAGCTGGATCTTCAGCAGGTCTGCGGCCGACGGCATCACCGCACAGCATGCCCGACGAGCAAGGCCGTTCGCCTCGCGCTCCCCGTTACAGCAACGCGGCCAGTGCAGTCGTGGGGTCATTGGTGATCAGGGCGTCGACCCCCGCGGCGGCGAAGCGACGGATGGTGTCGGGATCGTCGACCGTCCACGTGTTGAGGCGCACACCGACGGCGCGAGCGGCCGCGACGGCCTCGTCCAGATGCGCGTCGAGGTTGCCCCAATCGGGGTGCAGCCAGGCGTGGCCGCGCTCGTGGGCACGCGCCACCGCGGGAACCGGGTCGGAGCCGTGGATCAACCATCCGGTGGTGATCGACGGATCGATGGTGCGCAGGTCGTCGATCATCGTGAGGTCGAACGACGAGACGACGGTGGTGTCGTGGAGGTTGCGGGCCGCGATCTCGGCAGCTACTCCGCGCGCCACCACTCGTTCGGGATCGGGGTCGGTGTCCCACGCCGCGCACTTCATCTCGATGTTCACGAGCCGCATCCCCGCGCACGCGTCGAGCGTCTCCGCGAGCGTCGGCACGTCGGGCCGCGCCGCGCGCAGCTGCACGAACGGCGCGTTGAGCACGAGGCCGACGCCGTCGAGGTCGGCGTCGTGGTGCACCACGAGTACGGCGTCGGCGGTGCGATGCACGTCGAGCTCCACGCCGTCGGCGCCCAGTTCGGCCGCGCGCGTGAACGCCACGATCGTGTTCTCGGGCGCGACGCGCGACGCGCCTCGGTGACCCAACACGAGCGGTCGTGCGATAGCAGTGCTCACACTGGCCACCTCCGCATGCTCTGCACTCGTTGATCGCGTGGAGTCACAGCTCTGTCATTCGGACATTCCCGCCGCAAAGGGGAAACACGTTCCAGCAACGCTGTCGAAAGTCCAGGTCAGCCCCTTGCGGGAGCGCAAGCTCGTGGGTACGGTGACACGTGCGTCAGGCGCGCAGGATGACCCCCGCGTGACCGCAACCCGAACCGTCGGCGCTGCCCGTCCGACGACTCGGCACGACGCCCGAGACGAGGAGGACGACGCCGCGTGGCGCTCACATGGATCCGCACGCACGATTGGGACGCCGAGGACTGGCGGGAGCTCGCGTTGTGTCGCGACACCAGCCCGGAGCTCTTCTTCCCGATCGGCACCACGGGGATGGCCCTGGAGCAGATCGCTGCGGCCAAAGCCATCTGCGCGCAGTGCCACGCCGCGCCGGAGTGTCTCGAGTTCGCACTGATGACGAACCAGGACTCGGGCATCTGGGGCGGTCTCACCGAGGACGAGCGCCGGCAACTCCGCCGCGAGCGCCAGGCCGCGGCCACCGCCGTCTAGCAACACCGGCAACGCTCACACCTCCACGCGCGGCGCGCTCACCGGCACGCGCACGTGCACCTTGGTGCCCGAGCCACCCGAGCCGGGCCGGTTCGCGCGCATCTCGATCGAGCCACCGAGCTCGCCGGTGACGAGCGCCTTCACGATCGAGAGGCCGAGCCCGGTCGAGGCGTCGAGCGTGAAGTCGTGCGGGAGGCCCACACCGTCGTCGGACACGTCGATCTCGAGCTGCTCGGCGCGGCGCGTCAGCACCACATGGACGGTGCCCTTGCTGCGCTCGATGAACGCGTGGTCGACGGCGTTCTGCATCAGCTCGTTGAGCACCACGGCCAACGGCGTCGCCACCTCGCCCGGGAGGTTGCCGCCCTCGCCGTCGACGGTGAAGTGGATCGAGAGATCGGCCGACGACACACTCTCTTCCACCTCGCGCACGAGCGGCTTGACGATCTCGGTGAAGTCGACCACGTCGCCGGCGTCGCGCGACAGGGTCTCGTGCACGATCGCGATCGAACGGATCCGACGCTCCGACTCGGCAAGCGCCGACCGGGCCTCGCCGCTCGTCAGCCGGCGCCGCTGAAGGCGTAGCAACGATGCGATCGTTTGCAGGTTGTTCTTCACGCGGTGGTGGATCTCGCGAATCGTGGCGTCCTTCGACATGAGCATGCGGTCGCGGCGGCGCACGTCGGTGACGTCGCGCATCAGCACGATCGCGCCTGTGACTTCGGCCGCGTCGACGAGCGGGATGGCGCGCACGGCCACCACCACGTCGTTGCGCTCGACCTCTTCGAGCACCGGCTGGACGTCGTCGAACGCGGCGACGATCGGCGCATCGTCGAAGCCGATCTCGGCGAGCCGCATCCCTTGCGCGTACGCGTGGATGCCCATGCGGTGCATGGCGCTCACCGCGTTCGGGCTCGCGAACCGCACTCGCGTATCGGCGTCGAGCACGAGCACGCCGTCACCCACTCGTGGCGCGCCCTCGAACTCCTCTTCGTCGTGCAGGAACGGGAACACGCCGTCGGCCACCATGCGGGCGAGCCGCTGGAACACCTCGAGGTAGGTGCGCTCGAGCTCGCCGGGGCGCCGGCCGAGATTCGGCACGTACTCGCGCGTGAGCAGCCCCACGAGCTCGTCGCCGTCGCGCACCGGAACCACCTGCACGCGCACGCGCTCCTTCGAACCGAGCGCCGACGTGTCCGACTCCACGATCTCGCCGAGCCGCCACACGCGTGTGAGCATCGGCCGTTCGATCTCGTCGACGATCGTGCCCACCATGTCGGTGGGATAGAGCGTCTGGCCGGTGGTGGGGCGCAACTGCGCGAGCACCACGAAGCGGTGGCCCTCGTCGCCTTCGAGCGACCCGAGCAGCAGCAGGTCGGAGAACGACAGGTCGGCGAGTGGCCGCCACGTGGATGCCAGGCGCCGCACGTGCGCGAGCGCGCGCCGGTTGAGCGTGGTGCGGGTGTGGGCGATGTCCTCGAACGTCATGCCGGCGTCCCCGTGGCCGTTGCGTCGGTGGCGCTGTCGCCGTCGCCCTCGGTGCGGCCGAGCATCCGGCGCGCGATCCACGCCAGACCCTCCACGTCGGACACGTCGGCGGTGCGCATCGGCACGGTGACGGTCACGTCGGGCACACGGGCAAGATCGGCGCGCAGCTGGTGCTCCTGCGCGCCGACGAGCGAGAAGTCGCGGAACGACGTGGCCACCGTGTGCAGCACCCGCCGCACATCGGCGCTCGCAGCGAGCTCGGTGACCGATCCACCGTCGTTGGCCGCGATCTCGTCACCGAGCGCGTCGGCGCGCGCGTCGAGATCACGCGCCGCGGCCAGCGCATCGGGCGCCACGAAGTAGTCGGGCAGCACGCGGTTGCACACGAGCGCGCCGAGTTGGAGGCGGCGCGCGGCAAGTTCGGTGAAGAACTCCTCGGCCTCGTGCAGCGGCGCGGCTTCGAGTGTGGTGACCACCGCGAACGTGGTGCGCCGGTCGCGCAGCAACTGTTCTACCGCGTTGGCGCGCGTCACGAAGCCGTCGTACATCGACTGGAAGTTGAGGAAGAAGTTGGCGATCTCCTCGAGGAAACGGCTGCCGATCAGCCGGTCGGCGATTTGGTAGAAGGGCCGGCTTGCCACACTGATGACGCGCGCACCGCGTCCGCCGCCGACGCGATACGGCAGTGTGAGCCAGCGCAACAGGCGGCCGCCGAAGAACTCCCGCATCCGGCTCGGCGCGTCGAGGAAGTCGACCGCGTTCCGGCTCGGCGGTGTGTCGACGATGATGAGGTCGTACTTGCCTTCGTTGTGCAACTCGAATAGGCGCTCGATCGCGATGTAGTCGTGACTCTGCACGAACCGCGCGGTCAGGTTGTCGTAGAGGCGGTTGTGGAGGATGCGGTACGCGGTCTGGTCGTCGGGCGCGTGGCGCAGCACGAGCGCGTCCCAACTCTGCTTGGTGTCGAGCATCGCCGCCCACACCTCGGCGCGCGCGTCGATGCCCGCGGCGCGCAACAGCTCCGGGTCGACCTGGCGTTCGAGGTTGCCGATGCCCTCGATGCCGAGCGCGGTGGCGAGCCGGCGGGCCGGGTCGACGGTGAGCACGAGCACCTTGCCGTCGCGTTGCTCGGCCGCCGCCAGCGCGAGCGCGGCAGCCACGCTCGTCTTGCCGACGCCACCCGACCCGCAGCACACCACGATCTCTTTGCCGGTGAGCAGCGATACGAGCCGCGAGGTCTCGGGCCGGTCGGTGACGCGCCGCGCCGGCGTGGGCGCGGGCGCGCTCACAGGCCCAACTCGTCGCTGACCGCCCCTGGGGGCGCGAGCCGCAGGCGAGCGGGGGTGGAGGACGTCACAGGCCCAACTCGTCGCTGAGTGCACCCGCGATGCGGCGGGTGGTGCGGATGCCTTCGCCCCCGCCGAATTGGTACGGCACGTAGAGCAGCGGGAGCGCGACGGTCTCGCGCAGCCGCTCGAGGTGTTCGGCTCGGGCCCGGCGCAGCTCCACTGCGAGGCGCGCACCGTCGAGCACCGCATTGACCCCGGAGCCGACCTCGGCCACCAGCCGTGCGGCCACGTCGGGCTTGCGCAACGCCTCGAACGTCGCCTCGTCGCGATGCGTGAACAGCTCGGGCAGCACCCGGTTCACCACGACGGCGCCGAGATGCACCTGCGTCTCGTTGCGGATGTGGTCGACGAGCTCGATCGTCTCGGCAACCGGCATCTCCTCGGGCGTGGTCACGATGTTCACCGACGTGATCGCGGCGTCGGAGAGCAGGTCGATCATCCAGTCGGTCTGGGCGCGCAACGGTCCGACGTCGGCGAGGTCGCGGATCGTCTGCGGGGCCGAGAGTTGCGCGACCACATGCCCGCTCGCGGCGGCGTCGACCACCACCATGTCGTGGTCGGCGCGGCCCTCGATCGCCTCGCGCGCCTCCCACGCGATCTTGCCGATCGTGAGGATCTCCTTCACGCCGGGCGCTGCCGTGGCGACGAACTCGAAGGCGTGCGCCACCGGGCCGACCCGCCCGACCATGGGCACCTTGAGCTGGAGCTTCAGGTATTCGCGCAGCGACTTCTCGGTGTCCATCGCCATCGCCCGCACACCCGGCTGCACATCGACCGGCGTGTAACCCACGCCCGCATGCTCGAGTAGCCGCGCCGACGAGCCTTTCGAGTCGACGTCGACGAGCAGCACCCGCCGGCCGTTGCGAGCCGCAAGCAACGCTGTCGCGGCAGCCATCGTGCTCTTGCCCGTGCCGCCCTTGCCCGTGAAGAACAGCAACCGCTGCTCGAGCCACGCCGGCTCCGGACCCATGCGCTGAAGCTAGTGGCACCCAGGAATCAGTCGGACTTGTGTTGCACTGCAGCGCGTTCGCGATCTCGCGTGCGGCATCACAACGGCAAGGCATCGGGTGGCGGCCGCGATTTCCAGCGTCCGTAGAACGTGCCGTCGGGTTTGTACCAGTCGAGGGTGCCGTTCGGGTTGCGTCGCACCTTCCAGCCCTGTTCATGGATGAGACGGTGATGCGGCCAGCAGCCCAGGAATCCGTGGTCGAGATTGGTCTGGCCGCCCTCGGCCCAGGGCGGCTCGTGATGGGCTTCGCAGTCGGTGGCCGGGCGCCCGCAGCCGGGGAAGCAGCATCCGCCGTCGCGTGCGATCATCGCCTTGCGCTGCTCGAACGTGAATGTTCGTACCGCCCGCCCGAGGTCGAGCACCTGGCCATCGGCGTCGAGGATCACGCGGCTGATCAGCCCATCGCACGCAAGGCGCTGCACCGCAGACACCGGCAGGTGGATACCGCTCGCAGTATCGGCCCGGCCCGCGGCCAAGCCAGCCACCGTTTCGGGGTCGGTGACCAGGAGCAGGTGCGGACGGTTACTTCCGCCCGGGTTCTGACCGTCGAGGGTGCGTTTGCACATCGCCACGAGCGCGTCGAGGCGCTGTTGGCCCGCGGTCCGCTCGTCGCCCTCGACATGACCGCGTTCGCGTTCGTTCTCGATCGCCTCCTTCACGATCGCGAAATCGGTCAGGTCCATCCGCGCATCGAGGTACCCCTGTTCCATCGTGTCCGACAACGACAGGTCACGCCGCTCGACCGCTTTCGCAGCCAGGGTGTCGTCACTCTGACGGTGCGCGTCGAGCGCGTCACGCCAACGCGCCAACACGGTCGTGGTGTCGTCGACCGAGCCCGACTCGCACACCCGCACGACCGCGGACTCGAACTCGGCGAACGCCGCATTGTCCTTGGCCGCGTGGCGCGCCTGTTCCACGACGCGCACATGCTCACTCGTGGTCCGGCCCGCCTCCCACGCTTCACGCAGCCCGTCGAGGTCGCGCGTCGCGCGAGCAACGCGGACTTCGCGGTAGGCGTCGGTCGGACGGCAGCGGCAATGGTCCATCAACCACGCCGCGGTCGACCTGTGCCCACCATTGACCGCGTCGCCACGAACATCGAACTCGCGCACCCGCCGCGCGACCTGCGCGTCGAGCATCGACCGCAGGCGGAACAACTCGACCAGCTCGTTGCCCAGGTCGCGGCCACCGACATCGTCGAGGCCGAGCAGCGCCACGCTCTCCGCCAACTCGACCAACCCAACAACGCCCACGAACTCATACTATACGAACATTTGTTCGCTGTCAAGACACTTTGCGCAACGATGCGCCGCACCAATAGGTGTGCGGTCACCAGCCGCGAGATAGACCGATCGCATGGAACTCGATCTTCATGTCTCACGATTCGATTGGGCCGGTGGCGACGCGGGCATCGGGCCGGGTGTCGCCGACCTCGCACGGCGCGCCGAGGGCATTGGCGTGCGCACGCTCTCGTTCATGGACCACTGGTTCCAGATGGACTGGATGGCGCCCGCGACCGATCCGATGCTCGAGGGCTACACCGCGCTCGGCTTCGTGGCCGGCTGCACCGAGCGTTTGCGCCTGCGCCTGCTCGTCACCGGCGTCACCTACCGACACCCGGGCCTGCTCGCCAAGACGGTGACGACGCTCGACGTGGTGTCGAGCGGGCGCGCCGAGCTCGGGATCGGCGCGGCGTGGTACGAGCGCGAACACAAGGGCCTCGGTGTTCCCTATCCGTCGACGGCCGAGCGCTTCGAGCGACTCGAGGAGACACTGCAGATCTGCATGCAGATGTGGAGTGACGGCAGCGGCGGCACGTTCAACGGCAAGCGCTACCAGCTCGAAGAGATGATCTGCAGCCCGAAGCCCGTGAGCGAGCCGCGGCCGCGCATCATGATCGGCGGCTCCGGTGAGCGAAAGACGCTGCGCCTCGTGGCGCAGTACGCCGACGCGTGCAACATCTTCGGCGGCCCCGACGAGGTGGCGCAGAAGCTCGACGTGTTGCGCCGTCACTGCGACACCGTCGGGCGCGACCCGAACGAGATCGAAGTGACCGCGATGTATCGCGATATCGCGCCGGGCGCCTCGGTCGACGACGTGGTGCGCGGCGCGGAGGCGTTCGCGGAGGTCGGCGTGTCGACACTGGTCACCGGCGCGATGGGCGACGACCCGGGCGGCTGGCTGGAGTCGACCTTCGGACCGGCGATGGACCGGCTGAAGGAGATCGAGCCGAAGCGTCTGTAGCGACGCCCTCCGACACCTTTCTGGGTGCAAAACGCCCGGCGGAGCGGGGGGCTGCGGCACCCGGAACGGTGGGAGCGCGCGCGTCAGATGATCTTGAGCTCGGGGCGGTAGATGCGCTTCGGCGCGAGTTCGACCGCGACCTTGTTGGCGATTGCCATGATCGCCTGACTCGCTTCGGAGTCGGGATCGTGGGCCATGATCGGGCGGCCCTCGTCGCTGCCGGCGCGCAGCTCGGGCACGAGGGGGATCTGACCGAGCAGCGGCACCGACAGGTCGTCGGCGAGTTCTTGGCCGCCGCCGTTGCCGAAGATCTCGTAGCGCGCGCCGTGCTCACACGAGAACCACGACATGTTCTCGATCACGCCGACCACCGAGAGGTTCACCTTCTCGGCCATGTAGGCGGCGCGCTGGGCCACCTTCTGCGCGGCGATCTGCGGTGTGGTGACCACGATCACCTCGGCGCGCGGCAGGAACTGCGCCATCGAGATGGCGATGTCGCCGGTGCCGGGCGGCATGTCGACCACGAGGAAGTCGGGGTCGCCCCACTCCACATCGGTGAGGAACTGGTTGAGCGCCTTGTGCAGCATCGGGCCGCGCCACACCACGGGCTGGTCCTCACGCGCGAAGAAACCCATCGAGATGAGGTGCACGCCGTGGGCCGACGGCGGCTGGATCACCTCGTCGACCACCTCCGGGCCCTCGGTGATGCCGAGCATGCGCGGCATCGAGAATCCCCACACGTCGGCGTCGATCGCCGCGACCTTGTGACCGAGCTTGGCCAGCGCGATCGACAGGTTCGCCGTGACCGAGCTCTTGCCCACACCGCCCTTGCCGCTCGAGATCGCCAGCACGCGCGTGCGATTCGACTCGAAGGGGTTCTCTCGCTGGGCCGGCGGCTGCTGCGGCCCGTCTTGGCCAGCCATGGCGGCTCGCTCTCGGTCGATTGGGCGTTCAGGGGATTTCCACTATCTACATAGGTAGAATACCGGCGTGGCTGCGACCGACCTCACTCCGGAGGAGTTCTCCGCGGCGGTGAGCGCGGTCACCAATGCCTTCGGCGACCCCACTCGCCGCGACATCTACTTGTTCGTGAAGGGCGAGCCGCAAGGTGTGCGCGCCGCCGAGGTGGCCGAGCGGTTCGCGCTGCACGCCAACGTCGCCCGCCATCACCTGGAGAAGCTCGCGGGTGGCGGCTACCTGCGCGTGGAGTTGGCGCGCCACGAGACGGCCGGGCGACCGTCGAAGGTCTACGTGGTGTCCGACACCGACTCGCAGCTCTCGTTCCCGCCCCGTCGCGACGACCTGCTCGGCATGCTGCTGGCGCGTGCGCTCGGCAAGCTTTCGCGCGACGAGGCGCACGAGCTCGCCGAAGAGGTCGGTTACGAGTACGGGCGCGCGCTCGCGCTGCGTATGGATCCTGCCGAAGGCCGCCGCTCGGTGAAGACCGCGGTGGCGTCGGTGGCCGACGCGCTCACCGCGCACGGTTTCGCGGCGCATGCCGAGTCGAACGGCAAGGTGTTGCAACTCGTACAGGAGCACTGCCCGTTCGGCGAGGCCGCGCAGCAGTACCCGCACGTGTTGTGCGCCGTCGACACCGGCATGATCCGCGGCATGCTCGAAGGCCTCTACGGCGAGACGCAACCGATCATCACCGCGTCGCGGCCCGACGGCGACGCACACTGCATCACTCGCGTGTGACCCGCGCGTACCTCGATCACGCATCATCGTCGCCGCTGCGCCCCGAAGCGCTCGAGGCCACCACGCGCGTGTTGCGAGACGTGTACGGCGACCCGGGCCGGCTGCATGACGAAGGGCGTGTGAGCCGCGTCGCACTCGAGCAGGCTCGTGAAGAGGTTGCGGCGTTCGTCGACGCGCGGCCCCGCGAGGTGGTGTTCTGCGGTTCGGGCACCGAGGCGATCAACTTCGGCCACTGGTGGCTGCCGCGTGACGCTCACGTGGTGACGAGCGCAGTCGAACACTCGGCGGTGCGCGACGCGCTGGCGCGCACGGGCGCCGAGGTCACAGTTGTGGGCGTCGACCGATTGGGACGCGTCGATGCCGACGCCGTGGTCGCGGCGGTGCGCGACGACACCGCGCTCGTGAGCGTGCAGCTCGCGAACCACGAGGTGCCCACGGTGCAGCGGGTCGAGCGGATCGCGGCCGCAATGCGCGAGCGCGGCCGCAATGGCATGCGCGTCCACGTGGATGCCTGCGCCGCGATCGGGCACCTGCCGTTGTCGTTCCGCGAACTCGACGTCGATCTCTGCTCGATCACCGGCCACAAGCTCGGTGGTCCGGCCGGCGGGGCTGCGCTGCTCGTGCGGCGTGGCACGCGGATCGAGCCGTTGCTCGTGGGCGGGGCCCAGGAACGGGCGCGGCGGGGCGGCTACGAAGACGTTGCCGCGTGCGCGGGCTTCGGCGCGGCGTGCGCGGTGGTCGACGTCGACATCGAGGCGGCGGCAGCGCGCGCGCTCACCGAAAGCATTCGGGCTGCGGCGCGCACCGTCGATGGCGTCGAGGAGCTCGGGGATACGTCATTGGCCGGATCGCTGCCGCACATGGTGTGCCTGCGCGTCGAAGGTGTGGAAGCCGAACCGATCCTGCTCGGGCTGAACCAGCGCGGCGTCGCCGTGCACTCGGGCTCGGCCTGCGCGTCGGAGATGTGGGAGCCGTCGCCCGTACTGCTCGCCATGGGCGTGGACGCGCAACACTCGCTGCGCGTATCGGTGGGCTGGTCGTCGACCGCGGCCGACATTGACCATTTCGCCGAAGCCTTCGCCGAAGTGGTCACCCGCCTCCGCCAACTCCGCACCTGACCTCCGGGCGTCGTAAGGCGTCGCTATTCGACGCTTCACGACGCTCGGGGCGTCAGCTGGGGTTATGAGTGGGCGGCGAGGAGGTTGAGGGCGGAACCCGCCTTGAACCAGTCGATGTGCTCGGGGCTCATCGTGTGGTTCGTGACGATCTCGTCGCTCGCGCCGTCGGCGTGGTGCAGCACCACGGTGACGATGCTCCCGGGCGCGAGCCCGGCAAGGCCCACCACATCAACGGTGTCGTCGGCCTGCACCTTGTCGTAGTCGTTCGGGTCGGCGAAGGTGAGCGGCAGCACGCCCTGCTTCTTGAGGTTCGCCTCGTGGATGCGCGCGAACGAGCGCACGAGGATCGCCTTGCAGCCCTGGTAGCGCGGCTCCATCGCGGCGTGCTCACGCGACGATCCTTCACCCCAGTTCTCGTCGCCCACCGCGATCCAAGGAATGCCCGCGGCCTTGTATTCGCGTGCGAGGTCGGGCAGGGGCTTCACCGACCCGTCGCGCACGTCCACTCCCAGACCGGGCTCCTTGTCGGCGAAGGTGTTGTTCGCGCCGAGGAACAAGTTGCCGCAGATGTTCGTGAGGTGGCCGCGGTAGGTGAGCCACGGTCCGGCCGGCGAAATGTGGTCGGTGGTGCACTTGCCCACTGCCTTGAGCAACACGCGCAGACCGGTGAAGTCCTTGCCGTCCCACGCCGGGAACGGCACGAGCAGCTCGAGCCGGTCGCTCTTCGGGTTCACGGCGATGGCAACCGACGCGGCGTCGGCGGCCGGCGCCACGAAGCCTGACGCACCCGGGTCGAAGCCACGTGACGGCAGGTCGTCGGCCACCGGTGCAACGAGTGTCACCTCGGTGCCGTCGGGCGCGGTGAGCGACTGACTCGTGAAGTCGAAGTCGAGCCGCCCTCCAAGCGCGAGCGCCACCACAGTGTCGGGCGAACCGATGAACGACAGCGTCTCCTTGTTGCCGTCGTTGCGAGCCGGGAAGTTGCGGTTGAAGCTCGACACGATCGTGTTGCGCGTGCCGTTGGGCATGTCGTCGCGCTTCCACTGACCGATGCACGGCCCGCACGCGTTGGCGAGCACCGTCGCGCCGATCGCTTCGAGGTCGGCGAGCAGGCCGTCGCGTTCGATCGTGGCCCGCACTTGCTCGGACCCAGGGGTGACGAGCAGCGGCGTCTTCACGCGCAGACCACGAGCCGACGCCTGGCGGGCGATGTGCGCGGCGCGGCCGATGTCCTCGTACGACGAGTTCGTGCACGAACCCACGAGCGCGGAGCTGATCTCGACCGGGTAGTTCTCTTTCTCCGCGGCCGCGCCCATCTCGCTGATCGGCCGATCGAGGTCGGGGGTGTGCGGCCCCACGAGATGCGGCGGCAACGCCGAGAGGTCGATCTCGATCACGCGGTCGTAATAGCGCTCGGGATCGGCGTCGACCGCGTCGTCGTTGCGCAGCAGCTCGGCGTATTGGTCGGCGAGGTCGGCAATCTCTTCGCGCCGCGTGGCCTTGAGGTACTGCGCGTTGTGCAGGTCGTAGTGGAACAGCGAACACGTCGCGCCGATCTCCGCGCCCATGTTGCAGATCGTGGCCTTGCCGGTGGCGCTGATCGATTCCGCGCCGGGCCCGAAGTACTCGACGATCGCGCCCGTGCCACCCTTCACGGTGAGGACGCCGGCCACCTTGAGGATCACGTCCTTCGGCGCGGTCCATCCCGACAGCGATCCGGTGAGCCGCACGCCGATGAGCTTCGGGATGCGCGTGTTGAACGGCCAGCCGGCCATCACGTCGACCGCGTCGGCACCGCCCACACCGATCGCCACCATGCCGAGACCGCCCGCGTTCGGCGTGTGCGAGTCGGTGCCGATCATCATGCCGCCGGGGAACGCGTAGTTCTCCAGCACGACCTGGTGGATGATGCCGCTGCCCGGCTTCCAGAAGCCGATGCCGTACTTCGCCGCCACGCTGCGCAAGAAGTCGTACACCTCGCGGTTCACGTCGAGCGCGACCTCGAGGTCTTCCTCGGCGCCGACACGCGCCTGGATGAGGTGGTCGCAGTGCACCGTGGTGGGCACCGCGGTGCTCGGCATGTTGGCGAGCATGAACTGGAGCAACGCCATCTGCGCGGTGGCGTCCTGCATCGCGACGCGGTCGGGGCGGTAGTCGCCGTATTCGGTGCCCCGCCCGAGTTCGATGGTGGCCGGGTCGTCGGCGTGACCGAACAGCACCTTCTCGGCGAACGTGAGCGGGCGGCCGAGGCGCTCGCGCGCGACCGTGGCACCCGCGGCAAGGCGCTCGTACGCGGCCTTCACCAGTTCGGGGGGCGTGTTCGGTCCGATAGTGGTCTGCTCAGCCATGGCGGGCTCCAGTGTCGGTGGCAGTCTCGAACGCTAGCGAGGGCAACTCGATCTCGATCGCGGTGCGACGGGCCGGGTAACGGTGCAAGGAGAAGATGACGGGACGGCCGTCGGTGTCGCGCGTGATGCGGCGCGCGGTGAGCAGCGCCGACCCCTTCTCGACGTCGAGATGGCGCGCGTCGGCGGCGTTGGCGATGTCGGCGCCCACCTGCTGCGTGGCCCGGCCGAGGGCGACGCCGCGCAGCGGCAGCAGGTCGTAGAACGTGGCCACCTCCACCTCGGCGCGCGAGAGATAGTGGCCGAGCTCGCCCGGGACCCACACGGTCACGAGCGCGAACGGCTCGCCGTCGGCGAGGTTCAGACGCTGCACGCGCAGCACCTCTCCACCCCCGCTCGCTGCGCTCGCGCCCTCAGAGGCGGAGTCGAGTTCGAGGGCGCGGGCGACGTAGGACGGGGCGGGTTCGAAGGCGAACTCGAGGACGCGCCGTTCTGGGTGCGCGCCGGCCGCTTCGAGCGCCGCCTCCACCGTGGTCACCCGCCCGAGCGACTGGCGCACCGGATCGTGCGCCGCGAACCAGCCGCTCCCCCGGCGGCTCGTGACCAAGCCTTCGACCCGCAACTGCTCGAGCGCTCGCCGCACGGTCACCCGGCTCGCACCGGTCTCGGCACTGAGCTCGGCTTCGGACGGAAGCGCCCCGCCCGCGGCCACATCGCCACGGGCGAGCCGCTCACGCAGGCCGTCGGCCACCTCTAAGTACCTCATCACACTTGTATCGTACTTGTATTCTTCCGACTTGACAAGTTCAGGGCGGGTTCTACCCCGAACTTGGCGCCGCGTGCGGGGAAGATGAGCATGTGGACCGCGCCGGCGAAGCCTCTGATGCCGAAGTGGTAGCCGCGTCGCTCGCCGAACCGCGGCGCTTCGGCGAACTGTTCGACCGCCATGCGACGGTGCTCCACCGCTACGTGGTGCGCCGCATCGGTCCGGCCGACGCCGGCGCCATTGTGGGCGAGGTGTTCCGCATCGCGTTCGAGAAGCGCGACCGCTACGACTGCAATCGCGAGAGCGCGCGCCCCTGGCTGTATGGCATCGCCACGAACCTCGTGGCCAAGCACCGCCGCGGCGAAGGGCGCCGCCTGCGCGCGGTCGCCCGGCTCGCGGCCGCGCGCGACGACCCGCGCGCCGACATCGCCGACGCAGTGACCGACCGCGTCGACGCGGCGCGCCGATGGGAACGCGTGGCCGACGCGGTGACCGCGCTCCCCCAACCCGAGCGCGACGCACTCGTGCTGCATGTGTGGGAAGGCCTCGCCTACGACGACATCGCGGTCGCGCTCGACGTGCCGGTCGGCACGGTTCGGTCACGCCTCAACCGTGCGCGCACACGTCTGCGCGAACTCGCGGCCGACCGCGGAGAAGAACCCCACGACAACATCCATGGCCGCAACTCTGGAAGGATCGAGTCGTGAACGACGACGACTTCGACCCGCTGCGGAGGCTGCAGCCCGATCGCATCGAGCCGGACGACCCCGGCGACCCTGCGGTCTACGCACGTGTGAAGGAGCAGTTCATGTCATCGATCGACGAGGCCCTGTCCTCGATCACCACATCCGCAATGCCCGACGTGTATCCACGCCTCGCGTACAACGACGAGCTTGCGGCAGTCGACTACCTCACGCGCGTGTTCGCCTTCGCCGAACAGCGCGAGGCGCGCATGGAGTTCGACAATCACTACCTCTGCTGGCTCCGTATCGGCAACGGAATCGTGATGCTCGGCCACGCCAACGCCGACGTGCATCGCATCCACAGCCCCGCCGACGTCGGCCTCACGACGGTGATCATGCACGTGTACGTGCACGACATCGACGCGCACTACGCGCACGCCGTTGCGGAAGGCGCCGACATCACGATGGACCTACGCGATGCGTTCTACGGCGACCGCCTCTACGAGGCCACCGACCCGGAGGGCCACCGCTGGCACTTCGGCGAACGCTTCGAGAGCATCGTGGCCCGCGGCGGGCGCGCACCCAAACCCGAAGATCAGCCAGAATGAGCCGATGATCACCGGACTCGCGCACACCGCCGTGTGCGTTCCCGACGTGGACGCCGCGGTCGCGTGGTACCGCGATGTGCTCGGCCTCACCGTGCTCTCGCCGCCGTACCTGATGGAAGGCGAGGCGATCGCGCACGACATGGGCGAGCTCGTACCGTCGCCGCGCATGAAGGCGGCGATCGTCGGCTTTGCCGCCGACGGCGACCGCGTGCTCGAGGTGATCGAGTATCCCGACAGTGAGGGCGGCCCGGCGCGCCGCCAGGCCGCCCTCACTGATCACGGGCTCACGCACGTGGCGCTGCTGTGCGACGACATCGACGCCACGCGCGCCACACTCGAAGCGCGCGGCGTGCACTTCCTCACGACGGGTATCGCCGACGTGGCCCGGCTGCGCACCACGTGGTTCGAAGATCCGTGGGGCGTGGTGTTCATCGTCGTCGAGAAGTCACGCCCCGGGCGGCCGTACTTCGCTCAGTACGGCTGACCGTCTGCCGTATTGGGCGGCCAATCGCCAAGCTCGGCTTCGCGGAGTCGGCGCGCCAAAGACGCCAGCAGGTGTGGCGCCACACCGGGTACCGATCCGAGCAGCACGCGGAAGGTGGAACCCGAGAGCACGCCCACCACGCACTCGTCGACGGCGACCACGTCCATCGAACGCGGCGCTGGATCCAGCAATGCGAGCTCGCCGAAGTAGTCGCCGGGCCCGAGGTCGCGCGTGCGCTCACTCGCACCGCCCCGACGGGCCGCGCCCGACAGCAACATGAAGAACTCGTCGCCGAGCGCGCCGGCGAGGATGAGGTACTCGCCGCGCGCCACCTGGCGCACTTCGAAACGGCGCGCGATCGCGGCGATGTCGGCGGGATAGCAACCCTCGAACAGGCTCGTGTGCTCGAGACGGCGCGCGATCTCGTCGACGAGCCGATCGTCGGTAGTGACGTGAACGTACTCAGGACCCAACGGTGAACCTTCCCACCACGAGGCGTACGCCGGCGCCATTCACCGCCGGCTGCTGCCGCCGCGTCCACTGCGGCGCACGCGGGTTGTCGACGAGCTCGAGTGTGCCCCCAGTCGGCCGGTACCAGCCCACACCGTCCACACCGGTGCCGTGCCAGTCGCCGGCGACGGCGACCACGGTCGGATCGCCGGTGGGCGCGCCCGTGACATCGATCGTCGGCGAGCCGGTGACGTCGAACTGCAGGAGGTGGAACACGCCGTCGCCGGGGCGGTACCAGCCGACAGTGTCGTGGTGGCTTCCAGTCCAGTCGCCCGCGAGCACCTGCACGCTCGTGTCGCCGCTCGGCGCGCCGGAAAACAACGACGTGGGCGCGCCGGCGGCATTGCGCGCCAGCAGATGGAACGTGCCGTCGGACGGTTGATACCAGCCGACGGTGTCCACTCCGTCGCCGGTCCAGTCACCTGCAATCGGTTCGATGCCGGCGCCGGCGCGCGGCCCGGCCGCGAAGACGTTCACCGGCGCGTTGGCGCCGGTCGAGGTGCGCAAATGGAACGTGCCGTCGCGGTGGTCGTACCAACCGATCTCGGTAGCGCCGTCACCGTTCCAGTCGCCGGCCAGGAATTGCACCGAGGAATCGCGCCAGGGTGTACCCGCAAGCGAAGGCGACACCGGCGCGGCCGTGCCGTTGCGAAGCACGCGCAACTGGCCGCTCGTGGGCGTGTAGAACGCGACGCTGGAGTTCTTCGGGGCGGCCACAACCGGCGCAGAGGCGGTGCCATCGTCGTTGACGATGTGGTTGTAGCGATACGGCACGTACGTGCGCGGGTCGCTCTTGAAGTAGGGATACGGGATCACGTGGTCTTCGATCGGCGTACCGCCGAACTCGAGGCCCACGTACGACGTCTCGGCCGGCGACGTCCAGCGCACGAAGAGCACGACGTGCCCGGTGTCGTAGTTGCCCGCGCCCTGCGCGGCGTCGAGCACGTCACCGGTTTGCAGATCGCTCTTGGCGATCACGTGCGCGATCGACGGCAAGCTGCGTGTGTTCACCTGGCTCGTGAGGTGCCACGCCATCGACACGAATCCCGAACAGTCGGTGCGATACGCCTGGCCCTCTTCGTCGGGGAACTTGCCGCCCTGGTTGTACGGGATCTGGGCGCGCTGCTTGAACCAGTTCTCGGCGCGCGTGAGCACTTCGGCACGCGTGATCGTTGCACCCCCGCGATCAGCGGTGGCGGTGAGGTTCTCGTCGACGAGGGCATACCCCGTGACGAACAGGCCTGCGAGCACGGCGCAGACGACGCGCCGCCGGCCGCGCCACGCGCGCGCGACCCCACTCGCAATTCCGCCCTTGTGCATTCCGCCGCCGTCCAATGGTCGCTGGTCCCGTATTGACAACAAAGTCAATTGACAAGATTGTATATGGGTTGCGGGCGGTTGCGCACGGCCGGCGCCGAAGTGCGACGGAAACGACACTCGGCGACCTCCGCCGCGCGCGCCGCCGCGATCCTCAACGACTCTCAGAACGTGGGCGGCAAGCCGCGCGCCGCGATGATGCACGCAGCCAACACTGACGCGATCGTGATGGCCACCAAGCAGCCCGACGCCCACGGCGCCACCGCGAGCTCGGCGAACCGCTTACGGCTTGCTGCCGCGACGCCGGCGAAGACGAGGCAACCGACAGCAAGGAGCAGCTCACCGCCGTCGCCGCCGGGCAGGTGCGCGGTGCCGCGCTCCGGAGGTGCAGTGCCGGCGAACTGCACGTGTGGGAGCGACGTCGCCGCGGCTTGCACCACCAGCACCTTGCCGGGATCGACGCCCGACGCTCCGGTCACCAGCATCAGACGAGCGTGCGCGTCGCCGTCGAGGCTCACATCGTTGCGCGACTCGGTGCTGCGCGACACCACGTCGTAGTCGATCGATGCTCCGCCGATGTGCACGACCACGCGGTCGCCAACGCGCAACCTCGCGAACGATTGACCGATCGCGCCGAACGCGTCGCGGTGGGCCACCACGACCGCCTCGCCGCGCTGGCCGGGCAGCGCGGTGCCGGGCACATGGCCGATCCGGTGCGCCACGACGTCGGTGGCCGTGCCTTCGCAGATGGTGGAGTTGAGTCCGATGCGCGCCACGGTGAGCCCGGCGACGCACGTGCCCGAGGCCGGGGCGACGGGCACGGTGCTCACGATCTGCCCCGACACGGGCCGGGTGAACGGGCCGCTGAACACGGCGACGTAGATCGCGAAGAGCGCGGTGAGCGCACCACCGACCGCCAGAGCCCGGCCGACACTTCTGCGCAGCCGGGCTCTCGGGACGAGCGCGTCGCCCCGAGGCTCCGCGTCGATCCACGGCTCCACGGGTGGTCGATCGTGCTCGCGCGACTCCGCGCCGCCAACCGGAGCCATGGGCGCGACTGCGATCGGCGCGACCGCGATCCGGACGACGCCGAGCGCCTCGAGCCCGGCCGAGTCGAGCGGCGCAATCCCGCCATCGCCGCGCACATGCTCCGGTGTCGGCGACGCTTCGATCGCATCCGGGTCGTCCGGCGCGGCGAGCCCGTGCACCGTCTTCTCCCAGAACGAGCGGTCGACGGCGAGTTGATAGAAGGCCTTGACCGCGGCGATGGCCATGAACAGCCAGTAGAGCGGCACGACACACGCGCTCCACACGAGCGACGGGCGCCCCGTGTTGCGCGCCGCGAGGATGAACAAATACGCCATCGCGAAATTGCCGAACACGAACAGCGCGAGCGCCGGGTAGTAGAGCGGCGCCGGGAACACCGCCTGGATCGCCGAGAAGTGGCCCACGAACCAGCCGAGGGTGGTGGCCCAGAACGCGAGATTCAGCAGCGAGAGCAACGGAGTGCCTGCAATGAACGCGTTGAACTCGAGGAAGCCGCGCCAGCCGAGCTCGTCGAGCACACGCATCGGGCTGCGCATGTGCACCAGCCACGTCTGGAGGTAGCCCTTGTACCAACGCGAGCGCTGCTTGTTCCAGTTGACGTAGTCGGAGTTGGCCTCTTCGAGCGTGGTCGATTCGAACACGAGACAGCGATAGCCAGCCCGGCGCAGCCGGATGCCGAGATCGGCGTCCTCGGTGACGTTGTAGGGATCCCACGCGCCCACGTTGTCGAGCACGCTCCGCCGGATGTGGTTCGACGTGCCTCCGAGTGGCACCGGGGCATCAGTCACGCTGATCGCCGGAAGCACCAGCTCGAAGCACTGCCGGTATTCCACTTCGAAGAGGCGCGTGAGCAGGTTCTGGTCGAAATTCCAGAAGGCGAGTTGGGCCTGGAGGCAGGCGACATCGGGTCCGGCGCGATCGAACGCAACCACGGCGCGTCGAAGCTGCAGCGGCTCCGGTCGATCCTCGGCGTCGTAGATCGTCACGTACTCGCCAGTGGCGAAGGTGAGGCCGTAGTTGAGCGCACGCGGCTTCGTGCGCGGCTCGCCGGCAGGCACGGTGATCACCGAGAAGTCGTCGTGGGCATGCGCGAGCACTGCGGCCAGGGTCTCGGAGTCGTCCTCCTCGACGAGCAGCAACACCTCGAGCAAATGGCGCGGATACTCGATGGCGCGAAGGTGCGCGACGAGCTGTTCGACCACAGCCGCTTCCTTGTACATCGGCACGAGCACCGTGTACACAGGCAGCGCGTCGGCGGGAAGCGCGCGTGCTTCCTCGTCGGTGACCGCCACGACCGCAGAGGTGGTGAGCGACCGGTGCGTGAGCACGATGCGCTGCGTGACCACTGCGACGTACGCGACGATACACATCGCGACGAAGGTGATGACCGTTGCCTTCGGCACGAGCACAAGCCCCACGACCGTGATCACCGCGAGCCCGATGAAGAAACGCCGTTGGCCACGTGAGAGAAAGGTGTGGGCCGAGAGTTCCGGTGCGCGCCTCGCGATGTCGTCGCACGCGCGGTGCAGCCGCTCGGTCTCGTCGGTGGGTTCGACAGTGAGCAGCGTCACCGCAAGCCCTGGTCGTTCACGATCTGGATGAGGCGGTAATCCGGACACGCCGGCGTGTGGAACGTTGCGATCACCTTGGTGTCGAAGCCGTCGACGGTGCCGCCGTTGAAGATGCCGGGGTGCGCCACACTGATCGCGTCGATGCCGGTATCGGCGTCGGGCACGAGCACATACGGCACATGGAACGCCACCGGGTCGGCCACGATCCGCTCGAAGTCACGATCGCTCGTGATCACGAACTGATGGGGATTCGCAGAGTTCAGCAACACCATGAAGCCACAATCGAACGTGTCCATGGCGATCGATCCTGACGCGAGCCCGTACTTGTCGATCGCGTGGGCCATGGAGGCACCGCTGTCGAGCAGGTCGGTGTAGGTGAGCGTCTTCGCCGAGCTCGTGGAGTGGAACAACTGGCTGACGACCGGTTGATCGGTGGGCGCGAGGCGCGCGCTCGCCACTGCCGCAGTGGTCGCCATGAAGCTCGACAGCACGACCACGAACACCATGAGCAGCGCGCCCGTGCTTCCGGGGGCGAGCCAGCTCGGCGCCGGCGGCCGCATCCCGCGCCGCGGATGAAGGAGCAGTGCGACCGCGAGGAACGCGAGCGGCAATGCGGGGATGTAGTAGCGGAACAGGCCGAAGGTGCCGCCGTGCGCGTACGCACCGAGGCTGAACACGAGCGGTGCGGCGAGCGCCACGAGCGCGAGGTACCGGCGATCGCGGCGCAGCCAGGCCACAACAACCCCGCCGACACCGATCGCAAGCCCCACCGGCGCGTACGCGAACGTCTGCTCCAGCGCGAACACCAGCGGATGCAGGCCCGCGCCCGTCGACGAACCACCCGACGCCTGCAAAATCGAGGCGTTGCCGTAGCGCGAGTTGAACTGGACGAACGCGTCGCCCACGATCACCCAGCTGACCACGCACCACGCGACAAACGCGGTGAGTGGAGGCAGTGCGACCACGAGCGCGTCGCTCAGGCCGCCGAGCGCTCGCTCACGAATGGGTCGGTCGTGGTCGCGCGCCATGCTGCCCACTGCGAACACCACCACCGTGACCGCGGCGATCGCGGCAACCGCCTCGTAGCGCGTCAGCACCGCAAGGGCGAGGTAGCACGCGGTCCACACCAGTGCGCGCACCTGACCGTTCACGGTCCAACGCATCAGGTAGCGGACCGCTCCGAGCAGGAAGCAGAGGTACATCGCCTCGGACATGCCGTTGGCGCCGTACATGATCACCATCGGGCTCAACGCCGTGCCGGCGGTGAGCATGATCGACACCGCGTTCGACGCGTGCATCTCGCGCAAACACGCGCGGAGATGCACGACCGCACTGGCCATGAAGACGGCCGACACGATCGTGCCCGCGAACGTGTCCTGGGAGAGCGCGGGCCAGATGCCGCGCAGCGCCACGAGCGGGATCTCGAGCAGCGACGGCAACGGGTTCCACACGAAGCCGATTGCGGCCAGATGCGGATCGCGACTCGCGATCACGTACCACGCTTGCGCGACCCGCGCCGCGGCGTCGCCGGCGACGATGTGGCGGCCGAGCACGATGTAGGCGCCGACCACCACATAGAGCGCGGTGTAGCCGAGCCACGCCAGGAGGTCGCCACGCCGTTCGGCCGACATCCGGCGCGCGGGCCGCGACGCAGGCGACGCGGGCTCGGCGCGCGGCACTGGCGCGTCGGCGTACACACCACCGTCGCCGCTCACCGCGGCGGGCGCGCCGCGCCGCAGCATCACGCCACCGAAGAACATCAGCGTGCCGGCCGCGATGAGGCCAAAAAGCAGGGGCACGGCGGCCGGCCCGTCAGGAGAGTCGGAACAGGATGAGTGCGAACACCACGAGGATCAAACCCGCGTGGATGAGGAGGTGCGCCGGCCAACCCGAGTGCCGCTCCTCGACCGAGTCGTCGTCGACCAACTCGGCCGGCACACGCTCGGCTTGCTCGTCGTCAGGCGCGTCGAGGTCCTCGGCCGCGACAGCCGGGACCACCTCGGTGTGGCCGGCTTCGACTGCAACGGGTGCCGCGACGACGGGCGCCGCGACCTCGACGGGCGCTGCGACCTCGACGGGCGCTTCCGGGACAGGCACTTCCGCGATGAGTGGCGCGTCCGCGACCTCGACGGCAACTGCCGGTGTCGCCGCAAGCTGCGACGGGTCGGGGCGAGTGACCACTGTGGTGCCGCGCCGCCGGCGCGAGCGACGCCCGGCAGCAAGGGCGGCGAGCTCGTCGCCGTCGTGCGCGTGGCCGTTCGTCCCGTTCGTGGGCGTCGCCGACACCGCAGATGGCGCGTCCGGTTGAAAATCGGCGAGGTCGCCCGGCTCGGCGAGCGCCGCCACCGGTGCCCCCTCGACGGCATCCTCGACGGCGTCCTCGACGACATCTTCCACTGCGGGCGGCGCAGCTTCGGGAGCGGGCGGCGTTGCGAGATCGGACAGTTGTGCATCGGACAACAGCGAGTCGGACAGCATCTCGTCGGACGCAGCGGCATCGCTCGCGGTTGTGTTGCGCGCAGGTACCTCGGGCAGCGCCGGTCCCGGCGCCGGCAACACCAGCGGCGCCAGAGCCGACTCCACGAGGATCTCGGGATCGACGCGGCCCGACGCGATCAGGTCGGCATAACGCTCGACCACCTCGAGCACCGCGGTCTCGAACTCGTCGTCGATCACGCGACCCACCGACGTGGCCGCGAGCCGTTCTTCGTTGCGACGCGCGGTCGCGAGCGCAACCTCGAGACGGTGCTCGAGCGTCTCGAGTTCGGCGTTGCAGCGCGCGACGGTCTTGTCGACCACCGTCGGCGGGACAATCTCGGTGGCGCTGGGTTCGGGAAGCGGAATTCCCATGTCAGTCCCCTTCCGGCACCGCCGGCACCGGCCGGCGGTTGAGGTCACGCGCGGCCGCGCCCACCACGAGCTCGCCCACCGAGCGCTCCAGTGCTGCCACGCGGCCGGCCGCGAGCTCGGCCCGAGCCGCACGCGCCTCGGCGATGCGGATCTGGGTCATGAGCTCCTGTCGCCGCTGGGCCACCGCAGCGAGATAGGCGTCGACCGCCGCGCGCGTGTACACGGCGTGACCGGTTGCGTACTGGTCGTCTTGCAAGTCGAATGGCTGGGTCATGGTGCCGATCGGTCCGTGATATCGGAGTGGTAGCTCCGCAGATTAACTATCTCGATCGAAATAGTCCAGTAGGAGTGAAGGCTGTCACGAGGCCTCGATTCGGGCTCAACCGAAGCGCCCGTGCACGTAATCGGCGGTGCGGCGGTCCTGCGGGTTGTCGAACATGGCCTCGGTGGGGCCGTATTCGATGATGTAGCCCGGCTGGCCCGATTCGGCGAGAAAGAACGCGCACGTGTCGGACACGCGGGCGGCCTGTTGCATGTTGTGGGTCACAATCACGATCGTGATCTCCGAGCGCAACTCCTCGATCGTGACCTCGATACGGCGGGTCGAGGCAGGGTCGAGCGCCGAGCAGGGCTCGTCCATGAGCAGCACTGTGGGCTGCACGGCCAGGGCACGCGCGATGCAGAGCCGCTGCTGCTGGCCACCCGAGAGCGCGCCACCCGGTTGGCGCAGCCGGTCGCGCACCTCGTTCCAGAGGCCGGCTTTCGACAGGCACGACACGACGAGTTCGTCTTTCGAATCGCGATCGACCTTCCGGCCGGTGAGCTTGAGCCCCGCGAGCACGTTGTCGTAGATCGACATCGCCGGGAACGGGTTCGGCTTCTGGAACACCATGCCGATGCGCTTGCGCACGTCGGTGAGCAGGCGCTTGGGGTCGTAGATGTCGTCGCCGTCGAGCAGCACCTCCCCCGCCATCTCGGCGCCCGCCACCATCTCGTGCATGCGGTTGAGAATTCGCAGGTAGGTCGACTTCCCGCAACCTGACGGCCCGATGAGGGCCATCACCTCGTTCTGCTCGATGGCAAGCGACACGCGTTCGAGCACTTGGTGGCCGCCGAACCACGCCGACACGTCAACCGTCTCGAGCACGATCGGTGCCTCGTCGGCGAACGCGAACGGCCCTGACGAGTCGTGCCCGAAGGGGTCGTGAGCGAGCGCGTCGGCGTGATGCACGAAGTCGGTTGTCGGCAGGCTGGTGGGATTCATTGACGGTCCCAAATCGATCAGGTTGGTCGAGAAAGCTCGTTGGCTCCGGGGGTCCGATGAGCCGTTCACATGAGGTTGGGGAGCAACGGCGCGATCGACCGGCACGCTTCCGCCGCCGCGAGCAGCACGGGCGCCGAACAGAGGATGAGTGCGTGGGCCGGCGAACGCCGGTACCAGAGCCACACCGCGGCGAACGAGAGCAGCAGGAGCGCCTCGGTCCAGAGGAACACCATCCACATACCGCTCGTGGAAGTGCCCATCGGGCGCTCGGCGGCCGGCACGTTCGACAGCACGGGTGGCGTCGACGGCAACGGCTTCGTCGTGTCGGCGTCCACCGACACGGTGCCCGACGGTGAGTACGGGCTGCCGGTTGCCGTCACCAGCGTGACGCGCGCCGATCCCGAATTCAGCGTGGGGATCGGCTGTCCGGCGCGGCGGACGTCGACCACGTGCAGCGTGGCCGTGCCGTTCGCCGATGTCACGGTGATGTTCGTTCCGTGCTTCAGGCCACCGATCGATCCGAACGGACCGCCGTAGGCGTGGGCGCGACCGAGCACCACGCTCGTGCCCGCGCCGCCGGGGAACACCGTCGAGCGCAGGTGTCCTGGCCCCGACGCGAGCACCGAACCGGTGGTGCCTTCACCCACCACCTCGCGCAGCCCCAATGAAGGGATGCGCAGCACCGCGATCGGCGTGCCCATCGCGAGGAGGTGGCCGTTGGCGTCGGTTGGCCCCACGGGTGCGGTGCCGAGTGCGAGTTGCCCGCGCAGGTGCGCGTAGCGATTCGTCTGCGCGGCATTGTGCTCGAGCGTGCTGCCGACGGTGAGGTAACCCACGAAGGTGAGCGACAGCGTCGCCAGCATCACCAGCGCGCTCCGCACCGGGTGCATCGGCCCGCGCCGCGCCTCCGCTTCATTGCTCACCGCCGGCAATGCCGCGGTGGCCTCGGCCGGCGCCGGCTCGAAGTCGACGCGTGGCAGGGGCTCGGCTAGCGCAGTGCTTGCCACGCGCCCTCCAGTACTCGCTTGCCTCGCAGGGTCATCTCACTGCCCACGAGCATCAGGCCGAACCCGAGCAGCAACAGCGCGATCGCCACGTTGTGCGACAGCGAAGTTCCCGTGAAGGCAAGGCTTCCGGTACCGCCGCCGCCCGAGGGATCGGAACCGGCCGGCGAGATCACACCGGTGGCGGAGGTTGTGGACGTCGTGTCGCAGTTGGTGCCGGTGAGCGGGTCGCACGTGCCGGTCGACGCTGTCGTGGTCGTCGTATCGCCCGAGGCCGTCGTGGTGGTCGTGTCGCCTGACGGTGTGGTGGTCGTGGTCGCGCCGGCGATCGTCGTCGTCGTTTCACCCGACACTGTGGTCGTCGTCTCTCCCGCCACCGTGGTGGTGGTCTGTCCCGGCGTGGTCGTGGTGGTCGGCGGCGGTGTGCCGCCACCTGCGGTCCAGGTGAAGCCGTTCGGATCGGAGCTGTCGGCGGTGAAGGTGATTGCCACGTTCCAGTTGTCGCTGAGCTTGCCCGTGGTGTCGGCGCACGCGATACCGGCATCCCATGTGGCCGACGTACCGTTGTTGAGCAGCGTGGTGAGCGGAACCGCGTTCAGCAGCGGCGCCCACTCGAAGTTCGTGGGGATGCCGATGATCTGGCCGGTGTTGATCGCGGTGTTGGCCGCGCCGTAGTACGTACCGGTGTTGTCGACGAAGCCGTATCCCACCGACGGCGAGTTGATGAACGTCACCGTGCTCACGTCGGTACTCGGCGTCACCATGTAGCTGTACACGTGGTAGCCGTCGGTGGCCGTGTCGCCTGAGCACGCCGCGCCTGAGGGAAGCGCGACGGTGAACAACGTGTCGGATGCGCCCGACGCCAGCGGCTGCGCGTTTGCCGGGTCGCTGATCGTCGCCGCACCGCCGAGCGTGGACGCGGTCGATGGCGAGCTCTGCAGCAGGATGCCCCCGCCGGCCGCCACGAGAATCGCGCCGAGCACCGTGCGCACCGCGCGCCGTCGGCGCCGAATCATTCGTTGCGCCTTTGCCGGCGCCGCAGCCCGGCCGACTGCCGGACGTTGCGAGTGGTCCATCTTCCTGCCTCCTACCAAGGGTCGAACACGTTGCGGTCGCGGGAACGGGCCCGCGCCCGACCGAACCAAGCCACGACAGTGGCGCGCGCCGCGGTGAGGCCGCGCCGCTTGCGGTCGCCCACGAATGGGGCGGCCGCGAGGGCGACGAAGCCGATTGTCGCGACGGCGGGCGCGGCGAACCGAGCGGGCCCCACGCCGATGAGCTTGGTGAGCAGGCTCTTCGGCTTGGGCGCGCGATTCGTCGTCGTCGTGTGACTTGGTTTGGTGGTTGTCGTGGTCGTCGAGGGGCTGGTCGACGGGGTGGTCGTGGGTGTGCTGCTGCTGCTGTCGCCGGGCAGCGAGCCGGAGCTCGGCCCGGTGTTGGTGATGAGAGTCGTAGGAGGCGTAGTGACTGGGGTTGGGGTCGGCACCGTCGTGCCGGGGTGCAAGATTGCTTGGATCGCAGCGTCGTCGATCTTGCGCAGCGCCGAGGGCAATGGCACGTAGCCCTCGGGCAACTGCCCGGCGGCCGTGCCGGTCACCTGGCCCGCGCCCGACGAGTACGCGAGGAGTTGTGCGTAGTTGGCGCGTTGGCTCGTGGTGAGCGTCGAGGGAACAGTGGCGGCGTAGGTGAGCATCGTGAGCGGGTACGCGCCCGCCGCCATCTTCGTTTGATCCGACACGAGCATCCCGCTCGGTTCCGACGCGTGCATCGACGCGAGCGCGCTGAGCATCGACGACGAGCTCGACTGCGTGAACGCCCGACTCGCAGTGTCGTCACCAGCCCGGCTCAGCGACGCGGTCTGCAGGCCGTAGCGCGTCGCGTCGGCCGAGTCGGTGATCGACAAGATGAAGCGCGTCCCCGCCTTCTGCGGACCGTTCGCGCCCCACGCCGTCTCCGGCGTCGCAGCGGGGTTGAGCGTGGTCTTGGCCTGGCTGTTCGCGCTACCGGTCGAGTTGGCCGCGTCCTGCATGTTGAGCGCGTACGGCGACCAGTCGAGGATGCAGATGGGGCGCGCGGCCTGCGCCGGGCTCCCAACCGTCTCGCCGGAGTCGTAGCAATACGGATCCGACTTCGGGTAGTTGTTCGGCGTCGGGGTGCCGAACGCGGTCTTCGACGTGTTGACCGACGCGTTGGTGCTGTAGATCGGGTTCACCTGCATGCCCCACGGGTCGGGCGCGCCGTTGAGCCACGCCTTCGCCTCGGGATCGGACAGCACCCACTGCCACAGCACCTGCGCGGCGTCGGAGTTCGGCTCTTCCACCACGAGACCGCTCGCGTCGACGGCTTGCTGCGTGGACAGCAACTTGAATTCGGGGTTCCACTGCAGGAAATCGGGGTCCGACACGATCGTCTGCGGGTTCTTCAGCACCCACTGGTCGGCGGCCGGCTTCGACGCGAGCACGTCGACCAGTTGCGCCTGGTACGACTCGGTGAGCAACTTCGCCACGAGTCGCGGCGTGAGATAGATGTTCTTCACTCGCACGCCCGCGAGTGGCACCTCGTCGGGTTGGAGTGTGCCGTCGGATTGCAGGATCGGTAGTCGTTCGATGTTGAAGCCCACCACCACGCTCGAGAGCGTGACCGGCGCGTACACAGGTGTGGTGCCGCTCGTCGACGACGAGGAGGGCGGAATCGAGAACACCGACAGCCCCGCGCCACCGAAGGCGTTCTGCGTGAGGTTCTGGCGCGCCTGGTCGTCGCTCAGATACGAGTAGCTGTACGGCGTTGTGGGGTGTGCGTTGCACAAGGCGGGCTGCCACGACTGGAACGCCGCCGATGCGAGCTCACTGCCGACGATGCGCGTCTGCTGCGCGCCGATCGAGCAGCTCGTGTCGATGGGACGGAACTTCAGCGGGATGGAGATGCGGTTCGCCCACGCGCTCGGGCTGAGCGGCGATGTCACCACACTCTGCACGCCAGTGAGGCCGGAAGGATTCTCGTCGGTGGGCGTGCCGCGCGGCACGATCACGAGCCAGCACTGTGGCACCTTCGTGCCGCCACTCGTCACCGGCTGCAGCTTCTGCCCGCAACCGAGGCCCGGCGCCTCCAATCCGGTCTGCACCTGGAACAGCGTCTGGCCCGAGCCGGTGCTCCCCGACGTGGGGTACGTGCGCGCGAACGGGATCTCGTTCGTGGTGTTGAAACTGAAGTAGGGCTCGAGCCAGAAACCCTGCGGGTGCGTGGGGTCGGCGAGGTAGTCATAGTTCGCCTGCTGGTTCACCACCGTGCCGTCGACCGAATCGAACGGCATGATCTTGAAGCCGGTCGCGGTGTCCACCCAGCCCGGCGCCTGGTCATAGCCGGGCCACGACGGTTGGCTCACCACGCGCGAGTACTCGAAGCCGTTCTCCTGGATCGGGTAGGCGCTCGTGGGCGTGTTCGACTCGCCGCCGTACTGGCACTGCGTGGGCGACGGTCCAGGGTCGACCGCGTTCAGCGGGTCCGACGACGACGGGTCGCCCCAGCACTCGAAGACCTGCAGGTAATCGCCGTTATAGGTGGTCGAGAACGCGCCGGTAGCCGCGTTCGAGAACGTCGGCGACACGCCGCTCCACGAAATCGAGATCGCCTGGTTCACGAGGTCGGTGGTCTGGTTCACCGTGACCTTCAGCGACGAGAACGCATTGCGGCCCGACACGGTCACTGCCGATCCGGGCACCGCCGCGATCGAGGTGTCGGTGCCTTGCGAACCGGCAAGCGAGCTCGACGCGGTTGCGCTTGCCGGCCCGACGAGGACCGCGAGCATCAACAGGAACGCTTCGATCAGGCGCAGCGCGCGTTTCCATGTGGTCGTCCTCATGACCGCGAGCTCCTGTACAGACGTCGAGCGAGAAGGCCCGGCACGATGATCACGACGACGAGCAGGATCACGACGAGCACCACGAGCAGCTGGGTGCCGCCCCAGCCACTCGAACCGCCGAGCACCGTCGGCGACGCCGCGAGTTCCGTGGGCCCGGTGCCGTTGCTCGAGCTACTCGCGCCGCACGTGCCCGACGTGGGGTCACACGCAGCGGTCGTGCCGGTCGAGTTGCTGCTCGGGTCGCTGCCCGAACCCCCCGTGGCGCCCGAGGTAGCGCTCGTGGAACTACCGCCGGGCGCCGTACCGGTCGACCCGCCGCCCTTGGTCGACCCGGTGCCACTGGTGTTCGAGCCGCCCGGATTGCTCGGACCCTTCGACGGTGTGGTCACGCTCTTGCTCCCGCCGGTCGGCCCGTTGCACTGCACCGCGCCCTTCTTGTCGCACGCGGGTGGGAACGGCGCAGTCGCGGCGAGCTCGTTCACACCACTCGACGTGAAGGTGGGGTTGTTGCAGTGCTGGATGTTGATGTTCTGCACGACCGCGCCGGGTATCCGGTTGATCTGCGTGAAGCTCGCCTGCACGAGGTTGATCGGCATCGGCGAGTACCCGAGCGACGCCGACTCCTGCTGGCCTTGGCACATCGCGTAGTACGCGAAGGCCGCGAGTGTCTTGCCCTTGGCGCTGGTGAACTGGCCCTGAGTCTTGATCGGCAGGATCAAGTAGCCGTACGACGACAGCGGATAGGTGCGCGGGTCGGTGTCGGAGTACACACCGGTGAGGTTCTGGGTGAGGTACACCGACGGGTCGGTGGAGTCGGTGTTGATCTTGGCCTTGAGCAACGACACCGCGACGTTCTGCGCGGTGGGCTCGGTGTAGTAGCCGGCCGCGTTCAGCATCTTGGCGACGGGGAAACCGGTCTGCAACGCGTATGCGTAGGCCACGTAACCGATCGCGCCGTCGGCGTAGCTCTGGCTCACGTAGCCCGACACGCCGAGGTCGCCGGACTGGGCGATCATGCCCGACACCGTCGGGTAGTTCGACGTGGCACCGCATGCCGGCGCGCGGCCCGACTTGGAGCAGTACGCGTTCCAGATCGACGGGTACTGGTCGATCATCCACTCCGACAGGTGGTACGACGCCGCGGCGCCGTCGGAGCGCACCACGGGCACGATCGCACGCGCCGGCAAGTTCAGACCGGGGTTGTCGGCGGCGATCGCCGGGTCGTTCCACAGGGTGATCTGGTGCGTGAAGATCTTGGCGATGTTCTCGCCCGACAGCCGCAGGTCGGTGACCCGCTTGCCGTTGATCTGCAGGTTGTACATGAACACTGTGCCGCCCGACGTGATCGGCATGTACGCGTAGCTGCCGGGCACCGGGTTCTCGGGCGCCGAACCGTCGGTGGGGTGCGACTGGAAGGGAATGTCGGACGCCGCGAAGTCGACCGTGCCCTGGAGGAATTGCTGGCGACCTTGCGACGAGCCGTTCGGCGCGTAGTTGATGCGCATGCCGTACTGCTGCACGTCGCGGATCCACTGGTTGAGCGCGTAGTACGACCACGTGGAACCCGAGCCCGACACGGGCACGTAGCTGTCGGCCGATGCCGGGCCGGCTGACGTGACCGACACCGCCACGGCGAGGAATGCAACCGCCGCGACGAGTCGCGCGATGCGCACGGTGAGCTTGTTCATGGCGTTGCCTCCGCAGCCACTGCCGTGGCCATCTGTTGCGAGTCGGCGATGCGTTGCGCGTCGCGAGCCGAGGCGCGCATGAGCTGGGAGCGCTTGCGCGGCGACACCTCGCCGGCACTGCGCCCTGCGATCAGGCGGGCACTCACGAACAGCACGAGCACCACGAGCAGCAGGAATGCGGCAGTGGCGAAACCGCGCGCCTTGAGATTGTTGTTCGGCGACCCGATGAGGTTCAGCGCCAGAATCGGCAGCGACACCATCGGGCCCTTGGTGGGATTCGTGTTCATGAACGTGCTGAAGCCCGCGGTGAGCAGCACCGGAGACGCCTCGCCGATACCGCGTGCGATGCCGAGGATCACCGACGTCGCGAGACCCGACCGTGCAGTGGGAAGCACCACGGTGCGCGTGGTGCGCCAGCGCGGCGCGCCGAGGGCCGCGCTGGCCTCGCGGAGGTTGCCGGGTACGAGCCGCAACACCAGGTCGGCGCTGCGCACGATGTAGGGCAGCATCATGATGCTGAGCGCGAGTGCGGCGGCGAGGCCCGACTGCTCGTTGCCGAGCTCGAGGATCCAAAACGCGTAGATGAACAGGCCGGCGAGGATCGTGGGCAGGGCGGTCATGGCGTCGACGAGAGTGCGCACCATGCGAGAGAAGCGCGACTTCGTCTCGGAGAGATACACGGCGGTGACGAGGCCGAGCGGCGCCGAGATCACCAGCGCGATGCTGATCATCCACACGGTGCCCACGAGCGCGTGGGCCATGCCGCCGACCTTCAAGTTGCTGTTCGGGCCGGCCTTCGCCATGTCTTGCGTGTAGAAGTTCGAGTGCACCAGCGCGGCGTGGCCCTTCCACAATGTCCAGCCGACGATGCTCACCAGTGCGGTGACCACGAGCACCGCCGCCGAGGTGGACAGCACCGTGAACAGCGCGTTCGCCACGCCCACGCCGTCGGAGCGCAACCAGGTGACCGCGCCGTAGACGACCACGAAGATGAGGTAGGCGATGATCGCGACGCCGATTCCGCCGCTGAGCTTGCCGAACGTGATTCCAAGCGGCGCGAACACGAGCAGCAACGCCGCGCCCGACACTCCCGCGACCAGCGCGCCGACGAGGTCCTGCCACGACGATGCGTCGAAGCCCACTCGAGGCCGCGGCCGCTGCACTGGCGCAACCGCGGGCGCCGACGCGGCCACGGCGTGCAAAGCGACAGCGCGATCAGACATCGCTCTCGGCCCCTGAGCGTGAGCGGGACACGATCGCCGCGGCAATGAAGTTGATCACGAGCGTGGTGGCGAACAGCGCAAGACCGGCAGCCATCAGCGCGGCTCGGCCGAACGGCGACGCCTCGCCGTTGTTCAGCGCGATCAGCGCCGAGATCGAGTTGCCACCCGTCGCCAGCACATGCCAGTTGACGGTGAACACCGGCGAGATGATCAGGTACACCACGATCGTCTCGCCGAGCGCGCGTCCCAGCGCGAGCATCGTGCCGCCGATCATGCCGCCGCGCCCGAAGGGCAGGACGACGCTGCGGATCATGCCCCAGCGGGTCGAGCCGAGCGCGTAGGCACCCTCACGCTCACCCAGCGGTGCGAGCCGGAACGACTCCCGCATGATCGCGGTTTGGATCGGGACGATCATGATCGCCACGAGGATCGCGACCACGAAGGTGGACGCCGAGAACGGCGTGCCACCGGTGTTCGGGTTCGACACGTCCACGCCGGGAACGTGGAACAACGGAATCCACGAGAACCACGTGGCCAAGAAGCGCGCCACAGGTACGAGCGCGCCTTGGAAGTAGAACAAGCCGAAGATCGCGTAGACCACGCTGGGCACCGCGGCCATCAGGTCGACCAGCGTGACGAAGAGACGCCGCATCCGTTCCGGGCAGATCTCGGTGATGAACAGCGCCGCGAGGATCGAGATCGGCGTGGCCACGATCACTGCGATCACCGCGATCAGAATCGTGTCGACGAGCACGCCCGCGATGCCGAAGCGACCGATGTCGGGTTGCCAGGCCTGCGTGGTGAGGAACGCGAAGCCGGCCTTGCGCAGCGCGGGCATCGCAGCGGTCGTGAGGAACACGCCGATGGCACCGACGATCACCAGCACGAGGAAGCCCGAAATGCGCGTGACCACGGTGAAGATGCGGTCGCCGACACCCTCGACGGCGCGCACCTTCCGGGGCCGCTGCACTTCACCGGATTGGTCGCCGCGCGCGTCGCCGAGCACCAGATCGAACGGCGCGGTCGCGGTTGCGGTGCTCACTTCTTCACCTCGCTCTTGGCGTGGTGCTTGGCGAGGTACCTGCGCCAGAACGAGTCGTGGGCATCGAGGTGGTGGCCGCCGGGCGCGGCGTCGGCCTCCCAGGCCGCGCGCGCCGCTCCGGGCTGCTGGAACACCGACAGCTGCACGTCGTAGTCACGATGCGAACGCTGTCCCGCGATCACCCCATTGGCGAAGTGCACGAGAAACTTGCGGTTCGACGACAGCCGGTTGGTGCCGGTGTTCTGGAGATAGAGGATGACGCGCTCGTAGCGGGTGCCCTCGCCGGTGCGCACCGGCACGATCCACCACACGATCGACCAGTTCAGGTTGCTGGTGCGGTCTGAGTACGAGAGCGCCTGACCGGACACGCCGTTGCCGAGGTCGACCGACTCGACGTCGTGCAGCTCGTACCCGTGGAACGAGTAGCACGCGGTCACCCCGTACGCCTCGAAGCCACTGAGGCCGCTCTCGTCGACGATGTCGGCGGTGACCGGAAGCGTGCCGCGCTGGGTGGTGGTCGATGTGTAGGCGTAGCGGAACCACCGCGACGAGGCGCCGAAGAGAGCCTGGTCGTGAATCTCCGACTGAAACGCCGCTCGATAATGCGCGGGCGCAGCCGGGTTCACGAGGAACGAACTGAGTCGCGGTTCGCCGGCGGCGTTGGCCACCGGGTCGAAGCGCGCGAGCGCCGCGTTGCCGGTGGCGACCACCACCGACGCGGCGAGCACGAGCACCGCGACGAGTCGGACCGACTTCGTTGCGGGGCCGCCCGCGCGTCGTCCCGAGGCGGCGTGGGTTGGGCCTGCGAACTCGATGCCGAAGCGGGGCATCACGGCGACAATCGCCACCACGCCGACGGCGAAGATCACGAGGCCGATCACCGGGTGCACCACCGCGATCGCCATGTGCTCGCCCCAATGCGCGCCGATCGCGAACACGATCAGGAGGCGCACGACATTCAGCACCCAGAGCCACACGAGGCCGGCGGCGATCCAGAGCGTCTTGCGCAACAGCGCGCCGCGGGAGCACAGCACGAGCGCGATGCCGATGAGCAGGAAGCCGACCATGCCGTTCACGCCCGAGCAGGCCGTGACCACGCTGATCGTGAACGCCTGGCCGTGGTGCACCACTTGGTACTGGCCTTCACCGGCCGCGCCGATCGGCGTACCCACCGACACCACGTGGAGCACCATGTCGAGCGCCTTCAACGTGAGCGTGCGGAAACCGTCGAACGCACCGAGCAACACCGACGCATACGGCCACGGCCAGATGAGGAACAGGTAGCCGAGCGCACCGCGCTGGCGCCAGGCGACGCGCGCACCGAACAGCAGGACCGTCGCGCCGATCACGAACACCGGCATGAACAGCAGGTCGAGGCGATTGACCCACGCCATCGCGCCGAGCCGTTCGGGCAGCAGGTTGGCCGCCGCGACCGCCGCGACCATCAGCGGGATCCCGATCGTGTAGTCGAGTTGGCGGTCGTGGATCGGCGGCTCCGCGCGCCGCGGCACACGGTGGATCCATGCCAACGCGGCCGCGATCACAGGCACGAGTCCGAGATAGGCGAGCGGCGTGTCAGCCGTGAGCGTCGAGAGGATGGTGGTGAGCGAGTAGTGGTACGCGGCCACCGTGGCGAGCACGAGCACCGCGAGCTTCACCGCGCCCTGTGTGCGCGCGTCGAGCGACTCCCACTCGACGGTGGCGCGGTTCGAAGCGCGGCGCGCGGGCGCAAGCACCGACGTGTCGGCGGCGCTCATCGCGTGCGCGCCTTTCGACCGAATGCGATCAGCCAGAGCCCACCCGCGGCGAGCGCGATCGCGACGATCACGAAGGGGTTCGCGAACGAGGAGCTCGAGTGCGCGGCCGCTTCGGTGACCGACCACGTGAAGCCGCCCTTGTCGCTCGCGCTGCGCACGAAGCGAACGCCGAACGACCAGTAATTCGCAACCACGCCCTTGGCGTTGGCGCACGCGATTCCCGCGGTCCACGCCGAGGTGGTGGCATGCCCCGAGAAGAGCTCGGCCGGCGTGAGGCGAGACCACACGTCGGGGCCGGGCAACTGCACGATGAGCCCGGTGTCGCGGGCCGTGTTCAGCCCGCCGACGTACGCACCGTCGGCGATCAGCCCGTACCACTTCGTGGGCACACCGCCTCGGAAGTTCACCGCCGTGGGCGAGACGCCCGCCGGCACGAGGAAGCTGTCGACGTGGAAGTACTTGTGGGCGCTGTCGCCCGCGCACTTGGCGCCGCTGGGGAGCACCGTCACGAAGGAGGTGGCCGAGCCGCCGTGCGTGAACGGGAAGCCGTTGAGCCCGTCGACGCGCGCCGTCCCGTTGGCCTGCGCCGCGGCCGCCGAGGCGACCGGCATCGCGAGGATGGCGAGGCCGACGAGCGCCGTGAGTGCGAGGGCCGTACGCGCAATCCGTTGCAGCAAATTCGAGAGCGGCGAGTTCGCCGCCCGATTCGATCGTTCCATCGTGTGTTCCGCCGTGTTCCGCTGGTGTTCCGCTGTGTATTCCGCTGGGTGGTGCGTCATGAGTGGTCGTTCATGGGTTTCGGTGTGACGGTCGGGTTGCCGCGAGGCGGAACTCTGCGCGACAACCCGACCGTCGCTTCACGCCGCGTCGACTGCGGCGACCTCCGGGTGCCGCTGACGCCGCTTGCGCATGAGCACGAAGACGGCGGCGGCAGCACCGATGACCGGCAACATCAGCGCCACGGGAGCTTCAGGCGTCGAGCTTCGAGGGCCAGACGTCCAGGTGAAGCCGTTCGGGTCGCTGTTGCTTGCGGTGAACAGGACCGGGGTGGTCCAGTAGTCGGCCACGTGCCCGCTCGAGTTGGCGCACACAAGACCGGCGTCCCAGTCACCACTCGTTCCGCTGTAGAGCAGGTCCGAGAGAGCCAGCGCACCACCATCGCTCACCACGAGCGGACCCCACTGGAAGTTCGTGGGGATGCTGATGATCTGGCCGGTGTTGATCGCCGTGTTGGCCGGCCCGTAGTACGTGCCGGTGTTGTCGACGAAGCCGTAGCCCTGCGACGGGAAGTTGTTGAACGTCGCCGACGTGATGTCGGTACCCGCCTGCACCAAGAAGCTGTACACGTGGTAGCCGCCGGTCGCCGTGTCACCGTCGCACGCAGCCCCTGCGGGCAGGTTGACGGTGAACGTCGTGGTCGAGCCACCCGACGGGAGGGCCGTGTTGTTGGAGGGGTTGGCGATGGTCGCCGTTCCGCCGAGCGTCGACGCGCCCGCCGGAGCCACACCCATGGTCAGAGCAGTCCCGCCGAGGAGTGCGGCCGCGAGCATGGTCCTCGCACGCACCCTCTTTCCGGACTGGCCGCGGTTGGAGCGCACGGTCGTTGTTCCTTTCCGAAGATCGCTCGCGAGGTTCACGAGTTGCCCGTGAGGGTCGTGGAGCCGCAAGTGCCTTCACCTGCGGTGAGGTCGTTGAAGCCGAAGGTGTTCGCGGTGGCGTTGGCTGCCGCCGAGCAGATCTGCGACGTCGAGCCCGAGAAGAGGCTCACCAGTGCCGCGTTCTTCGTGAACCCGCTGATCTTGTTCGTCGGCACGACGACGTACACGTTGTTCCCGTAGGTGCTGCTCGTGTAGTAGTTGTCGTTACCGTCGAGGTTCGGCGAGGTGCCCGTGTAGGGCTTGCCGAGCGAGTCGATCGACGCGAGGTCCACACCGTTGGCGCGGGCCGTGTTGCTGCGGTCCTCTGCGGTGTGGTTCGCCTGGGCGATCCAGCTGGCCGCGGTGAACGGGAACACTGCGTCGGTGCCCGAAGGCAAGCTCGACACCGTGTTGTAGAAGGTGTTGCCACCGTTCTGGTCGAGGTTGTTGCAGCTGACGGCGTTCGCCGCAGTGTTCGCCTGCGAGTCGGTCACACCAATCGCAGCTTCGGCGTTCTTGCGAACCGCGGAGCCGGCGAGCGGCAAGCACGCTTCGACAGTGTCACCGGCAATCGTGAGCGTTCCGCTGCTCGACGAGTAGAGCGCGGTGAGCTGCGCCGTGGTGAGGTGCTGAATGGTGTTCGTGCCGTGGTCGAAATACGCGAACACCGTCGCGTCACGCGCGAACGGGATCCACGTGAGCGTCGAGCCCGATGTCTTGGGCTGGCTCGCCGAGCGCACCCAGTCGAGCTGGCCGGTGACGTTCACGCCGGTGCCCGTGCACGACGCGGTGCTCTGCACCCAGTTGGTGCCGTTCACCGCGGCAGCGAGTGCCGTGGTGCCGTTCCCGGAGCTCGATGGGCGGTCGAAGGCCGGCCCACCGCTCTTGGTGGTGATGCAGCCAGGCGCGGCGACGGACCCACCCGCCGGGTAGGCGTCGAACGACTGGATCGTCACGTTGTTCGTGGCGCTGCTGCTGTGCAGCGGCGTGTAGAACACCGTGTTGGCCGACGGGGGTGTCGGTGCGGCGCCCGCATAGGCGTCGAACACGTCTTGGAGGCCGTCGCCACCGACGCCGGCCAGGGCTGTACTCGAGACTGGGTCGGCGTGTGCCGCTGTCCCTGCGAACCCGGCAGCTACTCCGCCGGCGAGCAGGGTCACCAGCGCGGCACCACCGAACCGCCATCGCATTGTTCGAACCATCGTGTACTTCGTCCCTTTCGCTGTTGCGCTTGGTGGACTCCGACAGTGCGAAAGCGGTGATGCCGCGTGGCTTCGCCACGGATGTGCCGTGACCCGCCGCGCGAGCGTTCCGCGCTCCCTGCGCCCGCCCCGTCGAACCCCTGTTGCTCCAGCCACTGTCCGTGACCGGTGGAATGGTTATAGAACGGTAAACCTAACCAAGTCAATCATAATTATTGAGTTAGTGGAGAGAAACGCGTACAGTGCGCCTCGTTGTGAAGTCCGACACGGAGGATGGCCGGACGATGAGGGCGGAACGAGGCCGGGCTGCGGCGACGCGGCGGGCCACAAGGGTGATCTGTGCCGGCACGGCGGTGGTGCTCGGCGCGGCCGCGCTGGCGCTGGGATACGCCGTCGAACTGGGCTCACGGGCGGCCACGGCCGCGGCACCACTCCCCTACGAGAACGCCACGATCGCCGACACCGGCTACCCGATCCCCGCCGGTGCCCTGTTCGTGGCCAACAGCGGGCGCGACGCCAACCCGGGCACGATCGGCGCGCCGTTCGCCACGATCCGCCACGCCCTCGGCGTCGCACCCGCCGGTGCCACCATCGTGGTGCGGGGCGGCGTGTACCGCGAGTCGCTCGGCAGCCTGCGACGGAGAGTGACCATCCAGGCCTACCCGCACGAGCAAGCCTGGGTGAAGGGCTCCGTGGTGGCCACACGGTGGGCGGCCGGCCAGTACGGCTGGTCGACCCCGTTCAACAGCTCACTCTGCGACACCTGCTACCCGAGTGAAGCGCTCACGCCGAGCTACCCGGCGGCCGGGCTCCCCGAGCAGGTGTTCGTTGACGGCGTGCCGCAGCGCCAGGTGACCAATCCTTGGGCGATGGGGCCAGGAGCGTTCATGGTGAGCCGGGCCACGCACACGTTGTGGCTCGGCGACAACCCAGCGGGCCACACAGTGGAGATCACGGTGCTCGGGAGCGCGCTCGCGGTCACACCAGGCGCGGCTGGCACGAAGGTGCTCGGGCTCGGCTTCGAGCACTGGGGGGCCGTGTATCAGGGCAGCCCGTACGACGCGATCACGTCGACGGCGCGGTTCGTGACGTTCGACAACGACACCATCGCGTGGAGCGCGGGCCGCGGTCTCGGTATCTACGGCGACGACAACGTGGTCACGAACAGTCGCCTGGTCGACGACGGAATGAACGGCCTGAGCGCGAACAGGATCACGGGCCTCGACTTCGAACACAACGAGATCGCGTATTCGAACTACGAGCACTGGGACATCACGCCCACGCCGTACGCGCAGATCGCCGGCGCCAAGCTCACTGGCGCGGCCTACACGATGATGCGCGACAACGACTTCCACGACAACTACAGCAACGGGTTGTGGTTCGACCAGTTGTCACGCGGTCAGACCATCGTCGGCAACACCATCGTGCGCAACGCCGGCCATGGCCTCACCGTCGAGGTGTCCGGCCAGTCGGCGATCGTGGGGAACCTGATCGCCGACAATGGTCGCGACGGACTCAAGATCTCCGGTGCCAACGACGTCGAGGTGTGGAACAACACCAGCGTCGACAACGGCTGGGCCCAGATCGGCGTGTATGAAGACCCGCGTCACACTCAAGGCGTCGTCACCAGCGACACCTCGAACGTGAGCATCCTCGACAATGTGTTCGAAGCCGGCCCCCACTCGCAGAAGTACGTGTTCTTCAACGTCGACACGTCGCATCCGAAGCACGCCACGTTCGCGCAGATGATCTCGGCCGACGACCACAACGTGTGGGGCCGCACGAACCCGTCAGGCCCCGCGGTCGAGTTCGACGTGCAATCGTCGCTCGGCCAGTCGGGCAGCTACGACTCGCTCGCGCAGTTCCACGCGGCGACGGGCCGCGAGACCGCCAGCACGTCGATCGACGGCCTTCCCCTCGCGTCGGTGTTCAGCGACCCGGTTTCGGGCAACTTCTCGCTGCTCCCGTCGGCGCTCGCGCACATGCCCGCGCCCCTCTCGCCACCGATTGCAATCGCGTGGGCACTCGGTCCGGGCGCCATCCCGCAACACGTCGGCGCCGCGTAACGGCGTAGCAGTCAGCAGTGGTACTCGATGCGTTGCGAGGCGCATCTCGGCACGGCGTGGCTCACTTCGCGGCATGCACGATCTTGAGCGGGAATCGGTTGGCGCGCGCCGCGCCCGCCGACGCGGCGTTGGAACTTCCGATCAAGGTCGCGTTCATCGAGCCTTCCAGGAAATTGGTGTTCGAGTCGGAGTTGGCGTCGATGCACTCGATACTGGGGGCCTGCCCCGCGTTCAGGCTCACGGCGCCGTTGACGGCAAGCGCGTTGGAAATCGAGTTCGACGGCGCGCCGAACTGCGCGGTCTGGGCCTGAATCTGGTTGGGGATCGCGGCGCATGCCACGATGTCGCCGCTATCGACCTGGATCGTGACGCTCGCGGTGATGTAGTAGATGCCGCTCGTCGGCACCGCCGGGGCGGTGAGCACGGTCACCGGATTGTCTTGGCCAGTGTCGATCGGCACGGTTGCAACCCGGCCGAAGGTGACGCCGCTCGCGATCCCAGCCGGGCCCTGTGGCCCTTGCGGACCCTGGCCTCCTTGGGGACCTTGAATGCTGTCACCCGAGTCCTGCCAGGCCGACGCGACGCAGTTGTACACCTCGCCCGATGTGACGTCGATGTCGCTGTCACCGGTGGTGCACGTTCCCGACGGCGCGCCCGAGCTCGTGAGCACGCTCGATCCGTTGCTGCCGTCGCTGCCGTTGGTTCCGTTGCTTCCGGATGCGCCCTTGGGGCCCCGGATGCTGTCGCCCGAGTTCACCCACGCCGCCGACACGCACTTGAACACTTCGCCGGGCGTGCCAGTGAGCTCCACGTAGCTGTCACCGGTCTTGCAGGCACCAGCCGGCGCGCCGGCGCCGGTCCGTACGCTCAACCCGTTGATCCCGTTCGTGCCCGCGGGTCCACGCACGCCTTGCGGCCCCGCGGAGTTCCACGAGATGAGCGTGGCCGGACTCGCGCACGTCGGTGGGGTCGTCCCAACGTGCGAGAGCGTGCCGCCATTGAGGCACGCGTAGTACGTGACCGTCGTGGTGTTGCGGTTGGCGACGGTCAGCGCCGACACAGCTCCCACCGTCACGAGCACGCCGATTACGCCTCCGCTCACCAACACCACGACGCGACGACTGATCCTCATACGTGCCTCCCTTGGGCCACGCTCTCGCGATCCGCCCGCGAGAGGTATGTGCGCCCGTTCCATCGCCACCCTGCCGAGGCTGAACTTCACAGCCCAGTTCGGCTCGAACCCGCGCGCCGCGCTGAGTCTCTGCCTTTCTGCTCACGCGATGCAAGGCCAAGCGCCTGAATACGCGATATAGACAGCCGTAGTGTCGAAAGATATTGCGAAATGACGATGCGGCGAGTTGTTCCGATCAGAGTGGCTGCAGGAGCATCTCGGTGCCCGGACAACCGATCTCGCGCAACCAGTCGTCGGAGCGTTGCTCGGCAAGCGGTTCGAACCCCGCCTTGAGGTAGGCCCGGCGGGCACGCTCGTTCTCGATGAACACCGAGATCTGCGCGTACTCGAAGCCGCGCTCGCGGCCGTGGCCGAGTAACTGATGCAACAACGCTTCGACGAGCCCCTTGCGGCGCGCCTCGGGCCGGGTCGCGACGTTCTCGATCACCCACCGCGGCCCAGGAGGACCGGGGTCTTCCGCAATGAATCCAGCGAGCAGCACGCCGCTGCGGCGAACGTACTCGGGGCCCTCGACATCGATGCCCTCCGCGACGGTCGCCGTCAACATCTCGGGCAACGCCACGTCGAAGCCTTGACTCGACGAGTCGTACGCGCACATCGCCGCGCCCGGCTCGCCGTCGAGCTCGGCCACCAAGAACAACGACCGGTGGAACATGTGCACCGTGTCGCTCGTGGCCAACCGCCGCAGGAACGACAGCGTGTGTGCTTCGCCACTGCCATTCAAGAATTCCCAGATGCCGCGGTCGAGATGCGATCGCGATGCCGCCAGCATCACCCATGTCACCAAATCGAGATCTTTTTCGGTAGCCCGACGAATGCGAATGCTCACGCCGACCGACGTTAGTGGCTGCTCGCGAACGCGAGCCACCACCGCTGCGTCGCGAGGTCAGCTCGGCCTATGACGTGACGGGCAGTCCGAGCGCGGTCTGCACGCCCGACTGGTCAGCTGCAGTTTTCGTGGTCGCGACGCCGATCTGGTTCGCGATGGTCTGAATCGCACGCGACCGGCCCGACGTGTGCGCGCACTGCTGTTCGAGATCCGCGAGGCCAGCCGTGTCGAGCACGAGGCGAGCGACGCTGGGTCGCGCACTTGGAGGCCACCAGTGCTCGCCGAGACGATGGGCAAAGGTGATATCGGCGCCGTCGATTGCTCCGCAGTACGCGGGAAAGTTGATCCAGGCAATGCGGCCATTGCGTGCGGCGTAGCGCGCGTGCGCGATCACATGAACCTGGTACGCCGCGGTTGCCATCGTGAGGTAGTCGGCGTTCGCGTCGCGAACGGGATCGATGGTCGTGGTCGTCGGGCGCGGCGCCGTGGTCGTCGTCGTAGGCGCGGCGGCGGTCGTGGACACTGCCGGTGCAGAGTCTGCCGTGGGCAAGCTCGGCGCGGTTGGTGCCGTCGATGCCGCCTTGGCGTGATGCCCCGAGCCGTGTTGCCCCACGACGATCGCGGCGAGCACGCCGACGAGCACCACCTCGACCACGATCAGCGGCGTCTGCGACATGCGCTTCGTCGTCACACCTTCAGAATCGGCACCGCGTCGGCATGCCGCGGGGAAACTTGTCGACTCGTTCGATAGACATAGTCACTCCGTGGTCCACAGTCCGCACGGTGCCGGGGTTGGTGCGATTACGGTCACGTGGGATGCGGGTCTGGGATCACCGGTGGGCGAGCGCTGCCGTCGCGGGGCTCGCATGCGTCACGGTTGCGTGCTCGAGCAGTTCGACCGCGACGCGGCGCTCGCCGACCACAAGCGCAGCCACCACTACGTCAGTCGGTGCCACCACGACCACGCTTGCGCCAGCCGTGTCACCGCTGGCGGCGCGCGCCAGCGCGTACGTGTTCCCGATCCGGATCGGTGGGATCACACGCGACTACCGGCTCCACGTGCCGCCGGCCGCGGCGTCGGGACGCGCACTGCCACTTGTGTTGAACCTGCACGGCTCGACGCAGAACGCCACGCTGCAAGAACTGCAATCGGGCATGGACGCGTCGTCCGACCGCGACGGTTACCTCGTCGCCTATCCGAACGGCACAAGGGTGGCGACCAAGCTCACACCCGATCCGGTTGCGAAGGACGCGCAGTACAGCTGGAACGCCGGCGTGTGTTGCGGCCTGCCGGTCGACAAGCACATTGACGACGTCGCATTCCTCGAGGCGGTGATCGACGATGTCGAGCACCACACCCTCGTCGATCGCCGGCGCGTGTACATGACCGGGATGTCGAGCGGCGGGATGATGGCGTACGCAATGGCCGCGCAGGCTTCCGATCGAGTCGCGGCGATTGCGTCCGTGTCAGGCCAGGTCGAGATGCCCGCGATCCATCCATCGCGCCCCGTGCCGACGATGGAGTTCCACAGCGTCGATGATCCCGTCGCCAAGTTCTCCGGAGTCGCCAACACCCACCCGAGCCAGCGGTTCTCGGTGATGGACGGCATCGACCAATGGGTGCAGGCCGACGGTTGCGCCCGCGCGCCCCACACCGCCGCCACGATTCGCGGCGCGGCCGGCTCGAGCTCGGCCGGCGAGACCGCGACGCTCGTGACCTATTCGCCGTGCCGGTCAGGAAGCGCGGTCGAACTCTGGCGCTTCACCGGTTCGGGACACGTGTGGCCGGGCGCGCCGTTCAACACCGGACCGCCCAGCACCTGGATCCTCGACGGCGTCGGCCGCGGCATCACACTCGTGGACGCCAACGAACGCATGTGGCAGTTCTTCCAGCACTACGAACTCCCCTCCCGATAGGCGGACGCGCACGGGGCCACGCGGTGGGATACTGGTGCGTGCCCGGTGTCGTCGATCCGTCGCCGATGATCGAGGAAGAGCTTCGTGTGCTTGCTGCCGAGTACGAGCCGCAGCTCGAAGCACTCGAAAGCGCGGTGCGTGACGCAACAGCTGAATCGAAGCAGTCGGCAAAGGCGGAACTTCGTGCGGTGCAGGGGGCGTACGCGGCCGCGCGACGCAACACCGAATGGCTGCGTGGTCCGATCGCCAAGTGGTAGCCCGTCGCAGCTATGCGCTCGCGGGTGCCCTCCCGAGAAGCGTCGACGGTGCGAGCAGCAACACAAGACCGACGAGGAGCGCGGGCACGTTCAGCACCCACGCATACGACGTCGGGGCGATGACTGACACGAGTAGCAGCGTGCCGGCGAGCCGATCGCGCTGGCGCGCAAGGCATGCCCACGCCAGCACCGCTGCAGAGGTGGCAACGAGGCACGCGGCGATCACGAGAGGACGCGCGTCGCCGTTGTACGAGCCCAACGTCGCAAGCCCGACCGACAAAGCGACGACCGCCCACGCGGCAGACCCGAACTCGATGACCCGCCGCATCACTGGATGCCAACTCGCATAATCACGAGTCGCCGCTGAAGCGTTGTTCTCGGAACGGGTCGCCGTACATGTGGTAGCCGTTCTGTTCCCAGAAGCCGGGTTGGTCGGCGGCGCGTAGCTCGATGCCTTCGAGCCACTTCGCCGACTTCCAGAAGTAGAGGTGCGGGATCACCATGCGCACCGGCCCGCCGTGCTCGGCTTCGAGCGGCACACCGTCGTGCTCCCACGCAATCAACACGTCGTCGCGCATGCAGTCGGCGAGCGGCACGTTCGTGGTGTAGCCGTACGCCGCGTGCTCGAGCACGAAGCGCGCCGTCGGTAACACGCCACACGCGTTGACTACGTCGGCGAAACGCACGCCTTTCCACTGCATGTCGAGCTTGGTCCACTTCGTGACGCAGTGGATGTCGACCGTCTCTTGAATCGCGCCGAGCGCTTCGATGTCGGCAAACGTGAACGTGGTGGGCCGTTCGACCTCACCGAACACACGCAGCCGGAAGTCGTCACGCGAGATGTCGGGCACGTCGCCCACATGGAGCACCGGGTAACGGTCGGTGTAGTACTGGCCGGGCGGCAGGCGCGCCGGGTCGATGCCCCGATCGATCAATTGCTGGCGGTTGCGTTCGAAGAAGCTCATGGCGCGCCCTCCGACGGTCGCCGCTCAGGCTACGGGTTCTCCCACGCGTGGGCGTCGGCCACCAGTCGCTTCACCGACTTGGGAAGCTCGCCCTTGGCGATGTCGGCGAGGGTCACCACCTCGAGCACCGACCGCAGGCTGGCGCGCATCGCCACCCACACGTCGGCGAGTGCAGTCGCGGCACCGTCGTAATGCAACTGGTCGGGGCGCACGCCCTGCACTGCGGCGAGCGGACCTTCGACGGCCCGGATCACGTCGGCGACGCTGATCTCTTTCGCGGGCAGCGCCAGCAGGTAGCCACCCTCGGCGCCTCGCTGGGTGCGGATGATCCCGGCCCGGCGGAGCTCCCGCAGGATGTTCTCCAGAAAGTTGAGCGGGATGCGCTGGGAAGTGGCGAGGAGCTCGCCCTTTACTGGCGCGCCGGGTTCGGCCGCGGCCAGCTCGGCCGCGGCTCGCACCGCATAGTCAGCCTTGGCAGTGATCCTCATGGCTCAATCCTTGTCTACTGCCCGGGTGACCGCTCCGGGTCGACCGCGCCGGGTCGACCGCTCCGGGCTCCCGCCGCCTGCAAACCGCTCGAACGATGTTCGCGGTCACATCCTGCCACTTCTCGACCAAAGGACTTGACAATAGGCCACGCCGTTGTCTACCTTGTCGACTAGATCAGTCGAGTTACTCGAGTCGAGTTCCGAGCCGAGGTACACGGACGTGCACATCAATCCCGCCATCACGCTCGCCGGACTCATCGCCGGCTTCGTCATCGGCCTCACCGGCGTCGGTGGCGGAGCACTGCTCACGCCGCTGCTGATCATGCTCAACGTCAACCCGCTGACGGCGGTGTCCACCGACATCGTCGCCTCGCTGGTGCTGAAGCCGATCGGCGGGTTCGTGCACCTGCGCGAGCGCACTGTGAACATGAAGCTGGTCCTCTGGCTGAGCGTCGGTTCGATGCCCGCCGCGCTCGCCGGCGTCTACACGATCACGCACATGGGCGGCGACGTCGACAACACGGTGAAGAAGATCCTCGGCTGGGTGCTCATCGTGGCCGCGGCCGCAATGATCGCCAAGGTGATCGTGAGCGCGCGGCGCCCCACCGCCACCGCCACGCCCGGAACGATCCCCGTGAGGATCCTGCCCACGGTGATCATCGGTGTGGTTGGCGGCTTCATCGTGGGGATGACGTCAGTGGGCTCGGGTTCGCTGATCGTGGTGTGCCTCATGCTGCTCTACCGGCGCATGTCCACCCGTGAGCTCGTGGGCACCGACCTCGTGCAGGCGATCCCGCTCATCGGATCGGCCACGATCGGCATCCTGCTCTGGGGCCATCTGCAGTTCGCCACCACCGCCTCGCTGCTCATCGGCGCCATCCCGGCCGTGTACATCGGGGCACGCATGTCGGCCAAGGCCAACGACGGCTACATCCGGCCTGTGATCGTGGTGGCGCTCATCTTCTCGGCACTCAAGGTGCTGAGCGCGAGCAACACCACGCTCAAGCTGGTGCTGGCCATCTGCCTCGTGCCGATGACGATCGAGCTCGTGCGGGTCGCCCGCCACGACATCGCCGACCGCCGCGCTGCACGCCTCGCCGCCGAGGCCACCCCGTCAGCGTCGGCGTCCGACGTCGCAGCCCTCGCCGACGCCTGACCCGTCGGGCGTCCTGGGACCCCGATTATCGGGGTCCGAGGACGCCCGGCGCGTTGAGGGCTCAGACGAGCTCGCCGAGGTTGCCTTTGCCGTCGCCGGTGAACTGGGTCACCTGGTCGGGCCACACGCCCGCCACCACGTCGGCCAGCGTCACCGCCTCGAGCACTGCGAGCACCGCGCCGTCGAGGGCGCGCCACACGGTGCTCACGCCGTCGTCGGCGGCCGCCACCGGTGAGGGCTCGGTGATCGGGCTGTCGATGGTTCGCACCACATCGCCCACCGAGATCGCCGCGGCCGGCCGGCTCAACCGGTAGCCGCCATCGGCGCCCCGCTGGGCGTCGACCAGCCCGCCGCGGCGCAATTCACGCAGGATGTTCTCGAGGAACTCCAGCGGCACCGCCTGGGTGCGCGCGATCTCGTCCGCCTTCACGTACTGACCGGGCGTGGCACCGGCGAGATGCGCGCAGGCCTTCAGCGCGTAGTCGGTTTTGGCGGTGATACGCACCGTCACTCCACTTTCTCGACTTGTTCGGTTGCCTTGGTCACATCGGGCGACTGCCGATGGGATCGATCGAGGCTGCGGCTTGCATTCTCGACGGACGTACTCTACTTTGTCAATTGTTCTTATCGACAAGCTACAAAATGTCTGGAGACACTTTTCATGACCTTCACGCTTGGAAGCAGGCGGGCTCGATTCGGCGCCAAGATGATGGCGTTCACGTTGGTGGGCGCGATGGCGGCGGCCGCCTGCGGAAGCAGCAGCAGCAAGGCCAGCTCGGGCGGCTCGAAGAGCAGCGGCGAGAAGGTGACGCTGCACCTCGGCTACTTCCCGAACGTCACCCACGCCCCCGCGGTCTACGGAATCCAGAGCGGCAGCTTCGCCAAGGCCCTCGGATCGAACGTCACGCTGAAGCCGGCGATCTTCAACGCCGGCCCCGCGGCTGACACAGCGCTGCTGAGCGGCGCGATCGACGCCTCGTTCCTCGGCCCAGGGCCGGCCGTGACCGCCTTCACCAAGGGCAACGGCGTGGTGGTGGCCGGCACCGCATCGGGCGGCGCCTTCCTGGTGGTGAACAAGTCGATCACCAGCCCGTCACAGCTCAAAGGCAAGAAGATCTCCAGCCCGCAGCTGGGCAACACCCAGGACATCGCCCTGCGTTGGTACCTCAAGCAGCAGGGCTTCAAGACCGACACCAACGGCGGGGGCGACGTCCACATCGTGCCGCAGGCGAACGCGCAGATCCTCACCGCGTTCAAGAGTGGCGACATCGACGGCGCATGGGTGCCCGAGCCCTACGCCACCCGCATGGTGAAGGAGGACGGTGGGCACGTGCTCGTCAACGAAGCGAACCTGTGGCCCGGCGGCCGCTTCACCACCACGGTGCTCGTCGTGAACAAGTCGTTCCTGTCCGCCCACCCCGACGTCGTGAAGAGCCTCATCGGTGCGCTCTATGACGCGACCGTCGCGATCAAGAGCGACCCGACCGGCACCGCATCGGTGATCGCCGCAGGCATCACCAAGGGCGCGGGCAAGACCTTCAAGGCGTCGCTCGTGACCGACAGCGAGAAGAGCATCACGTTCACGCTCGACCCGATCGCCTCGTCGCTGCTCACGGTGGCCGACCGCCAGGTGCAGCTCGGCCTGGGCAAGAAGCAGAGTCTCAACGGCATCTTCGACCTCTCGATCACGAACGAAGTGTTGAAGGCGAAGGGCCAGCCGGCGGTGGCTTCGTCATGAGCCTCGCGCTGGTCTCGCCGGACGACAGTGGAAAAGGCCGGGCGGCCACGGTTCACGACACCAGCGCCAGTGCGGTGCGGGTCGCCGACGTCTCCAAGGCGTTCGGCGACTCGCGAGCTGCAGTCCTCGCGCTCGACCACATCGACTTGTCGGTGGCTCACGGCGAGTTCGTGTGCCTGCTCGGCGCTTCGGGTTGCGGCAAGAGCACCTTGCTCAACCTGATCGCCGGCCTCGACAAGCCCGGCCTCGGCACGATCGAGGTCGACGGGCGCAGCGGGCTGATGTTCCAGGAATCGGCACTGTTTCCCTGGCTCACCGTGCGCGCCAACGTGGAGCTCGCGCTGCGGTTCGCCAAGGTGCCGAAGAACCAGCGCAAGGAGCGTGTGCTCCAGCTGCTCGAGATGGTGCACCTCGGCCAGTTCGCGTCGAAGCGTCCGCACGAGCTGTCGGGCGGCATGCGTCAACGTGTGGCGCTCGCCCGAGCGCTCGCGCAGGACGCCGACGTGCTGCTGATGGACGAGCCGTTCGGTGCGCTCGACGCCATGACACGCGACCTGCTCCACGAAGAGCTCGAGCGGCTGTGGCTCGCCCGCAAGTTCACGTGCGTGTTCGTCACCCACAACGTGCGTGAAGCGGTGCGCCTCGGCGACCGCGTCGTGCTGCTCACGAGCCGGCCCGGTCGCGTCGCCGAGACCTACCACGTCGACGTCGAACGGCCACGCCGCATCGACTCCACCGAGGTCGCCACGCTCGCGGCCACGATCACCGACCGCTTGCGCGAGGAGGTGGCGCGCCATGGTCAGTAACACGCTCTCTCGCGGCGCCGACGAAGGCCTCGAGCGCGAGCTCGCCGGGCTCGACGCTCTCGCCGCGGTGTTGCCCACGGGCACGTCGCGGCTGCGCAAGCTCTGGAGTGGGATCTGGCCTCCCGTCATGGCCGCGGTGCTGCTCGTCTTCGCATGGCAGGCCGTCGTCTGGACCGGTTGGAAGCCGCAGGAGCTACTGCCGTCGCCGTTCACGGTGTTCAAGTCGATGAAGGGCGACCTCGGCACGCTCTGGACCGCGTCACTCACCACGCTCTACCGCGGCGTGAAGGGCTTCGCCGTCGCCGTGATCATCGGCACTGTCATCGGCTTGATCACCGCACGTTTCAAGGTGGTGCGCGCCGCGATCGGCTCGCTGATCACCGGCTTGCAGACCATGCCCTCGGTGGCGTGGACACCGCTCGCGATCGTGCTGTTCAAGGCGGGCGGCGGTGACACCGGCAACGCCGAGCGAGCAATCCTGTTCGTGATGGTGCTCGGTGCCGCGCCGTCGGTGGTCAACGGACTGCTCGACGGTATCGACCACATCTCGCCGGTGCTGCTGCGGGCCGGCCGCGTGCTCGGGGCCGACGGCTTCTCGCAGCTCCGTCATGTGGTGATGCCGGCGGCCCTTCCCGCGTTCGTATCGGGGCTCAAGCAGGCGTGGGCCTTCTCGTGGCGTGCACTCATGGGCGCCGAACTACTGGTGAACGTGATCGGCAAGACCTCGCTGGGCCAGCAGCTGGATGCGAACCAAGCGCTCCCCGACTACGTGGCGATGTACGGCGACATCATCGCCGTGCTCATCATCGGCATCGTGATCGACCGCTTCGTGTTCGCCAAGGTCGAAAAGGCGATCCGCAAGCGCTACGGCCTCATCGACGCCGCTGGATAATTGTTGCTGCGCCTCAGTCGCTCCTGCGCGGCTCCGTTCGCCGCCTTGCGTGAATAGCGTGCGGGTGTGACTGAGCTTTTGTATCTGCGCGACGCGTACTTGCGGGAGTTCGATGCGGCGGTGTTGGACGTCGACGCCGGCGGCTCGAGAGTCGCGCTTGATCGGACTGCGTTCTATCCGACGGGCGGCGGGCAGCCGCACGATGTGGGCACGCTCGATGGTGTGCTGGTCAGCGATGTGCGCAAGGACGGTGAACTCGTGTGGCACACGCTCGACGGCGCGCTGCCGTCAGTGGGCGCGACGGTGCACGGCGAGGTCGAGTGGTCGCGCCGGCATCAACTCATGCGCACGCACAGCGCATTGCACGTGCTGTGCGGCGTGATCTGGAACGCGTGGGGCAAGCCGGTGACGGGCGGCAACATGGAGCCGCTCGAAGCGCGCATGGACTTCGAGTTCGATCCGCTGCCCGAAGGCTTTGCCGCGCACGTGGAAGAGCTCGTGAACGCGGAGATCGCGGCCGATCGACCCATCGAGGTGTCGTTCCTGCCGCGCGACACCGCGCTCGCCGACGCCGACCTGATCCGCACCAAGGTGAATCTCGTGCCCGAGTCGGTCACCGAGCTGCGCGTCGTCGACATCGTGGGTCTCGACAAGCAAGCCGACGGGGGCACCCACGTGCATTCCACCGCTGAGATCGGCCGCTTCGAGGTGGTCAAGACCGAGAGCAAGGGCAAAGGCAACAAGCGCCTCCGGATCCGCCTCCACGGAGCGTAGGGCGTTCTGGAGCCCCGATTATCGGGGTCTCAGGACGCCCGTCGCGCACTGTCGAGGTGGGCGCGGCGGATCGTGATGTCGCCGAAGGCCGAGCGGGCGCGCACTTCCACCGACTCCTCGCCCGCGGCAGGCTTCTCCGACTGGCCGAGCTCGCTGTGCACGCGACCGAAGTTCGTGTTGAGGTCGAGCCACGCGGCGACGCCGTCGGCCACGCCAATGTCGACCTTGCCGACGGCGGTCTCGGCAACGACCGATCCACGGATCACCGCGGCGACTTCGATGGTGCCGTTCGCGGTCTTGACGAACGCGTCGCCGTGCGCATCTCCGACCGCGACGTTCCCATTCGCCGCGTTCACGCGCAGGTCGCCATCGACGCCGGCGATGCTCGTGTTGCCGTTCGAGTTCTTGACCGTGGCCGCGCCATCGACGCGTCCGAGTCGTACCGCACCTGAACTCGTGGCGACATCGGCGTCGCCCGCCACGTGGTCGGCACCAATGTCTCCTGCACCGGTACGCAACCGCACCGAAGCAGCCTCGTCGACATCGATGTCGCCCGCCGCGATCTTGTACTCGCACGCGCCGAGTGGGCCGTGCGTGCGCAGCGCCGCCGCGCCCGCGCTGCCTGCGAGTTGCGAATCCGCTGGCACATCGATCACCACGTCGATCGAGTGACGGCCGCGACCCCATCCGATTGATCGGCGCACGTTCGGTCCTTTCACGAGCAGGCGGTCGTCGCCAAACTCGACACGAGTACGCGCCGCGGCGTCGGTGTCGGACTCGCTCTCGCGATCGCTCGGGCGCACCTCGACGATCGTGTCGCTTCGGTCGGAGGCCGTGATACGGATGTCGCCGACGCCGAGCTCGACGGTCAGAGCGATGGGACGTGGGGTGTCAAAGGTGGGCATGGCAATCCTTCCTTGGGTCGGCCGGCGCTCAGCGCGCCCAACCGGTGAAACGTTGAGAACTCGTGGGCGCGCGCGGTTCGCGCCGGCGCCCGGGATCGGTGCGCTCGAGCGCCGACGCGGCGGCGCGTACGAGCCACGTGTTGACCGACACCTGCGCGTCAGCCGCGGCGGCGTCGACGCGAGCCTTCAACTGTTCCGGCATGCGCACGTTGATGCGCGCCGTCGCTCCCTCGTCGTCGGCGGGCGCCCATGCCACCGCGCTCTCGGGCTCGCCGGCAGGAGCGGCGTCGGGCCGTGGCACCGACACGACGAACTCCGGGTCACGGCCGCGCAGGCGCAGTTCCACGGAGCCGGGAGCCAATTCGCAGGTGATCTCCTGTGCTGCCGCGGCCAGGGCGTCCTGGAGCGTCAGGCGGGTGGCCGGGTCGATGGCCGCGACGAGCCGCTCGGCCATGGCTCGGGCCTCGTCACCGCCGGCCCCGGCCGCCACCACGAGCTGGTGACGCAGCTCGTCGACGTACTGTTGCAGTTCCACGGCACCAGCTTGGCATCATGTTGATGCCAAGTCAATGCCAAACAGTGCCACCGCGGCACCACCGGGCGCCAGCGATGCCTGAGATCAGGCGCGGTCGCGTTCTTCGATCTCGACCTTTTGCATCACGTCGCCGACCTTCACGCCGAGCGCGGTGTCCATGCCCTCGACCACGTAGCCGAAGAGGTTGTAATCCTTGGTGAGCTTGCGCGTGCAGTCGTCGATGCAGATGAAGAACTGCGAGCCGTTGGTGTTCTTGCCCGCGTTGGCCATCGCCACCGCGCCGAGCGTGTACTCGCTCTTCACGGGCTCATCCTTGAACTTGTAGCCCGGGCCGCCAGTGCCGGTGCCCTCGGGGCAGCCCCCCTGCACCACGAAGTCGGGCACCACGCGGTGGAAGGTGAGCCCGTCGTAGTAACCCTGGCGCGCGAGCCCCACGAAGTTGTTGACGGTGTTCGGCGCGAGTTGCGGGTCGAGATCCATCACGATCGGGCCGGCGTCGAGCGTGATGGTGACGCGGTAGATCTTCGAACCGTCGATCTGATATTCGGGCTGGTCGGCCACGGGGCTCCTCAGGGAGTGGTGGTGGGCAACGTCGTCGTCGACGTCGAGGGGGTGGTGAGCTGCTGGATGAAGTCGTTGGCTTGCGTGACCTCATCGCCGTGCGGATCCAGCTGAAGGTAGTGGCGGAAGTCGGCGACCGACGTAGCGACCTGCTTCTCGAGCCCGCGCACGATCCCCCGCTCGTAGTACGCCAGCCCGTAGTTGGGATCGAGCTTCAGCGCCTTGTCGACGAGCGAGCTCGCCTGGGTCACGAGCTGCGGGTTGTTGTCGATTCCGGTGGTGAAGCGCACGAGCAGCATGTCGGCGAGCAGTGTGATCGGCTCGGGCGACGTCGGGCGCAGCCTGGCCGCGGCGAGATATTCCTTCGTGGCCTGGTCGGCGATGTCCTCGGCGCGGAACTGCGCAGCCCTCTGGAGGTGCCCTTCGTAGCTGTTTGCGGCAACCGACGGTGTGGTGACGCCACCGGTGGGCAGGCCGCCCGGTGCGCGGGTGCCCGACGAATGCGCCAACGAAAACGCGGCGAGACCCGCGAACGCGAGGATCGCCGCCACGATCGTGAAGCGGCGGCCGCGCCGCACCGGCGGGCGCTTGCCTTCCGGTGCCTTCGGCGCGGTGTCGCTCGCGAGCGAGCGCAACACGGTGGCAGTGCGCGCGGTGTAGTCGGAGTGCAGCGTGGAGTAGGTGACCTCGTCGATACCGCCATCGGCGCGCTCGGCTTCGAGATCGTCGAGCGAACGCACGAGGAACTCGCGCTCGGTCTCGAGCTCGGTACGTTGTTGGGTGGTCAGTTTCGGCACGAGCCCACGCTTCAGGTTGCCGTTCTCCGAGCCCGCTGCACGAGCTTCTCGTCTTCGTCGGTGGCGACGAGTCGCGGCTCGCGCTTCCAGCGCGCGATCGCGAAACCGAGGCCGGCCACCGCAATGATCACGACCACCACGGGAAGACCCCACGCGATGAGGCCGAGCCCGCCGTTGCTGGGGTTCAGCATCTGCTTCGGATACGTGCGCGCGTAGTAGCTGAGGATCTCGCTGTCGGATTGGCCCTCGTGCATGCGCGTTTGGATGTCCTGGCGGATATCGGCCGACGCCGAACTGTTGCTGTCGGCCACCGACTCGCCCACGCACACCGGGCAGGCGATGTGCTCCTCGAGGTTGTGAGCGCGCGCATCGAAGCTCTCGTGCTGCGGCCGGAACCACGCGACGGCGAGGACCACCACGATCACGGCCGCGCCCGCAATCGCAGCGGCTTTCTTGGCCCTCATGTGTTCTCGAGCCGTTCGATCTCGGTTTCCATCGAGTTCGGATCGATCGGGCCCGACACCCACTGATCGACGATGCCCGCCTTGTCGATGAGGAACGTCTCGGGCTGACCGGTCACGCCGTAGTTCAGCGACGTGCGGTCGCCCGGGTCGAACGCGAGCGGGTAGGTCATCTTGTTCTTGGTGGCGTAGGCGGTGGCCTCGCCGTGCGAGTTGGGGTCGTGCACGATGCCGATCATCACGAAGTCGGGATCGTTGGCGTGCGCCTTGGCCAGCGCCACGAGGCTCGGCGTCTCCTGCTGGCACGGCTGGCACCACTCGTTCCAGAAGTTCACGAACACCACTTTGTTGCGCAGCGTGGCGAGGTCGACGGACTTGCCGTCGAACGCGGTGAGCTTGAACTCGGGCGCGGGCTGGTGCACGGTGGGGTTCGTGGTGCTCGGCTTGTTGCCGAGGTTCACTGCGAGCAGCACGCCGAGCCCGATCACCACCACCGACACGATCGACACGATCCAGCGGATACGGGTCATGTGGTGCTCGTGGTTGTGTCGCGCATCATGCCGGCGCGGGCGACGGGATGGCTTCGGGCTCGGACGGTGGCGCGGCCCCGTCGCGGTCGGGCTCCTCGACGTCGGCCCGTTGCGCGCCCGACATCGCCAGCGACGCCGAGCGCTTCTTGGGAACGAGGCAGAGGATCGTGCCGAGCGCCATCACCAGGCCACCGGTCCAGATCCACGACACGAGCGGGTTCACGAGGATCTGCACGGTGACGCGACCACTGTCGTCGGGCGCGGCCACGAGCGAGAGATACACGTCGCGCGCCAAGCCGATGTGCACCGACGGTGTGGCGATGCCTTGGGTGACGCCGGGGTAGGTGCTGATACCGGGCGAGTAGGTGCCGAGCGACGAGCTGCCGTCGTGGATCTCGAAACGCGAGTGCAGCGTGGCCTTCACCGCCGACTGCGTGACCGACGAGCCGAGATAGGTGACGCGCTGGCCGGCGACGGTGGCCGAATGCCCCTTCGCGAGCTGCACCGAGCGGCTCGTTGCGCTCCCCTGCGACGCCGCCAGACCCACCGCGATCACCACCACACCGAGATGCACGATGAGGCCGCCCCAGCGGCGCGGGTTGCCGCGCACCGTGCCGCTGAGCGCCTTCGGCACCGGCTCGTGCAACGCGGAGCGACGCGCGCGCACTGCGACCGCGAAGTTGCGCACGATGCCGGCCGCCGCGAACGCGGCGAGGCCATACGCCAGCGTGCCGGCGGGTCCGGCCGAACCGAACACCACGACGAGCACCATCACGATCGCGCCCACGTACAACGGCAGGAGCAGCCGGTCGCGCAGCACCTCGCCGCTCACGGCGCGCCACGGCAGGATCGGAGCGACGGCCATCATGAAGAGCAGCGCCAGCCCGAGCGGCATCGTCATCGTGTTGAAGTAAGGCGAGCCCACCGAGATCTGTCGGTTCTCGAGCGCCTCGACGAGAAGCGGGAACACCGTGCCGGTGAACACCACGAACGCGAAGCCGGTGAACAGCAGGTTGTTGGCGAGGAACGCCGACTCGCGCGAGAACACGCCGTCGATACGTCCCGGTGAGTGCAACAGGTCGCCGCGCCACGCAATGAGCGCGAGGCCGGTGATGATCACGATCGCGAAGAACACGAGCAGCGCGGGGCCGATCGAGCTCTCCGTGAATGCGTGCACCGACGTGATCACCCCCGAGCGCGTGAGGAAGGTGCCGAGGATGGTGAGCGCGAACGTGGAGATGATCAGCGACAGGTTCCAGACGCGCAGCATCCCCCGGCGTTCCTGCACCATCACCGAGTGCAAGAACGCGGTCATCGTGAGCCACGGAAGCAGCGACGCGTTCTCGACCGGGTCCCAGCTCCAGTAGCCGCCCCACCCGAGCACTTCGTAACTCCACCACGCACCGAGGATGATGCCGACAGTGAGGAAGCCCCACGCGATGAGCGACGCGCGCCGCGTGTCGGCGAGCCAGCCCTCACCGAAGCGACCCGTGACGAGCGCGGCGATCGCGAAGCTGAACGGGATTGTCATGCCCACGTAACCCGCGTAGAGGAACGGCGGGTGGAAGGCGACGAGCGGGTGGTCTTGGAGCAACGGGTTGGGGCCTTGCCCGTTCAGCGGCACGAAGCCGCTCGTGGTGGCGAACGGGTTCGCGATCGTGGCCATCAACCCGAAGAAGAACAGCGCCACCACGTACTGCACGATCGTGGCCCACGCCACGAGCGGGTCGGTGACACGCTTTCGGAACGCGTAGCCCGTGGCGGTGATGTAGATGCCGAGGATCAGCGCCCAGAGCAGGATCGAGCCTTGCAGCGCCGACCACAACGCGGTGAAGGTGTAGAGGCCCGGCGTGGCGTTGGCCACGTTGTCGGCTACGAACTTGATCGAATAGTCGTGGCCGTACAGCGCGGTCTCCAGCACGATGAACGCTGCGACCGCCGAGAGCAGGATCGCGGTGGAGTAGCGCCGGCCGAGGCGCAGCAGCCGCTCGTTGCCCGTCGCGATGCCGCGCCCGAGCACGATGATGCCGAGCACCGAGGCCGTCACTCCGACCATCAGCGTGAAGGTGCCGAGCTCTGCGCGCGTCATGGGCTCAGGTGGGCTTCTCGCAGCCGGTTCCGGCGAGGGCGTCCTTCACCGACTTGGCGTCGTCCTTGTTCGACGCGCCGTAGGTGGCACCGTGCTTCACGAGCAGGTTGTCGGCCGCGAAGTTGGTGCCCGACCACTTGCCCTCCACCACCACAGGCGCGCATTCGGCGAACAGCTTCGACGGAATGTTCGTGACATCCACGAACACGATCGCCTTGCCGTCGCCGAGGCGGAACGACGCGCCCTGCGGGGTTTCCTTCAACGTGTGGAGCACCACCACGCCACCGATGCGCAGCTCGCGGTTCTCCTGGCTCGGCCGGTCGTGCACCGCCTGGCTCACCGTCTCGAGGTAGTCGATGTTGGCCGACAGCGACGTGATCATCCACACGATCGCGCCCACACACGCGACCAGCGCAATCACGTAACGCCACTTGATCTTGCGCTTCCGCGGCGGTGTGGCCGTGGCGTCGTCGGCCGCGACCGGGGTGATCGGCGGTGCGGTAGGCGCGCTCACAGCTGGCCCTCGTCGGCGCCCGGCAGCGAGCGTTCGGCCCGGCGCAGCTTGCGCACCACCCACACGCCGTAGCCGCCGAGGAGGCCCACCGCGAGCGCATAGCCCGTTCCCACGTACGGCCAGGCCTGGGCCCAGGCGATGCCACCGCTCGATGCGATCACGTGGCTCATGCCGTCGACCCCGTGACCACCGGCTGCGGCGCCGGGCTACTCGCGCTCGGGTCGCGGCGCGCGGCGAGGCGCTCTTCGATCGCGGCCTGCAGCTCGCGCTCTTCCATGCCCTCTTCGAGTGCGAGCAGCCGCATGCGCGCGATGCAGAGTGATGCGTACACGAGCGTCGATGCGACCACGCCGACGATCAGCGCCGCGTTCATACGGGCGTCTTGGATGTGCACCTGCATCTTCTGGTTGAAGATCGAGCCGTCCTGGTGGAGCGTGGTCCACCACGTGACCGAGAAGTGCACGATCGGCACGTCGATGAACGCGATCAGCGCGGCAATCGCGCTGCGCATCGAACGCTGGTGGGGCGAACCACCGATGCGCCGCAGCGCGAGGTAGCCGAGGTAGAGGAAGAACAGCACCGCGGTGGTGGTGAGCCGCGCGTCCCATGCCCACCAGGCGCCCCATACCGGCTTGCCCCAGAGCGAACCTTCCACGAGCACGAGCGCAGTGAAGATCACGCCGAGCTCGGCCGAGGCGCCGGCGAGGTGGTCCCATTGCAGGCCACGCGTGCGCGGGATGAGATAGAGGATCGACGCCATCGCGGTGACGCCGAACGCGAGGTAGGCCACCCACGCCGACGGCACGTGCAGGAACAGCAACCGGTACACCTGGCCCTGCGGCGGGTCGCCGGCCGAGTCGGAGGGCGCCACGAAGAGTCCCATCACGAGTCTGAGCGCAACCGCGGCGAGCGTGACGGCGGCGAGGACGCGCGAAGCCGTGCGCGACAGCACGCGGCGCGCGCCGGCGGGCGCGGTTCCCGTGCCCGGCGCGCCGTTCGCGCCCTGCGCCGTCATGCTCATGACTCCTCCAACAGCGGACCGAATGCCAACACGCCGGCGATCACGTAGATCACTGCGAACACCACGAGGAGCTGCACCCAGGGCCAGGCCTGACTTGTGTTGCCGCCGAGCGCCTCCTCGAATGCCCGGGTGGCCCCGAGCATCACTGGCGCAGTGATCGGTAGCACGAGCAAGGGCACCAACGTTTCCCGCATGCGCAGCCCCGCCGCGAGGATGCCGTACACCGTACCGGTGGCCGCGATTCCGCAGGTCGCGGCTACCGCGGCCGGCACGATGGCCACCATCCCGCGCGCCGATACGTCGTAGAACACGAACGTACCCACCAGCAGCACTGCTTCGAGCGCGAGCAGCTCCACCACGATCGCCGCGGCCTTGCCGAGGAAGATCGCCGCGCCGTCGATACCGACGAGCCGCAGGTTGTCGCGTGCGTTGTGCTCGGATTCCACTGCGAAGCTGCGGCTCACCGCCAGGATCGACGCGAGCAGCACTGCGATCCAGAACAGGCCCGGAGCGACCTCAGGAAGCAGGCCACGGTTCAGGTCGAGCGCGAACGCGAACAGCAAGAGGACGATCGCGCCGAACGGGAGGATCTGGGCCAGACCGACCCGAGCGCGCGCTTCGATGCGCAGATCTTTTCCTGCCACGAGCATGGCCTCGCCGAGCATGCCATTCACACTGCACCCCCGCTTGCCTCGTGGGCTGAAGCCGCGCTCAGCCTGGCGCGCACGATGCTCGGCTCGCGCCCCCAGGGGCTCATGGCCTGGCTCCGACGGGTTCGGGGGCTGTGGAAGTGCTGAGCACGCCGCCGACGAGCGTGCCTCGGTCGACGAGCACCTCGCGATGCGCGAGTGAACGGGCCCGGTCGAGCTCGTGCGAAGCGAACAGCACGGTGCGACCACGCAGCGCGACTTCGCGCAGCAGCCCGTCGAGCAGCGTTCGGCCGTCGGCGTCGAGGCCGGCGTGAGGCTCGTCGAGGAGCAGCAGCTCGACGTCGCGGACGAATGCCGTCGCGAGCGCGAGCCGGCGGCGCTGACCGGCCGAGAGATCGGCGTGGCGGACTCCGGCCACCGCGTCGAGGCCGAGCCGCTCGAGGGTGACGTCGACCGTGGCTGGGTCGTCGCCCGCGGCGCGCACCGCGAAGCGCAGGTTCTCGCGCGTCGTGAGGTCGTCGTAACAGCCGGTGTCATGGCCCACCAGAGCGAGCCGGCGGCGGTAACTGCGGCGATCGACGGTGAGATCGCAGCCGAGCACGGACGCCTGGCCGCTGCGAAGCGGCACCAGCCCTGCGAGCAGGCGCAGCAACGTGGACTTGCCCGCGCCGTTGGCGCCCGAGAGCAGCACGATCTCGCCTCGGGTCACGTCGAGGTCGGCGCCCGCGAGCGCCGGAAAACGACCGAGCACGCACACGGCGGCACGGGTCGTGACCACGGGCGCGACGACGGCCAAAGACCCTCCTCCAGAACCGGCGCGCGGCCGGTGCGGCGTGGCGAGCATTCTACGGAAGCCCCGGTGGATGCCCGCATCGCGAGGGTGGGCCGCCCTACTCTCGCCTCCTCATGCGCGAACGGTTGCGCCGCACGCTCGGTGGCGCCGGCCGCACGTTGATCGTCGTCGGCCTGCTGATCCTCGGATTCGTGGCGTACCAGCTGTGGGGAACCGGCCTGGTGACCGCACGCGACCAGCACAAGCTGAAGAACGAGTTCGCGGCCGAGCTCGCCCACGCGGGCGCGCCTTCGTCCTCGTCAGCCCCGTCCACTTCCGCCCCGTCCACCACGGTCACCACCGTCCCGAAGAGCACCTCCACGAGCACGCCGCCCACCACCGCGGCGAGCTCCCCCGTCGTCGGCTCGTCGCGCGCACCGGCGGTGGCCGACGGCGCGGTCGTGGGGATCATCCATCTGCCGTGGAGCAGCTATGCGATCGTGCAGGGCACCACGCGCGACGACCTCGAGAAGGGCCCCGGCCACTACCCCGCCACGGTGTATCCCGGCCAGCTCGGCAATGCCGCCATCGCCGGCCACCGCACCACCTACCTGCACCCGTTCTACGACGCCGACTCGCTGCACATCGGCTCTGAGATCCGCATCGACATGCTGTGGGGCCACTACACGTACCGCGTCACCAAAGAGCCCTACGCGGTGAGCCCGAGCGACGTCGACGTGGTCGCCACGCACGATCCCGCGCACGCCACGCTCACGCTCACCACGTGCAACCCGAAGTACTCGGCGCGCCAGCGCCTCGTGGTGCAGGCCACGCTCGTGGCGGCGAAGAGCGAGAAGCCCAAGCCGTTCGTGAAGCCGAAGCCGCCCGCGGGGCAGCAACTGGCATCGGACGGTCCCGCGCCCGACACGACCGACGCGTCGCTGAAGGACGGGCTGTCGGGCGACACCGCGAGCCGCACCCCCACCCTCGTGTGGGGTGTGCTGCTGCTGCTCGTCGGCGCGCTGTGGTGGTGGGGCTACCGCCACTGGCGGCATCCGTTCACGTGGTTCGGTGGTCTGGTGCCGTTCCTGCCCGTGCTGTTCGCGTTCTACGTGTACCTCGAACGCGTGCTTCCTGCGGGGTTCTAAATGAGCCTTTCGCTCGCCGACATCGAAGCTGCGGCGGCGCGCATCGCGCCGTTCGTGCATCGCACGCCGGTGTTCACGTCGCACCTCGTCGACGAATGGGCCGGCGCCACGCTGCTGTTGAAGGGCGAACATCTACAACGGGTCGGCGCGTTCAAGTACCGGGGTGCCACCAATGCCGTGCAATCGCTCGCCGATGACGTGGCCGCTCGTGGTGTCGCGGCGCACAGTTCCGGCAATCACGCAGCTGCACTCGCGCTCGCGGCGCAGGTTCGGGGCGTGCCTGCGCACGTGGTGATGCCTACCAACACGCCGGCCGTCAAACGCGCGGCCGTGCTCGCATACGGCGCGCGCATCGTCGACTGCGAACCCACCGAAGCCGCGCGCGTCGCGACGTTGCGCGACGTCGTCGCAGCCACCGGCGCCGTGGAGATCCACCCCTTCGACAACGACCACGTGATCGCGGGTGCCGGCACCGCGGCGCGCGAGCTCCTCGAAGAGGTGGCCGACCTCGACGTGATCGTCGCACCTGTCGGCGGCGGTGGGCTGTTGTCGGGCACGAGCCTCACCGCCAACGGGCGAGCCCTCGTGTACGGCGCCGAGCCCGAAGGCGCCGACGACGCGGCCCGCTCGCTGGCCGCGGGAACGCGCGAACCACAGCTCGCTCCCAACACGATCTGCGACGGTCTGCGCACCTCGCTCTCCGACCGTACGTTCGCCATCGTGTCGCGCCACGTCGAGGCGATCATGACGGTGCCCGACCACGAGACGCTCGACGCGCTCGCGATGCTGCGCTCGCGCACCAAGCAGGTGGTGGAGCCGAGCGCAGCAATCGCGGTCGCCGCGGTGCGGCGCACGCCTGCGCTCCACGGCAAGCGAGTGGGCGTGATCCTCTCGGGCGGGAACTACGACCCAACGCCTTGATGCGACAACGCGAAGGTCAGGCGGCCGGCGGGAACGGGCCGGCCTTGGCCACGAGCGACGGCGTGTCGCGTCCGAGCTGCCCGGCCAGCCACTCGCTCGCGGCGATGAGGCGATCGAGGTCGACACCGGTGTCGTAGCCGCTGCGTTCGAGCAGGAACACCACGTCTTCGGTGGGAATGTTGCCCGTGGCGCGGGGCGCGAACGGGCAGCCCCCGATGCCGCCGAGGCTGGCGTCGATCACCGGCACACCCACTTCCACCGCGGCCAGCGCGTTGGCAACGCCCGCGTTGCGCGTGTTGTGGAAATGCGCGCGGAGCCCGATCGGTCGGGGCGCGCGGTGCAGCACTTCGGCCGCCGCGGTGAAGCGCTCTCGAACTTGGGGCGGCACCGCGGCACCCACGGTGTCGGCCAGCGCGATCTCGTCGGGGCCGGCCGCGGCGACGCGTTCGACCACGTCGAGCACGCGCGCGAGCGGTACTTCGCCTTCGTAGCCGCAACCGAACGCCGCGGAAAGGGTTGCGCTGCACGGGATCGCCGCGTCGCGAGCGCGCCGGATCACCGCGGTCGCAGCGTCGATCGCCGCAGCCGTGTTCATCCCCTGGTTGCGTTCCGAGAACGTGTCGGTGCACGCGACCACCACGTTCACCTCAGGTGTGTGCGCCGAGAGCGCGCGGTCGAACCCGCGCTCGTTGAGCACCAAGCCGATGTAGCGCGCCCGAGTGTCGGCCGACACCGCGTCGAGCACCGCCTCGGCGTCGGCCATCTGCGGCACGCGCTTGGGGTTCACGAAGCTCGCGACCTCGACGCGCTCGATGCCCGCATCGACGATGCGACGGATCAGCTCGGCCTTCTGCTCGGTGCTGAACATCACCGCATCGGACTGCAGCCCGTCACGCGGCGCGACATCGACGATGTGAACTCGCGGCCGGCTCATGGGTTCCATTCTCGCGGGCATTCCCGCAGGCATTCCCGCGGGCCAGAGCCGCGCGACTCAGTCGTTGTCGCGACGTTCGGTCCGGCGCCGGGCGAGCTCGTCGTCGAGCGCGGCATCGAGCTGCTCCGATCGTCGGTCGCTGATCGGGAACTCACCGAGATAGCGCGGCGCCGAATCGGGACCGTAGGGGCCGGTGGCCCGGTAGCGCGGCCGCCACGAGCGCGGCGCTCGGGTGCTGACGGTGCGCAGGCCCGACGAGGTGGCGCCGCCGGGCTTCGCCGTGGTGGAGCCGCCGGGCATGATGCCGGCGCCGAGCGGCCGCCCGAAGAAGATCCAGACGAGCGCGCCGATGGCCGGCACGATCAGCACGAGGATCACCCACGCGGCCTTGTCCACGTGGCGGCACAGGTCGGCGTCGGTGGCGATCACGTCGATCAGGCCCCACGCCCAGAGCATCACGACGAGGAAGCCGACCAGCCCCTCGGTGTCCAGCAACGCCATCCCACTCTCCCCGGCGCTCCGATCTCAGCGGGCGGCACGAACAGTAACCGGGCGTGCGGGCGTTGTCACCGGCCCCGAGCACTCAGCGGCCGCGGAAGGTGGGCGCCCGCTTCTCGGCGAAGGCCGCCATTCCCTCGGCAAGGTCGTCGCTCGCGAACACCTTGGCTTCGAGCGTCTCCAGCTCGGAGCGCGCCGCGTCGGTGAGCACGAGCGACTCGGTCACCGCGTTCAACGCGCGTTTGTGGCCCTGCACAGTGAGCGGTGCCAGCGACGCAATGTGCGCGGCCAGCTCGTGCGCCGCGGCGAGCGGATCGTCGGCGAGGCGCTGCACGAGCCCGAGACGTTCGGCCACCTCGCCGCTCACCTCGCGCCCCGTGAGCAGGAAGTCGCGCGCGAGGCCATGCCCCACCAGCAGCGCGAGTCGCCAGACGTTGGTAGGACTGAGCAGCACGCCGAGCCGCCCGCCGGGGATCGCCAGCCGGGTGTCGGGACGGGCGATGCGAAGGTCGCACGCCACGCAGAGCTGCATGCCCGCGCCGATCGCGGGACCGTTCACCGCCGCGATCACTGGTGCGGGATGGGCCACGATCGCGTCGAGCAGCACCTCGAAGTGAGGGCGGAACGTGTCGGTGGTGCCGCCTTCGCCGTCGCCTGCACCGAAGCGAGTCGCGAGGTCGGCGCCGGCGCAGAACACCGAGCCCGCGCCGGTGACCACCACGGCACGCGCATCCTGCTGTTCGAGCAACGCCTCGGTGAACACCGTGCAGAGGTCGCCGTTCAGCGCGTTGCGCCGCTCCTCGCGGTCGATCGTGATCGTCGCGACATCGCCGTCGCGCTCCGCCCTTATCATCTGCGCCGCTTCGCCAGGCGCTGCGAGCGGCTCGCCGCCCGTGTCACTCCTCCGTCGCTCCCGGGCCGGCGTTCGCCGCCGCCCGTGGACGAGTTTTCACGCACGTCACGGTGCCGATCAGCTCTCGTCGATGAGGGCAATGAGGTCACCCTCGTGCACGGTGCCGCCCTCTTCCACGTGGAGCTCCACGAGCGTGCCGGGCTCGTCGGTCACCACGGGGATCTCCATCTTCATCGACTCGAGGATGACGATCTCGTCGCCCTCGGCCACCATCTGGCCCTCTTCGGCGCGTATCTGCCACACGCTTGCGGTGATCTCGGCGCGGATCTCGTGCATCGAGCCGGAGCGTAGCGAGCGCGGAATTCCCCCGGGAACGGGTCAGCGGCCGGTCCAGCGCGGCGCGCGCTTCGCGGCGAACGCGGCGACGCCTTCCGCGGCGTCGTCGGTGTTGGTGGTGACCGTCAACATCGTGTGGAGATAGGCGAGCGCGTCGGCGTCGTTCGACGCCGCGAGCGTGCGGTAGAACGACTCGCGGCCCCAACGGAGCGCGAGCGGCGGTTTCGCGGCGAGCGTTGCGGCGAGGCGGTCGACCGCCGCATCGAGGTCGGCCACGGGCACCACCTCGGTGGCCACACCGATCTCCAATGCCTCACGGGCATCGACGCGGCGGCCGGTCATCATCAGCTCGAGCAATCGCTTCGGCGGCACCGAGCGCAGCAGCGGCACGGTGATCATGTACGGCCACAGGCCGATGTCGATCTCGGGCGTGCCGAAGACGGCATCGTCGGCCGCCACCAACAGATCGCACGCGCAGGCGAGGCCGAACCCACCGGCGAGCGCGTAGCCGCGCACGCGAGCGATCGACGGTTTGCCGAGCAGCCGCATCACCTCGAAGAGTTCGGCGATGCGACCGCGCGCGCCATGCACCTCGGCGAAGCTCGCATTGTCGGCGATACCGCTCAGGTCGGCGCCCGCGCAGAAGGCCTTGTCGCCCGCGCCGGTGAGCACCACCACCCGCACCGCGTCGTTGGCACACGCGTCGCGAAACGCCTCGATGAGACCTTCGATCACCGTGAACGACATCGCATTGCGGCGCGCCTCACGATCGATGGTGATTCGCGCGATCGCGCCATCGATCTCGTAGCGCACCTCGCTCGGCGCGGCCGCTGGACTCATGGCGCGCACTGTAAGTGCCGGTCGGGCCACCGGAGCCGATACACCGGTATGCGCGGTTCGCGCCGCGCCCGCCGGTACGTTTTCGACACGTGACGGGATTCCTCTGGATCGGCGTCATCGTCGCGTTGGCCGTGCCTCTGGTCACTCGTGGTTCGTACGCCGCGCTCCTCTTCGACACCCGCTGGGAGTGGGCGATGCTGCTCGCGGGCGGTGTCGCACTCGCGCTGGCGAGCGGGCACATCTCACCGGCGGGCGGCTTCGACATCGGTTTCGGCGCGCTCGTGGCTGCCTACGTGCTGTTGCTCGCGTTCTGTGGTCGCAACGTGGTGCGCACCGGGATGACGGTGGTGCTGATCGGCCTGGCCGCCAACGCGCTCGCGATCACCGTGAACCACGGCATGCCGGTGAAGCTGGCGCCACGCTGGGCCGCCCATGCCGAAGCCGGTCCGACGGTGTTGCACCACGCCGACGACCCGTCGACGCATCTCTACTGGATCACCGACGTGATCTACGTGCCGCCGATTCACGAAGTAATCAGCTTCGGCGATTTGATCATCGCCGTCGGGCTCATCGACCTCGCGTTCCACGCGAGCCGGCGCCGGCGCCGGATGGCGGGCGCCGCGTTCGACGAGCATGAGCTCGCCGATACGGCACAGATCGAGGTGGTGGCGGCCGGCCCCGACGATCTGGTGCGGGTGCTGCCCCGCACCGGCGCATCAGGCCGGGCCGCTCCCGACAACCCGCTCGAGCGCGTCGACGACGGTGCGCACGCGCCGGTCGGCGTGCCGCGCTCGTAGCGCACCGATCGCGCCCGCCGGGTCGCGCACACCAGGGCGCGCGGTCTGGAACTCGTCGAGCGTGCGAACAACCGTGGCCAGCAGCTCGGCGCGCCCGTCCGGCGAGTCGCCGGCGCGGGCAGCAACGCCGGACGCCGCGGACACGATCGCGCCGGCCTCGTCGAATTGCGTGTTCCGCAGCATGGCCGACGTTGCCGCTTCGGCGCGCGCCAACGCCGCCCCGCTGGCGTCGCCAGTGAGGTCGATCACCGAGTCGAACGTGACTGCGCCGAGGTGACGGAGCCGCGCCGCGACCGCCAACGTGTGCTGCTCGTCGGCGCTGAGCCCGAGCTGTGCGGCAACCCGCCGGGCCAGATCAGCGTCGTGCGCCGACGCGCCGAGCTCGACCGCGCCGCCGAGCACCGGCACCATTGCGAGTGCGTCGGCCGTCTGGCGCGTGAGCCGCGTCGACGCGTCGTCCTGCTGGAAGCTCCACCAGATCACGAGAAGCGGGAGCGACAACCACGCGGCGCCCCGCACCCCCAACGCGCCAGCACCGTCGACGCCGCGCACCGCGAGCGCCATCAGCACTCCGGTGCCGATCACCGCGGCCCACGCGTAGAGCGCGCGCTCGGGCCAGTAGGTCTGCTGCACCTCACGCTCGGCGTGACGCATGCTTCCGTCGATGGCCGCGCCCACGGCCGCGCTCACCAGCAGCGCGGCCAGCACCGTGATCACCAGTTCGCGGTGACCGAGCGTCGCGAACACCAGGTGGAAGACCGTCACAATCGCCACACCCATGGCCGCGCTGCGCACGGCGCGCCACCGCGCCGAGCGGAAGTCTTCGTCACCGGCCAACGTCACGATCTCGGCCGCAACGATCGTGACCACGGCAACGCGTAGGTCGACCGCGCGCGTGAGCGCGAGGAACACCGAATACGAGGCCGCGACCTCGCCCGCGGGCGGCCAGCGGAGCACGAACACTTCGCCCACCACGATCCCGGCGCCGAGCAACATTGCGGCGACGAGCGGCTCCGAGTTGCTCACGAGCGCCACCACCAACGCCACCAGCGCGGCGGCGGTCGCCACTACGAGCACCGGGACGCGCAGGCGCTCGTCCCGACCGCTCGCGAACACTGTCCGCCCGCTCACCGGCTTGCGCCTTGCAACTCGCTCGATCGCACCGCAACGTGCTCGCCGCTGTTCTCGGTGAGGTCGATGTGCGCGGGCGCAAAGTCACCGAGGCCCGCCGATCCCACACCGCTCTTCGGTGGCACCACCGCCCAGCCGTACGGCAGACCCGCATCGTGCACCACCGCGGTCTCGCCTCGCCGCACGAGCGCGGCGATCAGGGCTTCTACGCACGGCGCGAGGAACTGCTTGCCGGCCTTGGCGCGCAATTCGGCGAACACCACTTCCTCGGGCAGCGCCTGGCGGTAGGCGCGAGTGGACGCCATGGCGTCGTAGGCGTCGGCCACCGCGATCACGTGCGCCTCCAGCGAGCGCAGTTCGGCGAAGGTGTCGTGGCGGGAGTCGGCAACCAGGCGCGCCACAGGCGCCAGCGCGTCGATGCGCGACAACATCGCCACCGACACGTGCTCGTGCCGCTTCACCACGTCGAACTCCTCGCGCGTGAGCCGCCCTGGCTTATTGAGAAGCTGGTTCGGTACCACGAGCTTGCCGATGTCGTGGAGCAACGCGGCGAGGCGAAGATCCTCGAGGCGCTGGCCCGAGATCTCGAGCTCCGCGCCGATGTAGGTGGCGAAGCGCGCCACGCGCTGCGAATGCGCGGCGGTGTAGGGGTCCTTCACCTCGAGCGCGCGCATCAGCGACGCAACCGCATCCGACTCGGCCGCCTCGAGCCGACCGGGCGCGGCGAGCACTTGCGGTGCGAGCAAGATCGGAACGAGTAGCACCAGCAGGATCGCCGAGCCGGTTCCGTTCGCCATCACACCCACGAGCGCGCCGGCCGCACCAAACGTCGACAGCGCCACTGCGATCTCCGGGAACTCGGGGAGCCATGGGCGCGGTCGCACGTCATGGCGGTACGACAGCGCGACGACAATGCTTTCGACGGCGATCGCAGCGAACGCCGCGGGTGCGAGCATGAACAACGCGCCGGAGAGCTGCGCGACGGACGACGCGGGCACCGCCCAGAACACGACACATGCGGCCGCGGCCCCGAGTGTGGAGCTTGCGGCATGGAACGCGAGCCAGCCGCGGCGGCCGCTGCGCAACGACGCGACGTGCAGCCCGCTGCACGCGGCCACGATCAGCGGGCCCGCGAGCGAGTTCGACTGGCGGAACACCACGAGCGATGCCAGCAGCACCACGAGCCCGGGACTCACGTCGATACCGGAGCGCAAGCTGATGCGCTCGTGCTCGGCGACGACGGCCAAGCACGCGAGCACCGTGCACGGAAGCAACGCCGGCGCGGCTCCGTCGTGCCCTATTGCAATGGAGATGAGCGCGAGCGCAATCGTGCAGCTCGCAATGGTGGGGATTCGTAATTGGGGTGGGAAGTCGGTCACGCGGTCAGCATCGTGGCAACGATGCGGCCCCCTTCTCGTGAGTGGTCCGGCTCCACCCGCGACCGTCACGCACTGCGTGGCGACCACCCTCACGTTGATTGAAGTGTGCGCATCGCAGCAGCGAGTTGGCAATACCTGCAGACACACTTTTTGTCTCGCCTTACTCGCGCCGTCACGCTCGGTGACGACGTGAGTGCCAGGTGTCGATGGAATGGCCGGCGCGGCGCGCCGGTACGGTCGGCGCCGTGACGCGAGCCGTTGCAATGTTGCGCTATCTGCAGACCGAAACCGAAGACGTCGCGGCACAAGCAGAGCTCTGGGCGAACGCGTTCGGTGAACTTGGTTACGCGATCCGTCGAGTCGATCACAACGATGTAATTCACAATCGCGATGCCGACGCGATCGTGTCGGCGATCGATGGTTGCGCAGTCGTGGTCGCGGCGAACGTGTGCTCGGTGCCCGCAAGCCCGCACGTGTCGACCATCGCCAACGCGTTGCAAGCACACGCCGCGCGCGGTGGACGCGTGATCTTTCACCACCACGAACTGCCGTGGGATCCAGGTTGGAGTGAACGTGCCGACGACACGCTCCCGCCGCGCGCGCACGGCGCGGCGCATATAGGTGTGAGCCTGCGCGCGCGACGCGACTTGCAAGCGCACGGATACACGTCGGCGTTCGCGATCCACAATCACTACGACTTCGACGCACCCGTGGGCGAGCGCGACGCGACGCGCGCCGCACTCGGTTTCGACGACGACGAGATCGTGCTCTATCAACCGACTGCGGCCACACGGAACACGAATGTTGCCGGGGCGGTGCGTTTCGTGAGCGCGCTGCACGCGGCAATACCGAAGCAGCGCCTGCGCTATTGGTTGCGCGGTCCCGTGCACGACGACGTTGCGTCGACCGTCGAGCGCTTGCTCGAGCGCTGCCCGGTTCCCGTCACGTTCTCCGACGCGCCTCCCGATCGCCGCGACGCGATCGCCGCGAGCGACGTGGTGTTGGTGCCGGCCACGTGGGACCCGTCCGGTTCGGCCGCCATCGAAGCGATCATCGGCGAGCGGCCCTGCGTCGTGGGCACGTTTCCGGTGCTCGGGGAGTTGCAGGCAATCGGGTTGCGCTTCTTCTCGGTGGCCGAGCCGGTCGAGCTCGTGAAATTCCTCGCCCGTCCGAACGGCCGGGTTGCCGACGTGAACCTGCGCCGCGCTCGCCTGTCGTTCGCGGCCGAACACCTGCCCGCGAAGCTCGCCGACGTGTTGATGGCGTTCGAGATCGGCCCCTGACCTACGGTTCGCTTCATGCCGGTGCTGCGCTGCCGCGACCGCACGATCGATGTTCGCCGGCCCCTCGTGATGGGCGTGGTCAACGCCACGCCGGATTCGTTCTCGGACGGCGGCGACTTGCGCAGCGCCGACGAGGCCGTGGCCCGAGCCAGGGCGCTCGTGGACGACGGCGCCGAAGTGATCGACATCGGTGGCCAGTCGGCGATCACCGGCGTGCCCGAGATCAGCGTGCCCGAGGAGATCGATCGCGTCCTCCCGGTGGTGGCCGGTGTGCGCGCCGCGAGCAACTGCATGATCTCCGTCGACACCTACCGGGCAGCCGTGGCCGCGGCGGTGCTCGACGCGGGCGCCGACGTGATCAACGACGTGTCGGGTGTGATCGATCCGGATATGCCGGACCTCGTCGCGCGCACCGGCGCGGGCCTCGTGGTGATGCACACGCGCTGGCGTCCGAAGACGCGCACCGATGCGCGCGCGCTGTATCAGGACGTCGAGGGTGGTGTGGTGGCCGACGTGGTCGAACGGCTGCGCACGCGGCGCGACGAGTTGCTCGACGCGGGTGTCGCAAGCGAGCAACTGATCCTCGACCCTGGGCCCGACTTCTCCAAGACTGCGGCCCAGACCGTCGCCGTGCTGCGCAGCCTCGACGCGGTCACTGCACTCGGTCGACCGTTGTTGCTCGCGCTGTCGCGCAAGGACTTCGTGGGCGTGATCACCGGCCGTCCGCCGCGTGAGCGACTCGCGGGCACGCTCGCGGCGCTGGCCTTCGCCTGCACACGCGCGCCGGCGTCGATCGTGCGGGTGCACGACGTGGCACAAGTGCGCGACTTCTTCGCGGTGCTCGACGTGCTGGAAGCGCGCGCCGAGGTTGACGAGCAAAGTGGATTGGCCGCGAACCTGCGTTGGGACGCGCGCGTCGCGCCCGCTTCCACGTGAGCATGCGCACATGAGTGACCCTCGTGGTGCCACGGATCCCGTCGACGAGCGGCGCGAATCGATCCGCCGCTTCGTCGGCTACGGCAAACGCCTCGGTTACAGCGCGCTGCTCGTCGCGATTGCGGCGTTCGTCCTGGGTGCGATCACCGACTTCCCCGCCTGGACCGTCACTGTGGTGACCATCGGGCTCGTCGTGTCGTGCATCGCGCTCCCTGGTGCCATTGTGTTCGGGTACGGAATTCGCGCCGCCGAGCGCGAAGAGCGCGGAGCCGCGCGCCGGCCTTAGGATCGCCTCCATGCGCTTTCGCCGTCTCGGCAACACCGACATCACGGTCTCCGAGGTGGGCATCGGCACGTGGACGCTCGCGAGCGACTGGTGGGGCCGAGTCGACGACCCGGACGCCTTGCTGCACGCCGCGCTCGATTGCGGCATCAACTTCATCGATACGGCGCCGGTATACGGCGACGGTGGCGGTGGCGAGACGATGCTCGCACCGCTGCTCGCGTCGCACCGCGACGAGATCGTGCTCACCACCAAGTGCGGCTACAACATCGATGCGCCGCGCCCGGCGAGCCAGCGTGAGCGGCCGCAGGACTTCAGCCCCGCAGCGGTGCGTAAGCAGCTCGACGACTCGCTGCGTCGGCTCGGCACCGATTACCTCGACCTCTACCAGCTGCACAACGTGCGCATCGACCCCATCCGCGACGACGACCTCTGGGCCGCGCTCGTGGAGCTCAAGGACGCGGGCAAGGTGCGCGAGCTCGGCGTGGCGCTGGGCCCCGCGATCGGCTGGGTGACCGAAGGCATCGAGTCGGTGCGCAACCGTCCGATCGCCACCCTGCAGACCGTGTTCAACGTGCTGGAACAGGAGCCCGGGCTCACCTTCGCGTCGGAGGACCGGGTGCGCGACGGCGAGTGCAGCCTGATCTCGCGAGTGCCGCACGCGTCGGACACGCTGTCGGGGAAGGTCACGATCGACACCGTGTTCCCGCCCGGCGACCACCGCGCGCACCGCAACGCCGACAACATGCGCGACAACTTCGAGAAGGCCGACACGCTCGCGTTCCTCTGGGCGCCCGAGACCGGCCGCACGAGGGGTCAGGCCGCGATTGCCGGCATCCTCGCCAACCCGGCGTTCGCCAACGTGTTGCCGACGGTGCTGAGCGTCGACGACGTGCGCGAATACGCAGCGGCGTCGGAAATGCCGCTCACGGCCGACGAAGCACTCGCGCTCGACGAGCTGCGGGCACGCAACTTCGATCACGACGACCGCTTCGTGATGCCGCTGAAGTCGAGCGTGTAGGTCCCCGCCGGGTGGTGGCCGCGGAGCGCAATCTGCGCATGCCCGCCGAGCAACGGCGACGACAACTGCTCGACGTCGCCGGCGAGGTGTTCGCCGAGCGCGGGTTCCACGCCACGTCGATGGACGACGTCGCGACGGCCGCGGGCGTGACCAAGCCGGTGCTGTACCAACACTTCCGCAACAAGCGCGCGCTGTTCCTCGAGCTGCTCGACGATGTGGGCGACCAACTGCTCGCCCAGCTCGCCGCCGCGATCGAGCCCGGCGTCGGTGGCCGGGGGCGCGTGGAAGCCGGCTTCAACGCATACTTCCGGTTCGTGCGCGACAGCCCGTCGTCGTTCCGGCTGCTGTTCGGCGCGTCGGTGCGCAACGACCCCGAGTTCGCCGAGCGCACCGAGCGAGTGCTCGAAGAAGGCGCGCACCTGATCGCCACCACGCTCACCGACCTGCCGGTGGAAGCCGAGCACCGCCTCGTACTCGCGCACGCCATCGTCGGCATCGCCGAGGCCACGAGCCGCCGTTCGATCGCGGTCGATGACCATGCCGACCATCCCGATCCCGAACAGCTCGCGCAGTGGCTCGCAGAGCTCGCATGGTTCGGACTCCGCGGCATCCGCGGCGACATTCCCATCGACTGATTCACACCCGCTCGCGCCGGGCGTCGTAGAGCGTCGCATAGCGACGCTCTACGACGCTCCTACATCTTGCGGAGGAGGACTTGCTCGACCGCGTGATCTGGGCCCTTGTAGAGCACGAGGTCGGCGCGTGAACGAGTGGGAGCGATGTTCTCGCGGAGGTTGCGGCGGTTGATGCCCTCCCAGATCGAGGTGGCGAACTCGTGTACCTGATCGTCGGAGTACGGCGTGAGGAAGTGAAAGAACGACTCGGGCTCGCGGAACGCGCCGTCGCGCAACGCAAAGGTGCGTTCGATGTACCAGCGTTCGACGTCGGATTCGGCCGCGTCGACGTAGATCGAGAAGTCGAAGTAGTCGGACACGTGAAGCTGGTCGACGCCGGCGCGGGTGGGCGGCACCTGCAGCACGTTGATGCCTTCGACGATCACGATGTCGGCCGCAGTGATCGTGAGCGTGTCGTCGGGCACGACGTCGTATGTGGTGTGTGAATAGAGCGGTACCTCCACGCGCTCCGCACCCGACTTCAGCTCGGCGAGCACGGAGAGCAGACGGCGCACGTCGTAGCTCTCGGGAAAGCCCTTGCGATCCATGAGGTTGCGCTGCACGAGCTCGTCGTTCGGGTAGAGGAAGCCATCCGTGGTGATCAGCTCCACCGTGGGATGCACCGGCCAGCGGGCGAGCAGGGCCTGCAACACACGGGCCGTGGTGCTCTTGCCCACCGCAACGCTGCCGGCGATGGCGATCACGAACGGGACGCGCGGCGTGAGCGCGCCCAGGAAGTTGGTGGTGACCTCGTGCAGGTGTTGGCGCGCCGACACGCGCAGGTTCAAGAGGCGCGACAGCGGGAGGTACACGTCGCGCACCTCGTCGAGTGCCACCGCCTCGTTGATGCCTCGAAGCTCGCGCAGCTCGTCTTCGTCGAGTGTGAGCGGCGTGTTGGCGCGCAGGCGCGCCCATTCGTCGCGGGAGAGCTCGAGGAAGGTGGAGTGCGCGTCCGCCATGAGGCGAGAACCCTAAGCCGAGCCCCGGGGACGACCGGCTCCGAAGTGTCTACGCTGAGCCGATGCGGAGCATCGGGCATTGGATCGGCGGCGTCGCGGTCGCCGGCGCGTCGGGCCGATCGGGCCCAGTGTTCGACCCGGCCACCGGCGCGCAGACGGCCGCGGTCGACCTCGCGTCGATCGACGAAGTCGACCGCGCGGTTGCCGCCGCGCGCGAGGCGTTCCCAGGTTGGCGGGCGATGTCGTTGTCGCGACGCTCGGAGGTGTTGTTCCGGGTACGCGAGCTACTCGACGCGCGCCGCAAGGAGCTCGCGGCGTTGATCACGTCGGAGCACGGCAAGATCGTGTCGGACGCAATGGGCGAAGTTGCGCGCGGCATCGAGAACGTTGAGTTCGCGTGCGGGGTGCAGCAACTGCTCAAGGGCTCGTTCAGCGAGCAGGTGTCCACCGACGTCGACGTGTACTCGATCCGTCAACCGCTCGGTGTTGCCGCCGGAATCACGCCGTTCAACTTCCCAGTGATGGTGCCGCTGTGGATGGTGGCGACCGCGCTCGCGTGCGGCAACACGTTCGTGCTGAAGCCCTCGGAGAAGGACCCGAGCGCGTCGTTGTTCCTCGCCGAGGTGCTGCACGAGGCGGGCGTGCCCGCCGGCGTGTTCAACGTGCTCCACGGCGACAAGATCGCCGTCGACGGTCTGCTCGACCACCCCGACGTGGCGGCCGTGAGCTTCGTGGGCTCCACTCCGATTGCCCGGTACGTGTACGAGACAGGAACAGCACGCGGCAAGCGGGTGCAGGCGCTCGGCGGCGCCAAGAACCACATGGTGGTGCTTCCCGACGCCGACATCGCGACCGCAGCCGACGCCGCGATCGGCGCGGCCTACGGATCGTCCGGCGAACGTTGTATGGCGGTGTCGGTGATGGTCGCAGTGGGCGATGTGGGCGACGCGCTCGTCGACGCGATCGCGCAGCGCATCCCCGCGTTGCGCGTCGGACCAGGCTCTGATCCCGACGCCGATATGGGGCCGCTCATCTCGTGTGAGCACCGCGACAAGGTGGCGTCGTATCTCGACGCGGCGCGCCGCGACGGCGCGACCGTCGTCGTCGACGGCCGCGAGCTCCACGTCGACGGTGACGGCTTCTTCCTCGGCGTGTCGCTTCTCGACCACGTGACGCCGGCCATGCACGTGTATCGCGACGAGATCTTCGGGCCGGTGCTGTGCGTGATGCGCGCCGGCAGTCTCGACGAAGCGCTCGCGCTCGTGAACGACAATCCGTGGGGCAACGGCGCGGCGATCTTCACACGCGACGGCGGCGCGGCGCGGCGCTTCCAGTTCGACGTGTTGGCCGGAATGGTCGGAGTGAACGTGGCGATCCCGGTGCCCGTCGCGGCGTACAGCTTCGGCGGTTGGAAGGCTTCGTTGTTCGGCGACACGCACATGTACGGTCCCGAGGGCGTGCACTTCTACACGCGGGGCAAGGTCGTCACGAGCCGCTGGGATTCGGCGGTCGCGTCCGGTCCCGACCTCCACTTCCCGCAGACCCGCTGAACGCCTTCCACCATGACCGACGAACGCGACCACGTTTTCCACTCTTGGAGCGCGCAGGCGCTCGTGCATCCGGTGTGCATCGCCGGCGGCGAAGGCGCGTGGTTCTGGGACGACCGCGGACGCCGCTACCTCGACTTCGCGAGCCAGCTCGTCAACCTCAACCTCGGTCACCAGCATCCGCGCATGGTGCAAGCGATCCAGGAGCAGGCCGGCCGCCTGTGCATGGTGGCTCCGAACTTCGCCAACGACATGCGGTCGGAAGCGGCGCGCCTCGTCGCCGAGCGCGCGCCCGGCAACCTCGACACCGTGTTCTTCACGAACGGCGGCGCCGAGGCCACGGAGAACGCGGCACGATTGGCGCGCCTGCACACCGGCCGCCAGAAGGTGCTCACCACGTATCGCAGCTACCACGGCGCCACCGGCGGCGCGATCACCTACACCGGCGAGCCGCGGCGCTGGGGCAGCGAGCCCGGCTGGCCCGGCGTGGTGCATTTCTTCGGGCCCTATCTCTACCGCTCGGCGTTTCACGCCACCACCGACGCCGAGGAGTGCGAGCGGGCCCTCGAGCACCTCGCGACGGTGGTGACGATGGAAAACCCGTCGTCGATCGCCGCGATCATGCTCGAGACAGTGGTGGGCACGAACGGTGTGCTCGTACCGCCCGACGGTTATCTCGACGGCGTGCGCGAGCTCTGCGACCGGCACGGGATCATGTTCATCGCCGACGAGGTGATGTCGGGCTTCGGACGCTGCGGCGAATGGTTCGCGGTGCAGCGCTGGAACGTCACACCCGATCTGATCGCCTTCGCCAAGGGCGTGAACAGCGGCTACGTGCCGCTTGGCGGCGTGATCATGTCGGACGCGATCGCGTCGACGTTCCACACACGCGCGTATCCGGGCGGCTTGACCTACAGCGGACACCCACTCGCATGCGCGGCCGCGGTGGCGAGCATCGAGACGTTCGACCACGAGAAGCTGCTCGAACGCAGCCGCCATCTCGGTGAAGACGTGCTCGGCCCTGGCCTGCGCGCGCTTGCGGAACGACACCCGAGTGTCGGCGAAGTGCGCGGACTCGGTTGCTTCTGGGCGCTGGAACTCGTGCGGTCACGCGACACGCACGAACCGCTCGTGCCGTTCAATGCGGCCGGCCCTGACAACGCCCCGATGGCCGAAGTGATCGCCGCGTGCCACGACGCCGGCGTGTGGCCGGTCACGCACTACAACCGCCTGCACGTGACTCCGCCGCTCGTGATCTCCGACGACGACGCCCGCCTCGGCATCGACCGCCTCGACGCCGCTCTCACCGTCGCCGACAGCTACTACGACGAGTAGCGGGGGTCAGCGCTCGAGGCGGAGGGCGCGGTCGGCGATGATGTTCTTCTGCACCTCGGTGGGGCCGGCACCGATCGTGGTGTAGCGCTGCCACACGTAGTTGCGGGCCCAGCGACCGCCGTCGATGGCCCCCGGCGCGCCCTTGAGCAGCGCGCCAGTAGGGCCGAGCACGTCGAGCGCGAGCTCGGCGAGCCAGAGCGAGATATAGCCCCACTGCAGCTTCGACAGCGGCACTTCGGGCCAACCCTTCTCGCCCTGCAACACCTTCGAGAGCGCGCGTGCGAGAAGGAGCCGCGTCATCTCGATCTGGGTGTGCAAGCGCGCGACACGATCGCGAATCTGCGGGTCGTCGAGTGCGGCGGGGTTCACGGTGCGCGCCGTCGCCAACAGGTTGCGCAGATCCTGCGCCATCGAGATCGCCTGCCCGGCACTCCCCACGCGCTCCTTGCCGAGCGCGCCCATCGACACGAGCCAGCCGTCGCCTTCACCACCGAGGCGGTGCTCCACTGGCACGCGTGCGCCGTCGAAGCGCACCGAGCAGAACAGCGAGTCGCCGGTGATCTCGCGGATGGGCGTGATCTCGATTCCGGGCGTGTTCATGTCGACGCAAAACATCGTGATGCCGTCGTGCTTGCGGCCGCGGGCGATGCTGTCGGGATCGGTGCGGAACAAGCACATGCCCCACTGCGCGATCTGCGCGCTCGAGATCCACACCTTCTCGCCCGTCACCACGTAGTGATCGCCATCGCGGATCGCCGTGGTGCGCAGGTTCGCGAGGTCGGAACCGGCCTGTGGTTCGCTGAAGCACTGGCACCAGTGCTCCGATGCGTCGAGGATCGCCGGCAACCAGCGCACCTTCTGCTCTTCGGTGCCCCACTGGATGATCGCGGGACCGATCTGCACGATGCCGTTGGCGTTGTAGATGCCGGGACTGCGATAGCGCGCCATCGTCTGCGTGTAGAGCACATTCTGGCTGACGGTCGCCTCGCGGCCACCCCATTCCTCGGGCCACAGGATGGCCGCCCACCGCCCCTCGTTCAGCACGTGCTGCCACGCCTGGCGCTTCCCCATCGCGCCCATAATCCCGTCTCCACCGTCTCCACCCCCGCTCTGCGCCCGGCCAATGCCGGCGGGCTCCCATTGCGCGCGGAAGGGTGGCAAGTGCTCGTCGAGGAACGCGACCAACTCGGCCTCGAACGCGAGATCTTGCTCGGACCATGCAAAGTCCATACGCCCGAAGCTACTTTCGGTGGTCTTGGAATTCACTTTTTCCGAACAGCAGGAGGCGCTGCGCGCGACGGCGCGCGACGTGTTGACGCGTGAGTCGCCGATGGCGCTCGTGCGCGAGCGCGCCGATCGCGACGAACGCCAGCCGTCGGCCGCGTGGTCGCGCGTCGTGGAGCTCGGTTGGTCGGGAACGCTCATCCCTGAACGCCACGACGGTCTCGGTCTCGGCATGGTGGACATCGTGGTGGTGATGGAGGAGATCGGACGCGCGCTCTACGACGGACCGTTCCTCTCGTCAGCAGTGCTCGCCACGCTCGCGGCACGCGCGTTCGCGGCCGACGACCTCCTCGCCGCGCTCGCCACCGGCGCGCAACGTGGCGCAGTCGCCCTCGAAGAGAGCGGCCACGGCGACCCACTTGGGCGGATCACCACGGTCGCCCACGCCGACGGCACGCTCCACGGCACCAAACCGCTCGTGATCGACGGCGACACCTGCGACTGGGCGATCGTCGTCGCCCACGACGGCCACGCCGACGGTCCGCTCGGCACCTACCTCGTGCGCGAGCCAGCCGCGATTCCCACGCCTACGCTCGACATCACCCGCCGCTTCGCAACGATCGAGTTCGGAGGCGCCGACGACCGACCGGCGCAGCGCATCGGCCCGGCCGGCGATCACACCGACCACTGGCGAGAGATCGTCGACGCCGGTGCGGTGGCCCTCGCGGCCGAGATGGTGGGCGTCGCCGAAGCGTCCGACGCGCTCGCGCTCGACTACGCGCAGGCGCGCGAGGCGTTCGGCAAGCCGCTCTCCAAGTTTCAGGTCACCAGGCACAAGGCCGTCGACCTGCTGCGCGACATCGAACTCGCACGCGTCGCGGTGCACTACGCGGCCTGGGCTCTCGACGCCGGCGCACCCGAGCGCGCCGATGCCGTTGCCATGGCGAAGTCGTATGCGGCCGAGGCCGCGAATCACGTGACCGCCGAATGCATCCAGATCCACGGCGGCGTCGGGTACACGTGGGAGTGCGACGCACATCTCTTCCTGCGCCGCGCCAAGGTCGACGACCTCCTGCTCGGCAACCAGAGCTGGTGGCGCGAACGTCTCGCCGGTAACTATTTCGCGGCGCTCGCGTAGCGCCGGTTCACGAAGTGTGACGCAGATGAAGGTCGCGGCGATCCAGCACGACATCGTGTGGCAGACGCCACGAGCCAACTTCGAGCACCTCGCGCCCATGATCGCGGGTGCAGCTGCCGGCGGCGCGCGGCTCGTGCTGCTCACCGAGATGTACGCAACCGGTTTCGGCATCGAGACCGCGGCGATCGCCGAAGCGCCCGGCGGGCCGAGCACTCAATTTCTCTGCGAGCACGCCACGCGACACGGCTGCTGGATCGGCGCGAGCCTTCCGGAACGATCGGCCGCCGATCACACCGCGCTCCCCTACAACACCTTCGTGCTCGCCGCTCCCGACGGCGAACTGCACCGCTACAACAAGATCCATCCGTTCAGCTACGCCCACGAACACGAGCATTTTGCGAGCGGCAGCGCGCACGTGATCGTCGACATCGAAGGACTGCGCTGCGCGCTGTTCGTGTGTTACGACCTGCGCTTCGCTGACGAGTTCTGGGCCGTTGCGCCCGATGTCGACGCCTATCTCGTGCCGGCGAACTGGCCTGCGGCGCGCCGCCACCACTGGCGTTCGCTGCTCGTCGCTCGTGCGATCGAGAATCAGGCCTACGTGGTGGGGTGCAATCGCGTCGGCACCACACCGGGCGGCCTCGTATACGCGGGCGACAGCATGATCGTCGACCCGCTCGGCGAGGTACTCGCGTCCGCCGCGCATACCGAGACGGCGCTGATTGCTGAGATCGATCGCAACGCGGTTGTGAACACGCGCGCTCGCTATCCCTTCCTGCGCGACCGCCGATAGCGCTTTCTTTTCCCAACCCAGGCCGAACGTTTCCGAACACGGTGATAGCCGTGATGGGAAGGGAGACTGCTGGGAGCGGGCTCGCGCGGGCAGGGGCGGACCTGCCGGTGCTGCGGCCGCTCAGGTAAGGCGGGCTGGGTGCCGAAATGATCACGATGAATCGCGTCTTTCGAGGCCTGCTCGCGCCTGTTCTCATCGCCGCCGGCCTCGTGGCGACCACCGCTGCGACCTCCACCGCGACCGCCAAGCCGGCGCACGCGGCCACGAGCACACCGACGCTCGCGTGGAACGTGAAGACCAGTGGACGCCTCCACCAGTCGGCGCCGGTGATCGCCGACCTGAACGGCGACGGCATTCCCGAGATCATCGTCGGCGACCTCAACGGCCTCGTGCACGCCTACGAGCCGAACGGCCACGGCGAGCTCGCGGGTTGGCCGCAGTACGCGAGGCCCGACGGCGTGCACCCCACCGCGGTGGAGAGCGCGCCCGCAGTCGCAGACCTGTTCAACAACGGTCAGAAAGAAGTGATCGTCGGCGCAACCTCGGTGTGGGTGCCGAACCAGCAGGGCGGCCTCGTGGTGTTCGACGCGCACGGCCGCATGCTCTGGCACTGGCAAGGCATCGACTACATCACGATCTGGGGCACCACGTCGTTCCACCACGACGGCTACACCGAAGGCGCGATCGACACGCCTGCAATCGGTGACGTCGACGGCGACGGCTATCCCGACATCGTGTTCGGCGGTCTCGACGCGCGCATCCACGCGCTCAACCGCTTCGGCCACGAGCTCGCCGGCTTCCCGGTGCAGGCCGACGACACCGTGTGGTCGTCACCCGCGCTGTACGACGTGTTCCATAGTGGCCAGGACGAGATATTTATCGGTTCGCCGAGCACCGGCGGCGGCCCACAACCGCACATGGGTGGAACCATGTACGGACTCGCGGACGTGCACGGCACCGTGTTCACGATGTGGCGACAAAACATCGCCGAGTCGCTCGACGCGTCGCCCGCGATCGCCGAGATCAACGGGCGCATGGCCGCCATCACCACCACGGGCTGGGCGTTCAACAACTCCGAACAGCAGGACATCTTCGCCTGGTACCTCGACAACGGCAGCGTCGTGCCCGGATATCCGATCAACACCGGAACCACCGTCGCGGCGAGCGTTGCCCTCGGCGACGTGAACGGCGACGGCCAGCCCGACATCGTCGTGGGTGGCTGGGACGGCCTCGTGCGCGCCTACACGTTGAGCGGGCATCTCATCTGGCGCGAGAGCCCCTTCTGGGGCCCGGGTGCGCATCCGTCGCGCATCGAAGGATCGGCGATCATCGCCGACGTGAACGGTGACGGCCGTCAGGACGTGGTCGTTCCTACCGACACCGCGGTGTACGTGCTCGATGGGCGCACCGGCAAATACATCGCCGGGCCGCTCGGCAACAACTTCACATACCAGAACTCGCCGGCGATCGAGAACACGCCGACCGGTCGCATCCTCGTGATCGCCGGCATGCAGGGCGGCTACCCACTGCCCGAGGCGAGCCCGTCCGCGTACGGCGAACTGAGCGTGTACTCGCTCGGACCCACATCGGTGGCGCCGGCCTGGCCCTCGTGGCGTCACGATGCGCGCCGCACTGGCGTGGCCACCACCGGCCCGCCGCGACCGAAGTGGGCTTCGCCGTCCACGAGTGGTTTGACCTTGTTCCAGCGCGCGATCGCACCCACGTGGTCGAAGGCACGCACCGGAATGGTGGGCGCGATGCCGTTCGACCTGTCGGACGTGGAGACATGGTCGACACTGCCGCCGCAGGCGATCCAGTTGCACGTGGGCCAGTACCACATCGCCGTGTAGGAGCGCCCCGCCGCGCGACAATTCGCGCGTATGTCGAGGACGAGCCGGTTCCGGCGCAGCATCGACACCGGCATCCGTCGAACCGGCCAGGCATCCGATCGCGTGCTCGACGACAAACTCCTGCCCGCGTGGCGCAAAGCGACCACGGGCGAGCCGCGCTGGCCGGTCACCATCACCGTCTTCGGCGCTCTCGCCATGCAGTACTCACTGCCGGAACAGGTCCAGCTGCATCACCGATGGATCCTCCCGGCGATCGGCATGGTGCTCGTGATCGCGCTCGAGATCGCCCGACCCCAGAAGCTCACCGAGGTGTCGCCCACGATCCGGGTGCTCGGGCTCTTGATGCTCGCCTCGCTCGGCATCGCCAACGTCGTGTCGGGCACGCGCCTCGTGGCCGAACTGCTCGACGGCACCTTCCGTGGCACGCCGGCGCGCCTCTTGCTCACGGGCGGCGCGATCTGGCTCACGAACGTGATCGTGTTCGGGCTCCTCTACTGGGAGCTCGACCGCGGCGGACCACTCGCGCGCCAGCTCGGCAGCGACCGCTTTCCTGACTTCGCGTTCGTGCAGATGACCGATCCCGAGCTCGCGCCGCCCGACTGGTCGGCCGGGTTCGTCGACTACTTCTACCTGTCGTTCACCAACGCGTCGGCGTTCAGTCCCACCGACGTGCTGCCGATGACGCGCTGGGCCAAGCTGACGATGATGCTGCAATCAGCGGTGTCGCTGATCACCGTGGCGCTCGTGGTGGCCCGCGCCGTCAACATCCTGAAGTAACCCGCGCTATGCGTCGTTTGACTTGCAATATGCAAGTCAAACG
>DASXZO010000094.1:0-14215 GCA_036501845.1 Acidimicrobiia bacterium | reverse complement strand
GCGTGACGACGTTGCGGCACTCGCTCTGGATCGCGACCCCGCTGCTCATCCTGCTCGTCGCGTTGATGACATGGCTGTTCGTGAGCGGCGCGTTGCAGCCCGTGGAATCGATCCGTGAAGAGGTCGAGGAGATCAAAGCGTCGACGATGAACCGTCGCGTACCGGTGCCCGACACCGACGACGAGATCCAGCGCCTGGCAGTGACCATGAACGAGATGCTCGATCGCCTCGAGACATCGTCGCTGCGCCAACGCGAGTTCGTGTCCGACGCGTCGCACGAACTGCGCTCGCCGATCGCATCGATGCGCGCCGAACTCGAGGTTGCGCTCGCCCACCCCGAGGCGGCTGAGTGGCCCGAGGTGGCGCAACGTGTGCTCGGCGAACGTGATCGCTTGGAACGCCTCGTCGACGACCTGTTGCAGCTGGCGCGCCTCGAAGAGCCGCACGCCGTGCACCACGAGGACGTCGACCTCGACGACCTCGTGCTCACGGAAGCCGCACACACTCGCCGCGTGCCGATCACCACGTCCGGCGTGTCGGCTGGGCGGGTGATGGGCGATCGTCGTTCACTCGAACAGGTGGTACGCAACCTGCTCGACAACGCCGCGCGCCACGCCGCCACCACGGTCGAGACATCGGTTGCGAGCGTGAACAGCCACGTGGTGTTGCGCGTCGACGACGACGGCCCCGGCGTGCCGGCCGAGGAACGCGACCGCATCTTCGAGCGCTTCGCCCGCTCCGACAACGGCCGCGGGCGTGAGCACGGCGGCGCCGGCATCGGCCTCGCGCTCGTGCAGCGCGTCGTGGTCACCCATGGCGGCACTGTGGTGTGCACCGACGCGCCGAGCGGCGGCGCCCGCTTCGAGGTCACGCTCCCCTCGAGCTAGCGGCACACGAATGCGCCGGTTTCGCCCTTGATCGTGAACGATCCGTCGGCGTCGATCACGCGTTGCACCGCGGCGCGCACATCTCGCACCACGTCGGTCCAAGGCCGGTCGACCTCGTGCTGGTAGTGGTCGCCCACTCTTGCCACGTAGTCCGCCACCACATCGGCGTCGTCCACCTCCACCGGCGCGGCGCTGTCCGTTCGCACGCACACCACCGATTGGAACGCCACTTCGAGCTGCGCACCGCCGTTCTCGAGCGAGAACGCGTGCGTCGACGGGTCGCGCATCTCCCACTCCGGGTTGGACACGCGCGCGGCCTGCTCCACCAGCGCCCGCATCGAACGCGTGTGATTCGCTCCGTTGGTCACGGCGACGCACACGCCGCCATCGCGCAACACGCGCCGCATCTCGTGCGCCGCGGCCTCGCGGTTTGGCACGTGGTAGAGCATGTGCGGCGCGAGCAGCACGTCGAACGAGTCGGTGCGGAACGGGAGCGCCATGGCGTCGCCGTTGCACAGCGGGCGGTGGGGGCCCGCCGCACGAAGCATGCCGAGCGACTGGTCGCAGCCGCACGCAGCCATACCGCGTGCCGCAAGCGCGCGCAGGTATGCGCCGTTGCCACAGCCGAGATCGAGCACCGATTGCCCTTGCCTCAGGTCGGCGAGGTCGAGTGTCCAGGCCATCAGGTCGAAGGATGGCCGCTGGTAGGTCCAGAGGCGTTGGCGCGCACCGAGATTGCGGTCGTCGGCGTACTGGCTCGGCGGATTCAACGTCACGGGCCCATCCTGGGCGCGCGGTCAGCTCGCGTGCACGTGCCGTGGGAGAAAACCCGGCTCGACACGCCAAAATATCGACGATGAGTGAGCTCGTCACCGCTGCGCATCTCGCCGCGGTGTTCCACCGGTTCGACGCGACCGGCGACCACATCGGTGTGCCCACCTACCTGCTGGCGTTCCTCGCCGGCGTCGCGTCGTTCCTGTCGCCGTGCGTGTTGCCGCTCGTGCCCGGCTACGTGTCGATGGTGACGGGGCTCGACCTCACCACCCTCGAAGACGGCGCCACCGGCTACCGGCGCCGCATCGTGGCGACCACCGCCCTGTTCGTAGCCGGATTCGCAGTGATCTACGTGCCGTTCGGTATGGCCGCGGCCGTGTTCGGCGGGTTCTTGCACACACATCAGCACCAGTTCACGCGGGCATCCGGCGTGCTCGTGCTGGCGTTCGCGGTGTTCCTCGCCGGCTCGGTAGTGGTGCGCGCGCCGTGGCTCTACCAGGAGAAGCGCTTCCACCCGCAGCTCGGCGGCCTCGGCATGGCGGCGCCGTTCGTCCTCGGCGCGGCGTTCGCCTTCGGCTGGACGCCGTGCTCAGGTCCGGTGCTCGGCTCGATCCTCACCATCGCGGCCCAGCACAACCGGGCGTGGACCGGCGGTTCACTGCTGATGGCCTACACGCTCGGGCTCGGCCTTCCGTTCCTCGCGTGCGGGCTCGCGCTGGGCACCCTCTCGGGCGTGATGCGGCGGGTGAAACCGCATCTCGGCGCGCTCGTGATCGTGTCGTCGGCGGTGATGGCCGTGTTCGGTGTGCTCCTCCTCACCGATCAGCTCGCCACGCTGAACAGCCACCTCTCGAGCGTGCTCGACCACATCGGGCTCGGCTGGCTGGGCAACTGGAGTTAGCTGTCGGTCATACTTGCCCTGTGAGCGCCGCCGAACCGCTGTACGTCGACACCGACGCGGCGCTGCGCGAGGTGGTCCATCAACTCAGGGACGAGCCCGAGTTCGCGCTCGACACCGAGTTCCACGGCGAGCGCACCTACTTCCCGCGCCTCGCCCTCGTGCAGATCGCCTGGAGTAGCGGCCTGGCCCTCGTCGACCCGCTCGCGGTGTCGCTGGAGCCGCTCGCCGAGATCCTGTCGGGCCCGGCCACGATGGTGGCCCACGCCGGCGACCAGGACCTGGCCATCATGACCAGGGCCTGCGGCGTCGCGCCGTCGCGCCTGTTCGACACCCAGGTGGCCGCGGGTTTCTGCGGGCTCGGCACGCCGTCGCTCGTGCACCTCGCCGACCGGCTGCTCAAGGTGGAGCTCGCCAAGGGCGACCGGCTCACCGACTGGACCCGCCGTCCCCTCACCAACGATCAGCGCCTCTACGCCGCGGGTGACGTCGCCTACCTACTGCCGATCGCCGACCGGCTGCGCGACATGCTGCGCGCCGACGGCCGCCTCACTTGGGCCGAAGAGGAATGCGAGGAGCGGCGCCGGCGCGACCGCGAACGTCCCGACCCGCGCACCGCATGGTGGCGCATCAAGGGCAACCGCCAGCTGCGCGCGAAGTCGCGCGGGGTGGCCCAAGAGGTTGCCGCCTGGCGCGAGCGGCGCGCCGAGGAATCCGACGTGCCGACGCGTCACATCCTCTCCGACCTCGCGCTCGCCGGCATCATCGCCCGCCCACCGCACTCGCGCGACGAGCTCGCGGCCGTGCGCGGCATCGACGGGCGCGCGCTCCGAGCGCCGGTGGCCGAGGAGCTGCTCGGCTCGATCCGCAACGGCGAGCAACTCGATCCCGGCGACGTCGTGATGCCGGCCCGCGACCACACCGATCGTTCGCTCTCGCCGGCACTCTCAGTGATCGCGGCGTGGATCACCCAGCGCGCGGGCGAGATGCGGCTCGAGCCGGCACTGCTCGCGACCCGTGCCGACCTCGCTGAGCTGCTCAACAACGACGATGGCCGGTTGTCGCAGGGCTGGCGCTGCGACATCGTCGGCGCCCCGATCGCGTCGATGCTCGCGGGCCACAGCACGATCGTGCTGCGCGAAGGCGGCCGTCGCATCGAGCTGGTCGAAAACGGTGAGATGACGGCTGGATAGCCGCACGTCGACGCTTGGATAACGTGCAGCCCGTGGCGGCACCGAAAGTCGGCGTACAACTCCACCCACAGGGCACGACCGTTGCCGCCCTGCGCGACGCGTGGCGCGCGGCCGATGCCCTCGGCGTGGACAGCATCTGGGTGTGGGACCACTTCTACCCGCTGTACGGCCCGCCCGACGCGGCCCACTTCGAGTGCTACACGCTGCTGTCCGCAATGGCCGTCGACACGAGCCACGCCGCGCTCGGTGCGCTCGTCACGTGCAACTCGTATCGCAACCCCGACCTGCTCGCCGACATGGCGCGCACGATCGACCACCTCAGCGACGGCCGCTTCGTGCTCGGCATCGGTGCGGGCTGGTTCGAGCGCGACTACGACGAGTACGGCTACGACTTCGGCACCGCGGGATCGCGCCTGCGGGCCCTGGAGTCAGGGCTCGTGCGCATCATGGAGCGGCTCGACAAGCTGAACCCTCCGCCTCCCGGCCACCTGCCGATCCTCATCGGCGGTTCGGGTCCGAAGGTGACGCTGCGGCTCGTGGCCGAGCATGCCGACGCGTGGAACTCGTTCGGTCCGCCCGCCGACTACGCGATGAAGAACCGCCTCCTCGACGAGTGGTGCGATCGGGTCGGCCGCCGCCGCGACCAGGTGGAGCGGACCGTGGGGATCAACGGCCACGAGGTCGGCGATTTCGAGGCCTACATCGAGGCGGGCGCCGAGCACCTCATCGTGATGGCGGGCGCGCCGTTCGACCTCAGCCCGGTCGAAGAGCTTCTCGCCAAGGTCCGCTGAACGGCTGAAGGCGGGTCAGCCGAACACGGCGCGCAGGCGCCAGCGGCAACCGTCGGGCGAGAACCACTCGAGCTCGTCGAAGCTGCGCTGGCTCACCACGAGCTCCCGGAGATCGCGCGGCAGGTCGTCGATCCGGTAGATGTCGCGGGCGCAACGGTCGCCATCGCAGATCTCGACATCGAATCCGGCCTCGAGCACGAACGCCATTGCCGCTCATTGTCTACGAGCTGGCCTTCGAAGTGGTGGATTTCGGGCACTTGACTCGCTCTGGTGAGACAGATCAAATACAAGTCATGCGCGTGACGGTCCTCGACGACTACTTCGACACCCTGCGCACCCTCGCGTGCTTCGCCAAACTCGACGGGCACGAGGTGACGATCTGGAACGACCACGTGCAGGACGTCGACGCGCTGGCCGAACGGTTGCGCGACTGCGAGGCGCTCGTGCTCATTCGCGAACGCACCGAGATCCGCGCGCCACTGCTCGAACGCTTGCCCGCGCTGCGGCTGATCAGCCAGCGCAGCGTGTATCCGCACATCGATGTTGACGCGTGCACCCGCCTCGGCATCATGGTGTCGTCCGACCTGCACCCCGGTTCGGCCTCGATCGGAACCGCCGAGCTCACCTTCGCGCTGATCCTCGCCGCGTTGCGCCGCCTGCCGCAGCAGGTCGCGTCGCTGCGCGCCGGACACTGGCAGGACGGCGTGGGAAGCATGGCGCGCGGCAAGACCCTCGGTCTGCTCGGTTACGGCCGCATCGCCAAGGTCGTGGCGGGCTACGGCGAGGCGTTCGGGATGCGCGTGCAGTTCTGGGCGTCCGACGAGTCGCGAACGCGTGCCGCGGCCGACGGGCGTGAGGTCGCCGCGGGTCGCGACGCGTTCTTCGCCGACTCCGACGTCGTGTCGGTGCACATGCGTCTCGTGGCCGCCACCCGCGGCACAGTGACCGCACACGATCTCGCGCGCATGAAGCCGAGCGCGCTGTTCGTGAACACGAGTCGTGCCGGGCTCGTCGAACCAGGAGCGTTGGTCGACGCGCTCCGCGCGGGCCGTCCCGGTCTTGCTGCACTCGACGTGTACGACCACGAACCGCTCGTCGACACCGACGACCCGCTGCTGCAGCTCGACAACGTGGTGTGCACGCCCCACATCGGCTACGTGTCGCGCGAGGAGTGGGAGCTCCAATTCGCCGACGTCTTCGATCAGATCAACGCCTTCGCCGCGGGCACCCCGATCAACGTGGTGAATCCAGACGCGTAGTCAGTGCCGGCCGAGACCGACGCGGCGACCGAAGCAGCCCAGGAGCGACGGAGGAGCGACATGGGTGCGCAGGGAGCTCGCCGTGCCGACGCAGGAGGCACAAATCAACACGGCGTGTCGGCGAGGTGCTTGCCGATGTAGAGGAGCTGGGCGGTGGCGCTGCCCAGGGTGAACTCGGCCTGCTTGATCCAGAGGAAGTAGCGGTGGATCGGGTAGTCGATGTCGATGCTGATGCCGCCGTGGATGTGCAGGCAGGCGTGGCCGATCTGGTTGCCGCCCTCGCACGCCCACCACTTCGCCGTGGCCACCTCGTCGGGCACGTCCTTGCCCTCGTCGAGGTGCGTGGCCGCCTGCAGCATCGTGAGCTCGATCGCCTGGTTGTTGATGTAGGCGTCGGCCATGCGCTGCGACACGGCCTGGAACGTGCCGATCGAACGCTCGAACTGCTTGCGATCGATCGTGTACTGCGCAGTGAGACGCATCGCCGCGTCGCACACACCACCGATCAGCGCGCACATCGCCACCTGCGTGCGCTCGAGCATGAACTCGAGGATCTCGCGACCCTGCGCCTGCGTCCCGATCACGAAACCGGCAGGTACCGCGACGTTGTCGAACGTGACCTGGAACAGGTGCTCGTAGTTCTGGCCGTTCTGACGTTCGAGTGTGATGCCGTCGCCTTGGGTGTGCGTGGAGAGCACCACGATGTCGTTGCTATTGGCGACACGCGCGCTCACCAGCATCCCCGCGGCCACGTCTGCGAACGGCACCGTGGTCTTCACGCCAGTGAGCGTGTAACCACCGTCGCCGGTAGGCGTCGCAGTCGCATACGGGTTGCGCGCGTCAGTGCCGTGCTCGGCGAGCGCGACGGTGGTGACAACGCTGCCGTCGGCAATATGCGCGAGCGTCGGCATCTGATCGGGCGAGCCGTAACGGGCGACGGTGAGCGCGCCCGACACGATGCACGGGATCAGCGGCATCGGCGGCACGAACTTGCCGGCCTCGCGCAGCACCAGGCAGAGGTCGAGGAAGCCGAGGCCGAGCCCGCCCTGCTCTTCGGGAATCGCGATACCGAGCAGGTTCGCCTTGGCCAGCTCCACCCACGTAGCGCGGTCGAAGCCCTCGTCGCTGCGCTCGACCTCCTTCAGATGGGGAAGCGTCATGCGGTCGGAGAGGATCTTGTTGGTGAGCCCGACAAGTTCGGTCTGGGTCTCGTTGAGTGCGAAATCCATTGAGTTTTCCGTCCTACCGCGAGATCGAGGGCATGCCGAGGCCGAAGAGTGAGATCAGGTCGCGCTGCATCTCGTTCACGCCGCCGCCAAAGGTGAGGATGTGCATCGAGCGCACGACGTACTCGATGCGGCCCTTGAGCGCAGCGCCGGCCGAGCCGCGCCGCAGCACCGCGTCGGCACCGAGTACTTCCAGCAAGAGACGGGCCGCTTCCAAATAGAACTCGGTACCGAACACCTTGATGCTCGACGCGTCGGCCGGCTGCAGTGGCGCGCCGGTGGTGGCGTTCCACGCGATCCGCCAGTTCGCGAGCTTGAGGAACTCGAGCTTGGCGTGCGCCTTGGCCAGGTTCACCTGCACCCACTCCTGGTCGATCACGCGGCGACCGTCGGCGAGCTTCGTGTCCTGCGCCCACTTGCGCACGTCGGTGATGTGGCGCTCGATCATCCCGGATGCACAGAGCGTGACCCGCTCGTGATTGAGCTGGTTGGTGATGAGCCCCCAGCCGCCGTTCTCCTCACCCACGAGGTACTTCGCGGGCACGCGCACGTCCTCGTAGTACGTGATGTTCGTGTTCATGTTGCCCATGTTCTCGATCGGCTTGACGCTGAACCCGGGCGTGTCGGTGGGCACGATGATGATCGAGATGCCCTTGTGCTTCTTCACCTCGGTGTTGGTGCGCACGGCGAGCCACACGTAGTCGGAACCGGTGGCGAGCGACGTGAACACCTTCTGCCCGTTGATCACGTACTCGTCGCCGTCGCGCACGGCACGCGTCTTCAGGCTCGCGAGGTCGGTGCCGGCGTCGGGCTCGGTGTAGCCGATCGCAAAGTGCACCTCGCCGGCGAGGATCTTCGGGATGAACTCCTGCTTCAGCCAGTCGTTGCCGAAGCGCATGATCGTGGGGCCGACCGAGTTGATCGTGAGCATCGGCACCGGCGCGCCCGAGCGCATCGACTCGTCGAAGAACACGAACTGCTCGATCGGCGTGAGGTCCTTGCCGCCGTATTCCTTCGGCCAGCCGAGGCCACACCAGCCGTCGGCAGCCATCTGCTTCCAGACGGCCTTCGACGTGGGCCCGATGCCCTCGCCCTTGCGCAGGTCTTCCTCGACCTCGGGCGTGATGAGCTTGTCGTAATAGGCGCGCAGCTCGTCGCGCAGCGCCTCGTGCTCCTTGCTGTACCCGACGTACATGCAGTCTCCCTATCCGCGACACCGCCCGCGGCGGTGAAACGCGTTCTACTTTGGCCCAGGCGCCAGGCTCATGCCAAGCCCAGCGCGCCCGCCTCGAGAGCATCGTCGGAAGCGGCGACGACGAGGCGGATCTGGTCGCCCGCGAACTCGCCGGCGTGCGCGTGCACGAACCCGTCGACGCCAGCTTCGACCGACCCGACGGCCACGATCGAGCCACCCACCGGCATCAACGGGCGGGCCGCGAAGGCGACGGCTCCGAACGCCGCGGTCGTCGGCTCGCAGTGGAACACGTGCTGCACCACGGCTCCGATGCGCGCCAGCGCGCCGTCGAGAGCCTCGACCGAGCCGAGGTCGCACGTGTTCCAGCTCGCCACGCCGCTCGGCCGACCACCGTGCTCCCCCGCTACTCCGTGCACCTCCACACCCGCCGCCACGAGTTCGGCCACGATCGACTCGCCCATCGATTGGGCGCCGCCGGCGCCGTCAGGTGTCACCACGACCGTTCGCCGGCCCACGTACTTGGCTGCGTCTGTCACCAACACCTCACGAGAAATCCGACGGGCCCATGATTGTGACCGCCGACACCAGCGCGCCGCGGCGCGTGGTCGAGCATCGTCCTCCGACCACCGCCGGCGTCATCGCCACAGCGCGTCTCACGGTCCGTGGCCAGGGTCGGAATGGGAAACCACGAAGCGTTGGGACGTAGGCCTCACGAATCCCCCGTCGCGAGCCGATGAATGAGTGGGCGGGCAGGGAGGCGCACGGCGGGATGTTCCGAACGATGCTCAAGACCGGCGGCACAGTCGCCATATCGGTGGGCGCGCTGCTCACCGCAGGTGGGATGAATCTTGCCGTATTGAACGGTGGCCCGTCGGGCCCCGGCAACTTGGTGATCCGCGCCGCGGCGGCGCCCACCACGAGCGCGGCCGCGCCCAAGCACACGGGCGCCTCCACCGACCCCGGCAGCACAACCACCACGGCAGCTGCTCGTGAGCTCGCGGCTCGCGTGCACGCGGCTGGCAGCACCACCACCGAAGGCTCGACCACGAGCACGAATCCGGGCACCGCGCCGCCGGACAAACAACCGACGACCACCACCACTCGCGCGCCCGGAACCACGACCACCACCACAAAGGCGCCGCAGCCTGACGGTGCACGGGTGTTCACCGTGCACGACGCCGGCCGGGTGCGGGTCCACTGGGTGAACAAGCGCACGATCAGCGCCTTTGCCATCGCCAACTCGGGCTGGACGCTCCCCCACGACTCGAAGCAGGGTCCGGACATCACGATGCGGTTCTCGAGCAAGACCCAACTGGTGGTGTGGCACGCCTGGGTCGAGGCCGGTCAGATCAAGGCCTGGATCAAGACGTACAACCTCCCATAATTGCCTCGCCTGCATGGATAATTGCCTCGCCTGCGCTCGGCGGCGAGCTCCCTGCGCGCCATGCCGCGCCTGCACGTCAGCGCAAGTGCCTTGACCAATCCGTCGATTGCAGTTCGTCGCGCACGAACGCGGTGAAGGCACCGGCGGTGTGATGGTCGATCACGCGATGGTCGAACCCGAGCCCGAGCATGCCGATCGGCCGGATGTCGAGCTGGCTCTGCGTGGTGCCGGCCACCACTGATTTGTGCACGCCGTCGGTCACGAGGATCGCCGCCTGGGGGCGGTGGATGATCGGGAACGACAGCGCGGTGCCGTGCGAGCCCGGATTCGTGATCGTGAACGTTCCACCCATCAGGTCGTCGGGCCGCAGCATCTTGTCGCGTGCCTGCGCCGCGATCCCGTGAATAGCACGGGCCAGCCCGCGCAGGGTCAGCACGTCGGCATCGCGAACTACCGGCACCACCAATCCGGTGTGGGCGAGGTCGACCGCGACGCCCAACGCCACTCCGCGATGCTCGACGATCGAGCCGTCGTCGGCCACGGTGACGTTCACGTCGGGAAACGCTCGCAATGCTCGGCACACGGCAACCGCCACGAACGGGAGCGCGGTGAGGGAGAACCCCTCGACAGCGGCGAACGTGGCGCGCGCGCCGGCGCGGGCCGCGTCGACCGCGCTGTAGTCGCATGGCACCACAACATGCGCATGGGCGGCTGTCGCTTTCGAGTCGAGCAGCGCGAGCGCGGCACGGGCGCGTACACGGCTGAACGGAATGCGCTCGTCGACCGCGCCGCCACCGTTCCCGGACGCGTGGCCGAACCGGATCCGCGGCGGCACGAATCCGGCGGGCCGCACCCGCGGCGCTCGGACCCGCCACGGCAGCGGCAGCGGTTGTGCCGTGCTCACGAAACCGAGCGTAGAACCGCACGCGATCCCGCGCGAGCGACTCCGCACGGTCGTAGCCTCCAGACACCTTGACCACCACGACGAAGCCGCGTGAGGCACCCGAGGTGCCGCTCGACGAGGCGGTGGCCGACTACCGGCTCGCCCTCGTGTCACGCCAGCTCGACGACCGCGAGATCGCGCTGCGTCAACAGAGCCGAGTGTTCTTCCAGATCTCTGGTGCCGGGCACGAGGCCTTGCTGCTCGGACTGGCGCGATCGTTGCGGCCCGGCGTCGACTGGTTCTTCCCCTACTACCGCGACCGTGCGCTCGTGCTCGGGCTCGGTGTGTCGCCCTACGAGATCCTGCTGCAGGCCGTCGGTTCGGCCGACGATCCCGCGTCGGGCGGCCGCCAGATGCCGTGCCACTTCGGCGATCGGGCGCGCAACATCGTGAGCCAGACGAGCTGCACCGGAAGCCAGTGCCTGCCGGCCGTCGGCTGCGCCGAATCGGCGCGCTACATCGGGCGGCGACGCGACCTGTACGACTGCAGCGCCACCGGCGACGAGATCACGTACGTGTCGCTCGGTGACGGCGCCACGAGCGAAGGCGAGTTCTGGGAGTCGCTCAACACCGCGTGCCGCTTGCACTTGCCGGTGCTCTACGTGGTGGCCGACAACGGTTACGCGATTTCAGTACGCGCCGCCGATCAGTCGCCCGCACCGATCTCGGAGCTCGTGCGCGGATTCCGCGGGTTGCACATCGTGAAGATGGACGGCCGCGACTACTTCCAGGTGCGCACCAAGGGTGCCAACGCGGTGGCGCACGCGCGTGCCGGTGTGGGCCCCGTGCTCGTGCATGCCACCGTCACCCGTCCGTATTCGCACTCGCTTTCCGACGACCAGAAGAAATACCGGACTCACGACGAGCTCGACGACGAGCAGGTGCACGATCCGATCGTGTTGCTCGAACGCAGGCTTGTGCGTCGCGGCGCGCTCACCAAGCAGGACTGCGAGCGGATGCGCGAGGAGACGCGCGACGAAGTTCGTGCCGCCGCCGAACGCGCCCTCGCAGCCCCGCGCCCGGATCCCTCAAGCGCGCTCGACCACGTGCTCGCACGCACTGCGCGAGCGTCCGAAAGCCCCTCGGGGCGCGAGCCGCAGGCGAACGGGGGTGAAGTTGAGACCATCACCCTCGGTGAGGCGATCCGGCGGAGCCTGCACGAAGAGATGGAACGCGACGAGCGCATTCGCGTGTTCGGCGAAGATGTGGCCGACGCCGATCCCGACGTGCTCGACGAGGTGCCCGGCAAGGGTGGCGTGTTCGGCGTGACATTCGGGCTGCAACGGCGGTTCGGTGAATCGCGGTGCTTCAACACGCCGTTGGCGGAGGCGAACATCGTCGGGCGCGGAGTGGGGATGGCATTGCGCGGCTTGCGGCCGTGCGCCGAGATCCAGTTCATGGACTACATCTGGCCTGCGCTGCAGCAACTCACGCAGGAAGCTGCGACCACACGATGGCGCTCGAACGGCGCGTGGTCATGCCCGCTCGTAGTGCGTGTCGCGACGGGCGGCTACCTGCAGGGCGGCGCGATCTGGCACAGCCATTCGGGCGAGTCGATGTTTGCGCACGTTCCCGGCTTGCAAGTGGTGTTCCCGTCGCGTGCACGCGATGCGGTGGGCCTGCTGCGCACGGCCTTTCGCGCGTCAGAGGATCCGGTGCTGTTCCTCGAGCACAAGCACCTCTACCGCCAGGGTTACAACCGCGATCCGATGCCGCCACTCGACTGGACGCTGCCGTTCGGGCGCGGCGCAACCGTGCGTGCGGGTGACGCGGCCACCATCGTCACGTGGGGCGCCACCGTGCAGCGCGCCAAGCAGGCCGCCAACAGCGTCGACCCCGACGGTGGTCAGGTCGAGGTGATCGACCTGCGCTCGATCGTGCCGTGGGACCAAGAGATCGTGGCCGAATCGGTGAGGCGCACGGGCCGGCTGCTCGTGGTGCACGAGGACACGCTCACCGCCGGCTTCGGCGCCGAAGTTGCCGCGTTCGTGGCCGACGAGTGCTTCGAATACCTCGCCGCACCGGTGCTGCGGCTCGCCGCGCCCGACGTGCTCGTGGGCTACGAGCCGGGCCTCGAGAACGCCACACTCCCACAAGCCGCCGACATCGAGCGCGACCTCCGCACCCTCCTCGACTACTGACCGACGGGCGTCGTAAAGCGTCGAATAGCGACGCTTTACGACGCCCGTCGCGCGTTCGAACTAGAGCACTACAGGAGGGCGAGGAGGGCGTCGCGGTCGGGCGGCCCGGGGATCGGATCCACCGGATGGTGCTCGCGGTTCTGGTACGACTCCAGCGCGGCCATGATCACTTCGCCGTCCTGCACGAGCGCGTCAGGCGTGGCGAGCAGGTTGAACCAGCGCAGGAACGCGCGGAACACGATTGGCGACGTGCGGATCGCGGGGAGCAGCCCTTCGCGGAACAGCTCACGAGCCCACGCGCGCGGATCCACGTAGTCGTCGCCTTCGGCGGCCGCGACGTCGTCGAGAAACGGTGTAGGCGACGGCTCGGACGCGCCCGCGTGCACCTCCTGCGACTCGCGGTCCTGCTGCACTGCCGCGCGATACCAGGGATCGAGCTCGCGGCGCGTGAAGTCGTGCAGCGAGAGTGCGAGCGCAACCGGATCGCCTTCCGAATCGGCGAGCGCGTCGGCCAGCCCGAACGCGTGCACCACCGCAAGCGAGCAACCCCGTCCGTAGAGCGGGTTCGTGCAGATCGCGGCGTCACCCAGCGCGACGAACCCGGTGACGATCGGCGCGCCGTCGACCACGAAGGTGCGGCGGCGATTCCGCAACCCGGCCATCAGCTCGACGCCCGTGATCGGCGTGCTACAACCGTCGCGCCACGGCACCGCCGCCGGCAACGCGCCAACCGCGCGCTCGAACACATCGGGCTCGGCGAGTCGAGCGCGCAGCTCACGGTCGTCGGCACCTACCGCGAGGGTGATCGAGAACGTGCGGTTGTCACCCGGAAACACCGCGAACTTGAGGTAGCCGAGCTCGCCCACCAGCGGGCCCTGCACCTCGGGCGGCTCAGCCCCGTCGACCAGTTCGTAGAAGCGCGAGAGGTACACGATGCCGCTCTCGAAGATGTCTTCGGGCGGCGCCGCTACGCCGATGTCGACGAGCCAATCGCGCCCGGCGGAGCGCGGCCCGCCCGCGTCGACCACGAGATCGGCGGTGAGCACGCCGTCACCCTCGGGCCCGTCGATGCGCACACCGCGCACATGTGGCGCGCGGCCGTCGGCCTCCTGCGCCGCGGCCAGCAGACCGAGCACGGCGACGCCGTCGCGCAGATCGACGCCCGGCGTCGCGAGCGCTTCGCGGCGCAACACCCATTCGAAGGTGGTGCGGCGGCACGCCAGTGCCACCAGCTGGTCGTCGCCGGGCCGCGGGTCGCGATCGGTGAGTGTGTCGGGCGGGTCGGCACAGAACGCGATCTCGGTGGCGCCCTCGGCGAGGAGCTCGGCGAGCACGTCGGGCGCGCGATCCGCGAGCGTGTTGCGCAGCCGCGCGAGCAGTGCGTGCGAGTGCCGCACCTGCGGCGCGCCACGTCGCTGCCAGCGAAAGGCCTCGTGCGCGTCGGACGGCATCGGCGTGGCGTCGCGCTCCAGCAACACCACTTCGTGCCCGGCCCGACCCAGCGCCAGCGCGGTCGTGAGCCCC
>DASXZO010000093.1:0-10007 GCA_036501845.1 Acidimicrobiia bacterium | reverse complement strand
CATCACGATGAAGTACGTGCCCTTCTCCTGGCCCCAGTCGTAGATCGAGACGATGTTCGGATGGTTCAGCGCCGCGGCCGACTGTGCCTCACGCCGGAAGCGCTCGACGAAAGACGGTTCGCGCGCGTACTCGGCGAACAGCACCTTGAGCGCGACACGGCGATCGAGCGTGCGATCGTGCGCGAGGAACACTTCCGCCATGCCGCCGCGCGCGACCGAACTCTCGATCTCGTAACGGTTTCCGAACACCTGGCCCACAGCTGACATGCCGGATCTGCACCCTATCCAAAGGCTTGTTGACGAAATGTGCGTTGCGCGTGCTTGCGATCAGCCGAGCAACGCCTGAAGGACTTGTCGCGCGATCGGTGCCGCAATCGCGCCACCGGTCACTTCACTGTTGGGGTTGCCGCCGTGCTCCACGAGCACCGCGACCACATAACGGGGATGGGCGGCCGGCGCGAAACCCACGAACCACGCGTGGGGCTGCTCACCAGGAACGCCGGTTTCAGCAGTACCTGTCTTGCCCGCGATTTGGAATTCGGGAACCTTCGCGGGAGTACCGGTGCCGTCGTTCACGACCTGCACCATCATGCTGTTGAGCTCGGTCGCGATCGGCTGCGGCATCACTGTGCGCCAGGTCGTGGTGGCGGCGCGCCGCGTGACGTCACCGGTATTGGTCTCGATGTCCTGGAGCACGTGCGGCACCAGGATGCGGCCGCCGGTGGCCACGGCCTCGGCTGTGAGTGCCATCTGCAACGGCGTGGTGACGATGTCGTTCTGGCCGATGGCGTCGAGCATGAACGCGGGCTCGTTGTGCGCAAAGTCGCCGCGTGCAGTGTTGGGACCCTGGCTCTCCACCATTGCCGGCGCCAGGTCGAGCGGCGGTGGCGGCGTGCCGAACCCGAAATCGTGGGCACCGTCGGTGAGCGCGTCGCCGATGTCGAGCGCGAGCTTGCCGAACGAGGTATTGCACGACTGGGCAAAGCTCTCCACGAGCGTGCCGCCGCAGAGCTCGTGGCCGAAGTTCGAGAGCGTGCGCCCGTTCGTCTGCGGCAACGGAATCGACCGCACCACGGGGAACGGGCTCAGCAGGTTGACCACACCGGTGCGCAGGCCGGTGGTGGCCGTCACGATCTTGAAGGTGGAGCCGGGCGGATACAGCTCGCGGTAGGTGCGCGCGAGCATTGGGTTCGCGGGGTTGCGCTGGTCGGCTTCGAACACCGAGCGTGCATGCGCGGGGTCGTGCGTGGAGAGGTCGTTCGGGTCGTAGTTCGGGTTCGAGAACATCGCCACGATCCCGCCGGTCTGCGCGTCGAGCACCACCACTGACCCGCGGCGGTTCGCCAGGCCGTCGGCCGCAGCTTGCTGCGCGCGCGAGTCGATGCTCGTGCGCACGTTCTCCGTGGTGTTCGGATGGAGCAGCGATTGCACGGTGCTGAGGTCGTGGCCGAGCAGCGCCGAGTTGTAGGAGCTCTCCACGCCGGTGGCGCCGTACAGCAGTGATTCGAATCCGGTCACCTGCGCGTACAGACCCTTGTAGGGATACACGCGCAGGTACTTCAGGTCGTCGGGCACGCGCTTCGACAGCGCGATCACCTTGCCGTCGCTGGTGAGGATGTTGCCGCGCGCGTGCACGAAGTCGTGCCGGCTCACCCGAAAGTTGTTGGGGTCGGCGTTCAGCGCCTTGGCCCGGACGAGCTGCACGTAGCTGAGCTGCGCGACGAGCGCCAGCATCAGCACCACGACCCCGAAGCCCACGAGACGGATCGAGCGGTTCACGACACGCCGTCCCACGCCGCGACGCGCACGGGCACGGCGGGTTGCTGCTGCTGCGGGGCGAGCGACGCGCCGTCGGAGACGCGTGCGAGCAGCGCGATCAAGATGAAGTTGCCGAGCAGCGACGAGCCGCCGTAAGACACGAACGGCAGCGTCACTCCGGTGAGCGGGATGAGTCGAGTCACGCCGCCGATGATCACGAACGCCTGCACGCCGATGATCACGGTGAGGCCGGTGGCGAGCAGCTTGGCGAAGGGATCGGGGTGATCGATCGCGGCGCGGAACCCCGCGCCGACGAGCAGCAGGAACAGCAACACCACCGCGATGGTGCCGAGCAGGCCGAGCTCCTCACCGATTGCCGCGAGGATGAAGTCGCTCACGGCAACGGGCACCTTGTCGGGCGAACCGAGCCCGAGGCCGCGCCCCGACAGGCCTCCCGCGGCGAACGCGTACCACGACTGGATGATCTGGTAGCCGCCGGTCTGAGCCTGGTGCCACGGATCGATCCACGTGTCGACGCGCACCCGCACGTGGCTCACGAGCTTGTACGCGAACAACGCGCCCGCACCGAACAGCACCGCGCTTCCCGCCAGATAGATCGGGCGGTTGGTGGCGACGAACAGCATCGCCACGAACACGCTGAACAACAGCAGCGACGAGCCGAGATCCTGTTCGGCCACGAGCACGAGGATCGACAGCGCCCACACCGCCAGCAGCGGAGCGAGGTGACGGAACGCGGGCACCCGTATGGGGCCGAATTTTCGTGTGCCCTCGGCGAGCAGCTCGCGACGATCCACGAGGTAACCGGCGAAGAAGATCACCAGCAGCACCTTGGCCAGCTCGCCGGGCTGGAACGAGATCGGACCGAGCTTCGCCCAGATGCGCGCGCCGTTGATCGTTTCGCCGATCGGGTGGGGCACGAGCGGGAGGAGCAACAGGACGCCGCCCACGAATGCGCTCGTGTAGCGGTACCGCACCAACATGCGCGGTTCGCGCACGATCGCGAGCGTCGCCACGAAAATCGCCACGCCGAGCGCGGTCCACGTGGCCTGGACAGTGGCGAGATGGTGCACGCTCTTGATGTCGCTGTCGCGCACGAGCCGCGAGATGGCCACGAAGCCGAGGCCGTTGAGGGTGGCGACCACCGGGATGATCGTGCCGTCGGCATTCGGCGCGAAGCGTCGCAGCGCGAGGTGCGCCACGAGATAGAGCCCTGCGGTCGCCGCGAGGATGATCGGCGTTTCGGGCGGAAGGTTCGGCCCGCTCGCCAGTGCGAGCAGGATGTAGGCACCGACGACGATGGCGATGGCGTGCACTCCGAGCCCGAGCTCGTGGTTCCGTCGGCGGCGGCCGAGGGCAGTGATGGTGCTCACGGGCCCCCAGGCGCGGTCGTCGGCACGCCGAACAGTGCCGGCGCGCTCGTCGTGGTCACCTGCGTGCTGCTGATGGTGGTGCTGGGCACGCTCGTGGTGGGGGTGTCGTTGCGGTACACCACGTATCCGATGGTGCCCACGGCGGCGATCGGTGCGAGCGTCACCACGGTCCAGAACGCGGCTCGCAGCGTGCGTCTGGTGCGGCTCGGCCGCACCTCCATGTACACGGACCCGTCGCCGAGCGCGTGTTCCAGGCGTTGGGCACCACCATCGCTCGCGAGCTCGCCGGTGAGGTCGGCCGCCAATTCGGCGTAGGCGTCGGCGCCTTCCACGCGCGGAAGCACGGTGGTGCCGTCGTCGGTGCTCTCGTCGTTGCCTGCCGCGGCCTCCACCTCGGTGTGGTCGCCGAGCTCGCGCACGTCGATCACCACGACGGTGACGTTGTCGGTGCCGCCGGCAGCAAGCGCGGCGTCGACCAGTCGCTCCGCGACGGCTTGTGGCTCGGCCACGTCGCGCAGCACGGCCTCGATGCCGGGTTCGTCGACCATCGTCGTGAGGCCGTCCGAGCAGATCAGCAACCGATCGTCGACCGCGACCTCCAGCGTGTAGAGGTCGACGTCCACTTCGGGCTCGACGCCGACGACGCGCGTGATGATGTTGCGTTGCGGGTGTACGGCGGCCTGTTCCTCGGTGATGCGGCCTTCGCGCAAGAGATCTTCCACGAGGCTGTGGTCTTCCGTGACGCGCCGCAACTCGTCGCTGCGCAGGAGGTAGGCGCGCGAATCACCGACGTGGCCGATCACGAGATCAGATGCGCTGCCCGGGACCACAGCAGTGAGCGTGGTGCCCATGCCGTAGAGCGACTCGTCGGTGCCGGCGCGCTCGAACACCGCGGCGTTGGCGCGATGCATCGCGTCCTCGATGGTGGTGCCGCCGGCCATCGCGGCGCGCAATGCTTCGATCGCAGTGCGGCTCGCCACCTCGCCGCCGAGATGACCGCCCATGCCGTCGGCGACCGCGAACAGCGCGAGCGCGCGATCGACCACGAACGAGTCTTCGTTGCCGTCGCGCACACGGCCGACGTCGGTGGCGTAGCCGGCGAGCAGTTTCACTGCGCGACCTCGAGCACAGTGCTGCCGACGCGGACCTTGTCGCCGCGTTGCAGGTGCACGGGCGACTCCACTCGCGTGCCGTTCACGAACGTGCCGTTCGTGCTGTCGAGGTCTTCGATCCACAGGTCGGCGCCGGCGTGATACGCGCGCGCGTGCACGGTGGATGCGTATGTGTCGCCGGGGAGCGTGACCGTGCAGCCGCCGCCTCGCCCGATGGTCAGCTCGCCGTCGACCGCGAACGTCGCGCCGCGCGTGGCGGCCGGCTCGGTGACGACGAGGCGCCAGCCGGCGGCCGGATCACGCCGCGCCGCCCCGCGTCGCGCCTTGGCGGGCTTGGCCATGGCCACGGCGGGCGGCGCGTTGCTCGCGGGAACGGCCGCGCGCCCCAGCCCGGGGGTGCCGCGCAGCTCGGACGCCACGAGCAGCACCACCCGCAACAGGAAGAGGTACACCAGCGCGAGCAGGCAACCCTTCAGGATCCCTAGTGCCGCATCCGACACTCAGCGCTCCTCGAAGAGCAACGTGGTGTTGCCCACCCGGATCGTGTCGCCGTCGCGAAGTTCCTGGTCGTGGACCCGCACACCGTTCACGTAGGTGCCATTGGTGGAGCCGAGATCCACGAGCGTCACGCCGTCGGCGGCCCGCCGCAGCTCGGCGTGGTGGCGGCTCGACTGCGGGTCGGACAGCGGCACCGCACATTCGGGCAACCGCCCGATCACGTTGACGCCGGGCGCGAGCTGCACGCGCCGCCCGTCGGGGGCCACCAGCGTCGCGTCGAGCGGCGCCGCGCCCTGAACGATGCGGGCGTGGACGTCGAAGGCACCTCGGTGGTGGTGCTCGTCGACCAGGAACGCGACCGTGACCGGCCCGACGAAGTGACAGCCAGTGGCGCGCGCGTGCTCACGCGCCGCGTCGGTGAGCTCCGACGACAGTGCGTCGCGGAAGCTCGCGAAGCGCGCATCGTCGTCGGGCGACAGCGAGACCTCGAAATGGTTCGGAGCGGTCGCGCCGCGCGGCCCGAGTTGGCGACCGTCGTCGATCTCGCGCGCGATCCGCCGGCCGATCTCGACCGGCTGCACTCCACTCGGGAAGGCACGCCCGAACGCACCTTCCACGAGGCGTTCGAGGCGACGCTCGAAGCCCTGCAGCACCACAGAAAGAGGCTACCGACCGGCTTCGACGGCGGGAGAGCGACACCAAAGGGCTAGCGTGCCGTCTCCCATGAGCGCGAGTGGCGGAATTGGCAGACGCGCAGGATTCAGGTTCCTGTGTCCGCAAGGACGTGGGGGTTCAAGTCCCCCCTCGCGCACCGAGTGGTTGCTCGGTGACGGCAATTGCAACGCGTCACCAAGCACTGAACTCTCAGCGATTGCTCGGGGTCGAGGCGCGCCGACGCTCCGGTTGGCTGCGCCGCCGGTTCCCGCGCCCGGCGCCGCTGTTCTTGCCGCGGTTGTCGCGCCCGACACGGCCATCGCGATTGTCGCGACCGTCGCGGCTCGATCGAGTCGGTTCGCTCGATTCCGGCAACAGGCCGAGCTGCTTGCGGAGTGCGCGTGACGCGGCGCGCTGGTCGCGCGCCACGAACGACACGACCGTGCCGGTTGCGCCGGCGCGTGCGGTGCGGCCCGAACGGTGCACATAGGTCTTGGAGTCGACCGGCGGATCGAAGTGCACCACGCACGCAACCGCATCCACGTGGATGCCGCGCGCGGCAACGTCGGTGGCGATGAGCGCTTCGGCCTTGTAGCTCTTGAAGGCTGCGAGCGCGCGGTCGCGCTTGTTCTGCGACAGTCCACCGTGGATTGCCGCGGCGTCGACGCCGGCCGCCTTGAGCTGCTTGGCGAGCCGTTCGGCACCGTGGCGCGTACGCGTGAATACGATGGTGGAGCCGTACTTGCGCACGAGCTCGGCGGTGCGCGCCACACGTTCGGTGGGGTCGAGTTCCTCGAAAAGGTGGTCGATGGCGGCGTCGTCGGCTTCGCTCGCCACCGAGTAGGTCACGGCGTTGTCGCGCTGGTACTTGCGCTGCAGCACCGCGACGTCGCCGTCGAGAGTTGCCGAGAACAGCAGGGTCTGGCGGTCGGCCGACGTCTCGTCGAGGATCTTGCGTACCTCGGGGAGAAAACCCATGTCGGCCATACGGTCGGCCTCGTCGATCACGACGATCTCCACCGAGTCGAGACGCACCGCGTTCTGCTCCATGAGGTCGCGGAGCCGTCCGGGGCAGGCGACGAGAATCTCCACGCCGCGGCGCAACGCTTTCTTCTGCTTCTCGTAACCGACGCCGCCGTACACGGTGCACACGCGCTTGTTGCGCGAGGCGCCGAGCAACTCGAGGTCTTTGTGGATCTGTGCGGCAAGCTCGCGAGTGGGTGCGAGCACCAACGCACGCGGCCTGCGGGGCCGGGCCGCCTGGACTCGCACGACGAGCGGGATGCCGAACGCGAGGGTCTTGCCCGAACCGGTCGGGGCTTTCCCGCACACGTCGGTGCCGGCGAGCGCGTCGGGGATCGTCGCGACTTGCACGGGGAACGGTTCGGTGATGTTGGCGCGCTGGAGCGCGTCGACGAGGTCGGCGGGCACGCCGAGATCGTGGAATGTGGACACAATTTCTCCTTGCCGCGCGTCGTTGCGCGGCGCGTTGTATTTCTTTGGTTGATCGGACTGGCGCACGTTCTCGAGCGCCGTCAAACGAGCAACGAAGATCGAGTCGGAGCAGCGGCGCCATCACAACCGGGCGCTGCTCCCAAACATGAGCATGGGCACCGCAAATACACGGCGCCGGCACCAGGGTACCCGCTCGGGGCACGGGTCTCGGACCGCACCGATGAGTTGGGCGCAGCTCATCCGTCTGTACGGAGACGACGCCACAGCACCGAATACGAGGGAACCCCTATGACGGCTCGTGCCACCGCACCCCTTGGCGCACCCTGCTGGGTCGACCTGCTCACCAGCGATCAAGAGGCGAGCAAGCAGTTCTACGGCGAGATCTTCGGCTGGACCGTCGACGATCCCGGCCCGGAGTTCGGCGGCTATGTGAACTTCTTGCGCGACGGAGTGCAGGTAGGTGGATGCATGCGCAACGACGGAACGTCGGCGCAGCCCGACGTGTGGTCGGTGTACCTGGCCGTGGACGACGCACAGGCGAACGTCGATCGCGCGGCTGCGCATCGCGGGCAGACGCACCTGCCGCCGATGCCGGTGGCGGACCTCGGCGTGATGGCGATGGTCGCCGATGCGGGCGGCGCGGCAATCGGGCTCTGGCAGCCGGGCCTGCACAAGGGCTTCGGCGTGTACGGCGAAAGCGGCACGCCGTCGTGGTTCGAGCTCCACACGCGCGCGTACGACGCGAGCCTCGAGTTCTACCGCGACGTGTTCGCGTGGAACCTCGAGCTCACAGCCGACACGCCCGAGTTCCGTTACGCATTGCTCGAGATCGACGGAGAGGCGCTGGCCGGGGTGATCGACGCCTCGAGCTTCTTGCCCGAAGGAGTGCCGCCGCACTGGGCGGTGTACTTCGGTGTCGACGACGCCGACGCCACACTCGAGCGCGTCGAGAAGCTCGGCGGCGCGGTGGTGCAGCGGGCCGAGGACACGCCGTACGGCCGGCTTGCTGCGGCCGTCGATTCCACGGGCGCGGGCTTCCGGCTGCTCCAGCCGCTCACCAACGCCGGTTGACCAAGTTCCCCTAGGACCGTCGGAGGCTCGACTCCTACCATGCGCGCGATGACGCTCGACCAGGACAACGCGACACTGGAACAGCTCGACGAATTCCGACGCGAGCTCACCGCGTACTGCTACCGCATGCTCGGCTCCGCGTTCGAGGCCGACGACGCTGTGCAGGAGACGATGGTGCGCGCGTGGCGCGCAATTGACAGGTTCGAAGGCCGCTCGTCGCTGCGTTCATGGGTGTATCGCATCGCCACGAACGTGTGCTTCGACATGCTGCGCAGCAATCAACGGCGCGCGCGGCCGATGGATCTCGGCCCGGCGTCCACCACCGATGCGTTCGACGGCGCGCAGCTCGCGGAGCACACGTGGCTCACACCGATTCCGGACGGCGACGTGTTCGGCACGCCCGACGATCCGGCCGAGGTGATCGTGGAGCGTGAGTCGGTGCGGCTCGCGTTCGTGAACGCGCTGCAACACCTCCCGGCGCGCCAGCGCGCCGTGCTGATTTTGCGCGAAGTGCTGCGCTGGCAGGCGAGCGAGGTCGCCGAGCTGCTCGACACCTCGGTGGCGTCGGTGAACAGCGCGCTGCAGCGCGCCCGCGCCACGCTCGCCGACGCCGACCTCGACGCCGCGTCGGTGGGCAGCGTCTCAGCCGATCAGCAGGCTCTGCTCGGTCGCTTCGTCGACGCCTTCGAGCGCTACGACATCCCGGCGCTCGTCGCGCTGCTCCGCGACGACGTGGTGATGTCGATGCCGCCGTACACGTTGTGGCTCAACGACTCCGACGAGGTTGCACGTTGGATGGTGGGTCCGGGGAACGCGTGTCGCGGTTCGCGTTTGTTTCCCGTCGGCGCCAACGGCGAGCCCGCGTTCGCGCAGTACAAGCCCGATCCTGCGGGCGGGTACTCGCCGTGGTCGATCATCGTGTTGGAGCTCGATTGCGGCGCGATCGCGGGCACGCACTACTTCCTCGACCTCGACACCCGGCTCTTCGCCCGCTTCGGTCTGCCCACGCACATCGACTGAGGGCACATCGGGGCGCGCCGAGCGGGTCGCCGGCCTCAACCGCTCGTTGCCATCCCCAGGTTCGTCGCCAGCCCCGTGATCTGCAGGAGCGCGACGAGTTCCGGGCACACACCGTGGAGCGTCATCTCGAGGCCGGCTCGCGCGGCTCGCAGGCGTAGGCGTGCGATCACGTCGACCGTGGCGATGTCGATCGCGCCCGACTGCACCAGGGGCCGGCGGGCGCGCTCGATGTCGTCGGCGGCGAAGGCCACGAACGCGACCGTCCTCAACCGCTGCACAGCGGTACGACGCCCCAGCCCGAGCAAATTCATCGCCACTGCCGCCGATAGCGTGCGCGGCCGTGAAGCGAGGACTGTGGCGTGCGATCGGCGTCGCGGCCGCCGTGGCCGTGCTCGGCGGGTGCTCGATCGCCGAATACACCACCACCCACGCCGAGGCCGACCTCGTGAAGGTGGGCTGGTCGAAGGCCGAGGCGGCGTGCTTCGTGAACGGCCTCAGCAAGTACTACAGCGACCAATATGTGGAGATCAATCGCCACCAGGCCGCGATCCGCCACGTGCCGTTCACCGGGGTGAGCCCGCAGGGCACCGACCTCTACGTGCGCAACGAGCTGACCAACGCCGGCGATCTGAGCAACGCGGAAACCGCGGAAGTCGACCGGCTCGTGCAGCAGTGCCGCGGCTCACAGACCTGAGGCCACGGCCTTCAGCTCGCTCATCGTGAACAGCGCATCGAGCGCCACGCCGATCTCGGCGAGGTTCTCGCGCCCGCTCGACTCACGGTCGATCACGCACACCGCACGCTCGCACACCGCGCCGCGAGCGCGCAGCTCGCGCACCGCATCCACCACGGCCCCGCCCGACGTGACCACGTCTTCCACCACGAGCAACCGCTCGCCGTCGACGTCGCCGCCTTCGGCGAGACGGCACGTGCCGTACTCCTTGGCCTGCTTGCGCACGAAACGCGCCGGAAGTCCGGTGCGTTGCGACAGCACTGTGGCGATCGGTACGCCGCCGAGCTCGAGGCCGGCGAGCGCGTCGACACCGTC
>DASXZO010000092.1:0-30829 GCA_036501845.1 Acidimicrobiia bacterium | reverse complement strand
TTGATCGTGTCGACGATGGCCGCCGCCATCATCGCCACTGTGAGTGTCACGGTCATCGGCACGAGGCTGCGAGCCTGACGGGGGCGGATCGCGACCACGAGCAACGCCACCGCGAACGCGAGGCCGAACGCACCGAGATGGCGCGCCGCGTGGGTGGGCACACCCTCGCCGTCGTTGCCGTAGAGGAACGCGGGCATGAAGATCACGCCTTCCACAACGGCCACGGCCGCGAGCGCCAGCCTGACGGCCAACCAGAGCGGTGCACGGTCGGGAGCGCTCGCCGCGGCGAGGATCGCTCGCGTGCGGTCGGGAACGTCGGGCGCGGGCCGCACACGCACCGCGGCGTGCATACCGCTCGCCGCGTCGCCGAACGCGGCACAAGCCTCGCACGTCGCGATGTGCCGATCCACGGTGGTGTGGTCGAGGTTCGGCTCCTCGCCGTCGAGCGACGCCGAGATGGCCTCTTGCACCTCGGCGCAGGTCGGCTCGATCCTCACATCGATCAGGTCGTCGCGTGGGCGACGAGAGTTCCCGTTGACCGGCGCGATCCTCGCCGTTCGGCAAGAATGGTGGGGATGGACGAGCTGAGCCGGTTGGCCCTGGCCGCCGCCGTTGGCGACCACGTGGCCGCGCGGCGGTTCGTGCGCGAGACCCAGCCCAAGGTGTGGGAGCTGTGCTCGTTCCTCGGTTCCGGCGACGACACCGACGACCTCGTGCAGGACACGTACGTGCGGGCCCTGCGCGCGCTCCCCAACTATCGCGCCGAGGGGCCGGTGCTGCAGTGGTTGTTGGCCATCGCCCGGCGGGTGTGCGCCGACGAGGTGCGGCGCCGCACGCGGGCGCGCCGTCGCGTGTTTCGCCTCGCCACGCTGACCGTGCGGCATGCTGCGCCCGAGCCCGGGAGTGGCATCGACCTCGACCAGCTCGTGCGCGCGCTCGACCCCGATCGGCGCGCCGCGTTCGTGCTGACCCAGCTCGTCGGGCTCACCTACGAAGAGGCCGCCGACGTGTGCGATTGCGCGGTGGGAACGATCCGCTCCCGAGTGGCTCGCGCCCGGACTGAGCTCGTACAGCTCGCTCAGGAGGCGGACGCGGTCTGATCGCCCGTCCACCTACAGTGCTGCGCACCAGCCGGCACGGGAACTTCCGACGAGGTTCGGACGACCTGATTGTTGAACATGCACGTCGTTGGGACACAGAGGAGGCTTCGATGGGGGCAATGAAGCGGCTGGCGGCCGCACTCGCGGCACTGATGGGAGCCGGTGCGTTGACCGCGATGCTGCTGCTGGCGTCGGCAGCTCCGGCGTCCGCCCATGTGGTCACGGTGGTGGGCAAGTACCAGATCACGGTCGGTTGGGACGTGGAGCCGACCTACAGCGGTCAACCCAATGCCGTGTATCTCGGCGTGAAGGACGCAGCGACGCTGCAGCCGGTCGACGACATCGGCAACTCGCTCAGAGTGGTGGTGAGCACCGGCAACCAGTCGTTCCCGCCGATGCAGCCCGAGCTGTCGTTCGACTCCGACACCGGCCTCGGGAGCCACGGCGTGTTCCTTGCGCCGATCATCCCGACCGCGCCGGGCGTGTACACGTTCAAGTTCAGCGGCTCGATCAACGGTCAGGCCGTCACCAAGTCGTTCACATCTTCGGATTCCACGTTCGACGACGTGGCCGATCCAAGCACCGTCGAGTTCCCCACGAAGACCCCCACCGTTGCCGAGCTGAGCACCAACGCGGCCCGTTTGAACTCACGCGTCGCCGCGGCCGAGAGCAAGGCATCGTCGGCCCACGACTCGGCGTCGACGGCCACCACGCTCGCGATCGTGGCCCTGATTGTGGGTGGCGGTCTCGGCATCGCCGGGCTGGTGTTCGGGCTCCGAGCGCGACGCCCATCCACGTCGTGACATGACGCTGCGCCGCGTCGCCGCGTCGGTGGCGTTGGTGATCCTCGTAGTGCTCACGACGGCCACGGGGGCGTCGGCGCACGCGCTCCGCATTGCTTCGGTACCCGATGCGGGCGCGGTATTGCAGCGCGGGCCCACCGACGTGACGATCACGTTCGGTGAGGAGCCCGACCCGTCGCTCTCGTTGATCACGGTGCTCGACGCCACCGGCGGCCACCATGAGGTCGGCGCGCATCCCACACCCGAACCGGGCAACGCAGTGGTGCTCGTGACGCGTGTGCAGAACATGACCAAGGGTGTGTACACGGTCACGTGGCGCACCGTGTCGAAGGTCGACGGTCACCTCGCCACAGGCTCCTACAACTTCGGTGTGGGTGTGGTGCCGAAGGCGGGCACCACCGGTGCGTCGGTGTCGTCACCGTCGCCGTCGCTCCAGGCGCTCGTCGGCCGCTGGCTGTTCGACGGTGGACTCCTCGTGTTGATCGGCGCGGCCTTCGTGGCCGCGCTTGCGAGCACACGCGCGATTGACGGTGACGGTGACGGCGACATCGACGACAGCACCGCACCCGAGGCCGATCGCGATCACGCGCGCCGGCGCCTGTTGCGGCTCGCCGGCGGCGCGTGGATCGCCGCGTTCGTGGGCACGATCGTCATCACGAACGCGGCCCGTTCCGGCGCGGGATTGACCTGGAGTGGCGTGTTCCACCACTCGCTCGGCCACCAGCTCGACGAGCGCGCCGGGCCCCTCATCCTGGCGTTGCTCGCGCTTGTGGCGCTGTGCTTCACCGCGCGCTTTCGGCGAGCCGAGCGCGCCGCGATCGGCGTGCTCGTGGTTGCGCTCGCGCTGACGATCGCCGGCGAGGTCGAGACCGCGCACGCCGCGGCCACCGTGCTGCATCGCTGGTTCGCCTTGCTCGTGCTCGCGGTGCACGTGAGCGCGGCCGGCATATGGATCGGCGGGCTCGCCGCGGTGCTCGTGATGGTGGGCGTGCTCGCAGAGGGTCCGCGCACCGCGCTGGCGAGCCGTTATTCGCTGACGATCGGCGCCATGCTCGTGCTCGTGGCGCTCACGGGTTCGCAGCGCGCCTACGCAGAGGTGGGCAGTTGGGTCGCGTTCATCCACACCACATTCGGCCGCTGGGTGCTCGTGAAGATCATCCTCTTCTGCGTGCTGGGCGCGCTCGGCGCGTACAACCGCTACCGCAGCCTGCCCGCACTGCGCGAGTCGCCCCGCCGGCTCCTGCGCACGGGCGCGATCGAGCTCGTCGTGGCTGTGGTGGTGATCGTGGCCACGGGCTACCTGCAGAACCTCGCGCCGAGCGCGCAGGCGAGCGCGGCCGCGGCGCAGAAGCCGCTCGTGGTCAACGGCAACGATGCCGGCACCACCGTGCGCGTGCAGCTCTCGGTGTCGCCGGCCTACCCGGGCTTCAACGACTTCAAGGCCAAGATCGTCGACTACGACACTCACAAGATCGTGCCGGCCTCCGGTGTGAGCGTCACGTTCACGCTCCCCGCCCGCCCCGACGTCGCGCAGTCGCGCCTCAACTTGAAGCATGCCAGCGACGGCACATGGGACGGCAACGGCGCCAACCTCTCGCTGCCCGGCACCTGGTCGCTGGCGATGCTCGTGCAGGAACCGAACACCTCGGTGGAAGTGCCGTTGACCGTGAACACGCGCGCCACGCCGCAGACGATCACGAAATCGGCGGTGCCCGGGCAGGCGACGATCTACACGATCCACGTGGTGGGCGGACGGTCGATCCAGGTGTACACCGACAGCACGCGCGCCGGTCTCTACGAGGTGCACGCCACGTTCTTCGACGCGACCGGTAACGAGCTCCCGGTTCAGGTCGCCCATGTGCGCGCTCGCCGTATCGGCACCACGCGCACGGTGAACCTCACCGCCCGCAAGCTCGATGCGCTCGGGCATTATGTGGCCGACAACGTGACCAACGGCGGCACCTACGAGATCGATACCGACGCGACCGCGAAGGACGGCTCGGTGATCAGCGGCCACATCGTGATCCCCATGCAAGGCACGCCGTCGAAGTGAGCACCGACACGCTCTCGCGGTTCTTCGCGAGCTTGGCGCTCTTCACCTTCGCGGCAACCGTGGTGGTGATCGCGCTCGTGATCGCCGGCCGGATGCGACCCGATTCCGGTGCCGCCGCGTTCGTCGACGACGTCGCCGCGAACTCGTTGTGGCTCGGCATGATCGTGGCCGCGGTCACCACGGCCGGCAGCCTCTACTACTCGCTGGGCGCGCACTTCACGCCGTGCGAGCTCTGCTGGTACCAGCGGATCTGCGTGTACCCGCTCAGCGTGGTGCTGCTGATCGCGGCGCTGCGGCGCGACTTCGGCGTGTGGCGTTACGGCCTGCCGCCCGCGCTCGTCGGCATCGTGATCGCCGCCTACCACAGCCAGCTTCAAGCCTTTCCCACCCAGGCGACATTCTGTTCGCTCACCAATCCGTGCACCATTCGCTACGTATGGCAATTTGGTTTCGTGTCGCTGCCCCTCATGGATCTCGCCGCGCTGATCTTCATCACCGCGATGCTCCTGCTCGCACGCGCGCACGAGCGGCAGATCGACTCCGCCTTTGCCATCGAAGTCACACCAACGTGAGGCAATCATGAGCCCGTCGAACAAGCGAACCCAGAGCGCCGCGCGCAAGGCGCCGGCAGCACGGCGGCAGCAGGGCAAGCCGCAAGCGAGCGCGCGCCAGGCGCAGACCGCGCCCGCGCGTGCCGGCGCGTCGAATCGCGTGTGGTGGATCGGCGGCGCAGTTGCGGTGGTGATCGCGGTTGCGATCATCATCGCCGTGGTCGGCAGCGGTTCGAGTTCGAAGAAGTCGTCGAATACCACCGACACGCTCGTTCCCAAATACGGGCGCTCGCCCGCGCCGGTGAGCCTCGTCAACTCGGTTACCTCGGTACCCACGAGCGTGATCAACAAGGTGGGCCTCGGGAGCGGGAAGCTCCCGCAGAAGATCAGCGACGTGTCGCTCGGAACCGCAACGAAGCCCGACGTGTTGTTCGTCGGCGCCGAGTTCTGCCCGTTCTGCGCGGCCGAGCGATGGGCACTGGTGAACTCGCTGAGTCGCTTCGGCACGTTCAGTGGTCTGCAGGTGACCCACTCGTCGGCAACCGACTCGTACGCGAACACCGAGACGTTCTCGTTCCACGGCTCAACCTTCGCCAGCCCGTACCTCACGTTCTCGCCCGTCGAGACCACCACGAACCAGCCTTCCAATGGCAGCTACGAACCGCTCGACACGCCGAGCAATCAGCAAGGTCAGCTCTGGCAGAAGTACACGGGCGGCGGCGTGCCGTTCATCTACTTCAACGGCAAGTTCGTCGCGACCGCCACGTACGACCCCGGAGTGCTCGCCAACAAGACCCACGCCGAGATCGCGGCCGCGCTGCACGATCCCAGCAGCGCCGTCGCCAAGGGTGCAGTCGGCACCGCCAACGCCATGACCGCGGCCATCTGCACGCTCACGAACAACAAGCCGGCAACGGCGTGCAACGTGCCCGCGATCACCGCCCTCCAGGCGCAACTGCGCGGCTGATCCGCGCCGCGACGGGGTACGGCCGGGTACGTTCCCAGTCGGCGAGGAGGTCGCATGAACGCACCCGCAGGGCGGGACCGTCCCGCGATCGTGACGATCTCGGCCACGTACGGCGCAGGGAGCAGCGTGATCGGCCCCGACGTGGCCGCGCGGCTCGACGTGCCCTATCTCGAACGGATCGTGTCGCACGACCTTGCGCGCGCCGCGACCGTGCCACCCGAGGGCGCGGCCGAGGAGGAGCGCGGCGAGGGGCTCTGGCGGCGTCTCTTCGAAGCGCTCACCACGATGCCGAGCATCGTGGGCGCCACCATGCCGCAGCCCGACGTGGGCCTCGCGACCGACGAGCAGGTTCGCGACGAGGTGGAAGCCACGATTCGCGACACCACGCGTGAGCGCGGCGGCGTGGTCGTGGGCAGAGGTGCCACGTGCTTCCTTTCCGGCGATCCGCGCGTGCTCCACGTGCGCCTCGACGGACCGCGCGAGCGGCGCGTCGAGCAGGCGATGCGCATCGAAGGGATCGCCCACGACGAGGCCGAACGCCGCCTCACCGAGGTCGACAAGACCCGCGCCGCCTATGTGCGCCGGTTCTACGGTTGCGACATCACCGATCCGAAGCTGTACCACCTCGTGATCGACAGCACCTTCCTGCCCCTCGACGAGGCTGCCGCTGTGATCGAGCGAGCAGCCCGCGCCTCGTTCGCGAGTCACTGAGCAGAACCGGGTGTCAGTTCGGCGGGCGAGGTTGATTGCTGCATTGCTCGCCGCGATCACCGCGTCGTGCAGCAATGGCAGCGGTGGCGGCGCGTCGCCGTCGGTTGCATCCACGTCGACAACCGCTCCGAAGGTCGCGGCGTCGATCGACTGGAGCGCGCTGGAGAACCCGATGCTGCGCAGCACCACGAGCGCGGTGAAGGACCCGGCACTGATGTTCGCGGGCGGCGTGTGGCACGCGCTGTTCAGCGATGTCGATACGGCCGGACATTGGCGCATCGGCCTGGCGACGAGCACCGACCTGCGGCACTGGTCGGCGATCACCACGATGCCGCACGACCCGACGATCGAGGGCGAGGCGTCGCCCGACGTCGTGCCCATGCCGGGCGGCGGCTGGGTGGTCACCTACCAGTCGCTCGTGCACGACCGCGACGGCGGGAACCCGAAGCTCTATTACCGCACGACGCGCGACCTTGTGCACTTCTCGGCGCAACATCCGCTCGGCCTCGAACTGCACCCGACGCCGAGCGATCGCATGATCGACGCCGCGCTCGAGTACACACCGGCGGGCCTGCTGCTCGGCTACAAGTACGGCGCCGATGTGCAGCACTTCGAAATCGCGCGGTCGGCGTCGGGTTCACTCGACGGCCCGTGGACGCTCGTTGGCCGGCCCGACATTCGCGTCTACGGCGACACGATCGAGAACTACCAGTTCCTGCATCTCCACGGCGGATGGCAGTTGCTCGCCACGAGCAATCTCTTCGACCAGCCGTTCCTGTTCACGCTCGCGGGCGATCCCTCGTCACCGGCCGGGTGGCTGCGGTGGTCGACGGGTCGCCAACTCGAGGTGCCGCTCGAGTCGTGGAACACGGGGAAGGGCGCGACCGGGTCCACCTACGAGCACGCGAACTGCGCCTTCGTGGTGAACCGCGCACCCATCGACGGCGAGTACTACCTCGTGTATTCGGACTCGCCGAACAAGACGGCCTTCGGCGGCGAAGGCCCCGCTGTGCTCGCGCTGGCGCGCAGTCGCGATCTCGTCACCTGGTCGGTACCGCCGCACTGATCCGGGGCGCGGCGGCGAGGTCGAGCGTCAGGTGAAGCGCAGCGCCAAGGTCGCCTCGACCACTTCACTCCCGTTGTTGTAACCCACGGCCTCACAGCCGGTGGTGCTCGGACAAGCGATGCCGTTCAGCTCGTTCGTGGTGGCGCCGCTGCGATTCGGCGTGGTCTGACGGGTCCACTTGCCGGAGGCAGAAACCTCAGCAAGGGTGACCACACTTCCGGAGCCGGCTCGGTAGTCACCCACCGCTTCGCAGCTGCCGGTCGAGGCGCACGACACGCCGAGCAGTTGGCTGAACGTGGTGCCGCCGGGAACGGGTGTGGTCTGGATCGCCCAACTGCTTCCGCTCGATCCTTCGGCGAATGCCGCGAGCGTCGCGGAACCGGCAACGTACTTACCGACCGCGGCGCACGAGCCGCTGGTATTGCACGAAACCCCGGACAGCACGCTGTTCGTCCCGCCGCGCGGGTTGGCGCTCGTTTGCTTGGTCCAGGTTCCGTTCCATCGTTCGACCAACGTCGAGGCGGCGCCGCCCTCTATCGTCGACTGGAAGCCGACGGCTACGCACTCAGTCGCGGAGACGCACGAGACAGCATTCATGGCCCCGTCACCCGAAACCGCCGCGGTGGACTCGATCGACCACCCGCCGCCACCCAAGCGTTCGGCGAGCGGCCGGACGAAGAAGCCGTTGTGGCCGTCCGGCGCTTCGTAGTCGCCGACGGCCGTGCATGATGACGCCGAGGAACACCCGACGGCTACCAGTTCGGTGTCGGGTGAACCACTGGGAACCGGGGTCGACAACGAGCCCCAGCTGCCGCCGCTCCATTTTCTCGCTGAACGGGACCGGGTCGCCCGTACTGCCGTGGGTGTACGTGCCGACCGCAATGCACACCGCGCTGGATCCGCATGCCACCCCCAGCAACTTGCTGCTGGTCGCCGACGCCGGCGCCCGCGCGGTCTGCACGGCCCAGCGCGAGGACGATGACGCAATTCGAGACTTGCTGCATTCCCACCGCGTGACGCGACGATCGTTCTGAAGAGATGCTCCGAGTCACGAAAGCCCCCAAATCCACGGCGACGAACCGGCGGACGGACACGACGATAGGGCCGCTTCACGTGATCGATCAAGGCACCGGGCGGTCGTGCCTTCGACGACCCGATCCATGCCACGCGACTAGGTGCACCGGCTGACAGACTCATCGCTATGTCCGACATCAACACGTTGCTCGCGCGCATCGGCGGCGGGTTCTTCCAGCAGGCGTTCGTGGTGGCTGATCTGACCGCGGCCGAAACGGCAATGCGCGACGGTCTCGGTTGTTCGGCGTTCGCCGACTTGCCGGCGTCCGACCTCGACTACGAGCTCCGCGGCCGGCCGGTACAGGCCGCGCTCGCAATCGGCTTCGCGCGCAGCGGCAACGTGCAGATCGAACTCATCCAGCCGGTGCGTGGCGAGAGCATCCACGCCGAGTTCCTCGCCGCGCAGGGTTCGGGTGCGCACCACTTCGGCTACCTCGTCGACCGCATCGACGACGTCGTGGCGCTCGCGGACAAGGCTGGATTTACCAAGGTGATGGGCGGGCAGTTCGCCAACTTGCGCTTCTGCTATCTCGACACATGGGACGCGCTCGGTCTCTACACCGAGTTGGTCGAGGACCCTGACAACATGATGATGGCGTTGATGCCCTGGAAGTAATGCGCACACTTGCGCGGGCGCTACCCCACGACCGAGAAGCCACCATCCACGGCGAACGTCTGGCCGGTGATGTAGCGAGCCGCCGGGCTGGCGAGGAACAGCACCACTGGGCTGATCTCGTCGGCCGTGGCGAAACGGCCCATCGGCGTGCGCGCGAGCAACGGCTGGGTGAGCGATTCGAACGGCAGCATCGGCGCGGTCATGTTGGTCTCGACGACGCCGGGGGCCACGGCGTTCACGCGGATGCCGTGACGGGCCCACGACACACCGAGCGTTTTGGTGAGCTGCACGATGCCGGCCTTGGCCGCGCCGTAGCCCGGCACGATCTCCATCCCGAACAGGGCCGACATCGACGCGAGGTTCACGATGCAGCCACCCCCGTCGAGGTTGCTCGCTTCGAGTCGCGGCTGCAGCGCGTGGGTCAAGCGGAACACGGCGAGCAGGTTCACCGTCACCGAGTGTTCGAACACCTCGGGTTCCCACTCGCTGCGGCCGCCCGGAAGGTTCTCGCCCGCGTTGTTCACCAGGATGTCGAGTTGCTCGATGCTGTCGGCGAGCGCACGAACCTCGTCGGGTTCCTGCATGCGGCACGGCCGGTATTCGAAGGGCGCGAGGTCGGCGTCGTACTCGGCAACCGACCCGCGACGGCCGGTGATCGTCACACGCGCGCCGCTGGCGTGAAACGCGCACGCCACGGCGTGCCCGATGCCCGACGTGCCGCCCGTGACGAGCACGCGCGCGCCATTGAAGTCGAACGCCACGGCGCTCACAGCACCTCCACCGGTACATCGAAGCGATCCATGTATGTGGCGAAGCGAGCGCGCACCTCAGGTGGCTCCATGCCGAAGTGCCCGCGCAGGTTGTATTCGAGGCGGCCGAACTGACCACGCTGGTGGCCGTCGAGGTGGGCACCCACCTCGCCACGGGCCTTCGGCGTCATCGCATGATCATTGTGCGCGAACACGCGCTCCACCATCGCCACGTCGTCGGCCATGAACTCGTCGAAGTGCACGTCGACCGTGCGGTCGGACGGCAGCAGGTCGCGGTCACGCACGCACGCGTCGAGGAGCGCCGCAATCCGGTCGACCCAATAGGCCGCGAGTTCGTCGGGCTCGATCGCAGTGCGGCGCATCCGGTCGCCGTATGCCAACATCGTGACCGCCGATTGCACCACCGATACGGGATCGCGATGCGTGACCGCGAACGTGGCATCAGGGAACGTTGCGAGCAGGGCCGGGATCTGCTCGAGATGTTGCGGCGACTTGAGCACCCAGTGGCGCGGACCCCGTAGGAACGTCAGCACCTGCAGCACCTTCTTCATGTAGGCGTAGTGCACGTGCTGGTCGAGCGTGGCGTAGTAGTCGCGCCAAGCTGGCACGCGCGCCAGCCATTCGAGCGTGTACGACGCGAAGTCGAGATCTTCGAGCTCGATCTCCTCTTCGATCGCGGTGGGATACTGATGATGCATCGCGCGCAAGAGCGGCACCATCTGGATCTGCGCCTCGTAGTCGCGCCGGCACCGTTCGTAGCGCGGATCCATGCCGTCACGCGCCGGTCCTTCGCCGGGGAACGGGCACGGCTCGCGACTCTCCCAGTAGGGCAACGAACGCAGCCGCGTGTCGGCGGCCATCAGGTTCACGAGATGGGTGGTGCCCGATCGCGGCAACCCGATGACGATGATCGGGCGCTCGAGCTCGATGTCGAGGATCTCGGGTCGGCGGCCGACGATGTCCTCTACGAGCAGGCGCGCGCACAGGAGTCGTTGGATGCGCTGGTGCACTGCGAGCCGACCGAGCTGGTTCAATCCCGCGTCGGCCTCGACCGCAGCAACCGTCATGTCGAGCCGCTCGCGAAATCCGAGATCGCCGAAATCGCTGCACCCCGTGCGCTCGATCGCGTCACGCAGCAACGTGTCGGCGTCGAAACGCACGTCGAGCGCCGCCGTGTATTCGAGCGCGGCACGTTGAGCCCTGTCGAGCTTCGGCTCGGTGAGGTCGTCGATGGTGATCGTCTCGTCGTCGCTCATCGGTTACTCGCTGCCATCCGACTCGCGTTGCTCCACGCGTGCCAGGCGGTTTGCGGCGCTGCGGATCTCGCCCTCGAGCCACTTCGTCATCCAGAAGTTCGCCCGATCGTGCTCGGCGAGCAACACCTCGTGCGCGCGTCGGTATTCGTGCAGCGCGCTCGCGCGCTCGCCGTCGAGCGCGAGCACGAGCTCGCACAATCGGATCGCGGTGAGCGGGTCGCTCGGCACGAGCGCCGCGGCGCGCGCCACCACTGCCTCCGCCCCACCGGCGAGCGCCACCACTTCGCTCGCACCGTGCTCGGGCGAGGCACCGAACAGCTCACGCGTGGAGTGTTGATGGAACCACCCGGCGTACGACTCCCAGATCGCACGAACGCTCCAGTCGACCCGGCCGTAGGCCTCGCCGAGGTCGATCGCCGCCGGCATGCGGATCTCGGCCATTGCCTGCCACACGTCGCGGCCGTCGTTCATCGCGTTCACGGTGGCGTCGTGCACGTGCTGCACCGCATCGCGAATGCGCTCGCATTCACTGCGGATCAGCGCCGCGCCCCGCAGCGGCCCGTGGTGTCCGAGCAGGAGCACCTTGGGCTCCAGGTCGATCACGCGCTGCACCGACTCGACGAAGGCAAGCGCGCTGCGCGGCCGGTCGCCGCGCAGCGTCACGAGGTTCGGGAAATGCCCGAACAGCGCCGAGAACATGTTGCCCACCAGCGCAACACGGTCGTCGGCCAGCCACACCACGAGCGAGTCGATCGTCTCGCCACCCGGAACGCTGAGCAGCTCGATCCTCCGGCCGCCACACTCGAGCGGCATCCGATCGTCGAAGGTGATATCGGCGTGTGCAGGCTTCGCGAGCGGCGGGATGCGCGCATCATCGCCACGTGCGAAGTCGGGTTGGCCCATCACGTCGGCAAAGAAGGGCAGCGAGCGGCGGATGCGAAACCCGTGGATGCGCACATCGTCGGCCTGGCACACGGCGATGTTCTGCTGGGCGACGAGTTGTGTATCGGGCTCGCGGAACGTGTCGACGCCACCGATGTGGTCGGTGTGGCTTTGTGTGAGCACGATGTATCGCGTGGGAGCCGCAGCCACGGCGTCGAAATTGCGCTTGTGGGTGGCGGCCTCGAACCACATCCCGGTGTTCACGACGATGCGACCATCGTCGGTGGTCAGGAGGTAGGTCGACGACATGCCGGGCGAGCACCAGATGCCGGCACCTACATCGATTGCCTGCGGCGACGAGGCCGGGCCGATCGCGAAGAAGTCGGGTTGGTGCTGCACATAGTCGCTGGGCACGCCCCGATACTGCGCGGCGCGCCCACCCCAGCGCCAGTTGCTCAGGCCGCGGCCTCAGCCGTACGAGGCGGAACCCGGCCCTCGACCCCCATCGTGCGGCGGTACATGAACATCGCGAACACGGCCGCCCCCAGGGCACCGATCGCACCGACGAACACCGGCGCCCTCGGGCCGATCGTGTCGGAGATCAGTCCGAGGATCGGTGCGCCCACCGGTGTGGTGCCGATCATCAGCACGGCCTGCAGCGCGAGCACCCGGCCGATCATGTGCGGCTCGGTGCGCAGCTGCGCCAGCGCGGTGGTGGCGGTCATGTAGTACACGCTGCCCACGCCCACGATCGTCGCGATTCCGATCGCGGCCGCCACCGATGGGGCGAACGCGAACAGCGTGAGCGCGGCGCCGAACAGCGCCGCGCCGGCCGCCACCGTCGGCACAGTGATGTTCGAACGGCGCGCCACGAGGAACGCACCGACGAGCGAGCCTGCGCTGAATCCCACATACACGAAGGTGTACGCCGAGTCGCTCCCGTGCAGGCCCTTCTCGACGAAGAGCGGGAACACCACCGAGAAGTTGTAGCTGAGCGTGCCGACGATGAGCAGCGTCGCGAACGTGATCCAGAGCTCGGGCACGCTGCGCAGATACTTGACGCCCGCACGAACCTGGCCCTTCTCGCGCGGCGCCGGTGCGATCGGCCGCAGCTCCGCGGGCCGCATCATCCAGAGCGCGACGAGCACCGTGAGGTATGAGATCGCGTCGAGCGTGAAGCACCAGCCGTAGCCCACCGTCACCACGAGCACGCCGGCGATCGCCGGGCCGATGATGCGCGAGATGTTGACGATCGCGCTGTAAAGCGTGACCGCGTTCGGCACGTCTTCCTGCGGCACCATCTCGTTCACGAAGGTGCGCCGCACGGTGTTGTCGAATGCCAGCATGCAGCCACCGGCGACTGCGGTGATGAAGAACGCCCACAGCGGCGCGTGGTGCATGAACGCCAGCGCGGCCAACGTGAACGACTGGCCCATCTCGAGGATCTGGGTGGCCAAGAGCAGCTTGCGCTTGCTGGTGCGGTCGACGATCACGCCCGCCCACGGTGCGAGCAGCAGGATCGGCCCGTACTGGCAGGCCGAGAGCACGCCGACCATCACGCCGCTGCCGGTCCGGTGCAGCACGAGCAGCGTGAGCGCCACCATCGTCAGCCAGTTGCCGCTGTTCGACACGGTCTGACCGATGAAGAACAGGCGGAAGTTGCGCGACCGCATCGATGACAGCGTGCGCTCGGCGAAGCCGCGCTCCTCCACCGCCGCGATATCGGGTGCTTCGGAGGTGGTCGCGGCCATCAGATCTGTTCCGCCAGCCGCTCGATCAAGGGCGCCGCGGCCACGAGGTGGCGAATCTCGGACGGCGTGAATTGCTCACTGAGCACGCGAGCGATCCGTTGTGTGCGCGCGTTGCGGCGGTTCCACAGTTGCTTCGATCCGGCTTTGGTCACCGACATCACCACGCACCGGCCGTCGCGCTCGTCGCGGCTGCGTTCCACCAGGCCGCGCGCCTCGAGCGCGGCGAGCGTCGCTCCCATCGACTGCGGGCTGATCTGTTCGAGGCGGGCCAGGCCGGCCGAGGTCGACGGGCCGTTGCGCTCGAGCCGGGCCAGGGTGGAGCTTTCCGGCATCGTGAGCTCACCGTCGGCCTGCCGTTGGCGCAACCGGCGCACGAGCACACCCACGCTCACTCGCAGCGATTGCGCCAGGTCATGGATCTCACCGTCGTTTCTCACGATCATCAGTCTAGCCTGATCAGTTTGAACTGACGAATAGTCACCGGAGGTGGCATACCGCGTTGCGTTGGATTCGATGCGCGAATCCCTCGACCGCTGGTACCGTCGGCTCATGCGCGACGTCCGGGGACGGTGCGCCGTCGTGACCGGCGGCGGTTCGGGAATGGGGCGTGAGCTGGTACGACAGCTCGCGGCAGCTGGATGTCACGTGGCCACCTGCGACGTGTCGCAGGACGCGCTCGCCGACACCAAAGCGCTCGCCGACGAATCGGCTCCCGCGGGCACGCTGGTCACCACGTTCGTGGCCGACGTGGCCGACGAGACGCAGTGGCTCGACTTCCGCGAGCACGTCACGAGCGAGCACCACACCGACTGCATCCACCTGCTCTTCAACAACGCCGGCATCGGCGGTGGCGGCAGCTTCCTCAACGACGACCGAGCCGCGTGGGATGCCACGTTCGCGGTGTGCTGGGGCGGGGTGTATCTCGGTTGCCGCACGTTCCTACCGCTCCTGATTGCTGCCGACGAGGCGCACATCGTCAATACGAGCAGCGTGAACGGATTCTGGGCGTCGCTCGGCCCCACCACTCCTCACACGGCGTACAGCGCCGCGAAATTCGCGGTGAAGGGCTTCACCGAAGCACTCATCACCGACCTGCGGATGAACGCACCCCACGTGCATGCTTCGGTGGTGACGCCAGGTCACATCGGCACCGGCATCGTCCTCAACTCGTTCCGCTACTTCGGGCTCGACCCGAAGCACCTCGAAGAGCAACAGATCGCGCAGCTCCGCCAACGGCTCACCGCGCAAGGGATCGACGTGTCGAGCGCATCCGACGAGGACTTGGCCAACGGCATGCAGCTCCAAGCCGAGATGTTCCGCGATCTCGCGCCGACGAGTGCGGCGCAGGCCGCGACGATCATCCTCGAGGGCGTGCGAGACAATCGCTGGCGCATCCTGGTAGGCGACGACGCCACGAAGCTCGACGAGTTGGTGCGGGCCACACCCGAGGATGCCTACGAAGCGTCGTTCATGGCGCACGCGCGCGCCGAAGGCGTGTTCCGTGCCTTGACCATGTGACGCGCCGGCGCGGTTGACCGCCGGTCACCGTGCGCTGCGTCAGTCGCAGTTCCCGAGACCCTCGCTCACGCCCTCGTAGAACCGCTTCACCAATGCCGGCGCGTTGTTGGCCACTGCGGCCACGTTGCGCTGGATCTCTACGACGTCCTGTTTGGCGAGCGTGTTCCCCGCGTTGTTCGCGTGACGGGCCAGGTCGTTCAGGTTGTTCTGGATGTCGCGCACGTCTTGGTTCACCGATCGGCCGGTGATGCGCTGGGCGCCGTCGAGCTTGCGGTTCGCCTTGTCGAGGGCGTTCTGCGCGTCGTCGGCGTTGTCGGCATTCTTGATGTCGCAGACGGCGCGGCCCACGTCGCGCCCCTTGAGCTCGGTGCGCAAGCCCGAACAACCCGCACCGAGGCCCACGAGCACCACACCGAGTACCAGTCCCGCCACCTTCGTGCGCACCATCAGTGCGCTCCCCTTGCGAGGCTGCGCACGCGGAACGCGGCGACGATCGTCACGAGGCCGCGACCTAATGCACCGAGCCCGATCCACAACACGAGGAGCGCAGCCGATCGCCCGGGATAGCCGACAGCCCAGAATGCAAGCGCGATCTCGAGGAAGCCGCCGATGAGCCCGAGCCACCAGAGGTCGACGCCCTTCCACATGAACGCGAACACGATGTCGAACGTGCCCTTGATCAGCAAGTACCAGCCGAAGATCAGCGCGAGCGACCCGAAGGTCTCGTCCGGATACGCGAAGGCAAACACGCCACCGAAGATGAACAACACCCCCAACGCGGCGTGAGCCCACTTCCAACCGGGCGCGAGGAACGCCTCGCCGATCTCGGCGCCGCCGGCGAGCACCAGCATCAGACCCACGAGAATCGTGATCGCGCTCACCGACTGGTAGGTGAACGACAAGATCACGAACGCGAGCACGATCCAGACGATCCCCATTGTGAGGAGCAGCCAGAACGGCGGTGGATCGGGCGCGTACTCCTCGGTGACGTCGCCGTACGTCTCGATTCTGATTGCCGCCATCGGCCGACCTCCGCGCGCTGCGTTCGCACGACGGCTAGAGGTTCACCCGCACGTCCTGACCTCGGCATCGCCCGCCGAGGGTCAAGTAGCGGTCATGCACGCTGAGCTCGGCACCGTCTGTCAGTCGGCGGTCGCGGCGTTGCGCTGATCGAGCGCGTAGCCCGGGTCGTGCGCGGTGAAGCCGCCGTCGACCCGTAACACCGTGCCGGTGACGAAGGCGGCGGCATCGGAAGCGAGATAGGCGACGGCTTCGGCGATCTCTTCTGGGTAGCCAAGGCGGCCCGTGAGATGCCCGAGCGTGTAACGGCGCAAACGATCGCCCATCGGGCCGCCGAGCGCGGTCTGCGCGGCGGCGTCCACCACCACACCGGGCGCAACCGCGTTGCAGCGGATCCCGCGATCGGAATACGCCGTTGCCACATATTGCGTGAGCGCGACAACTCCGGCCTTCGACGTGCCGTACGCGAGCAACGTGCGACTGCCGTAGAACGCCGCGGCCGACGCGGTGTTCACGATCGCGCCACCACCTCGCTCGAGCATTGCCGGGATCGCGTGGCGACAGCCGAGCATCGGCCCGGTGAGGTTCACCTGCAGCACGCGCTCCCACGTGTCGAGATCCATCGACACCACATCCTGATCGTGGCGGTTCTGGTCGAGCGCGGCCGCGTTGTTGTGCATCACGTCGAGCCCGCCGAACGCGGCGACCGTGTCGGCCACCGTCGCCGCAACCGCGGCGTCGTCGGCCACGTCGGCCTGCTGCACGCGCGCGTTGCCGCCCGCCGTCTCGATCTCCTGCACCACACGCGCGGCCGCGGCCGCGTCGATGTCGGCGACCGTCACGCTCGCGCCTTCGCGCGCGAGGAGCATCGCCGTGGCCCGGCCGATGCCCGAACCGGCACCGGTAACGATCGCGACCTTGCCGTCGAAGCGCACCATCACACCCCCCTCTTCTCGGGCCGCTCACCGTATCGGCCCACCGATCGCGGGCGCACGGCCCGCATACAGTGCCTCCGCCATGACCGACTCGATTCCCGACGACGCGTTCGCCGCGCACGAGGCGCGGCGGGTCGAGGTCGCGGGCGCGCTGCGCGAGCTCGTGCACGCGTACGTCGGCCACGAGCACGACGACGCCACCCTCGACGCGTTGCGCGACTGGGCTCGAAGCCGAACCGCGGAACTGCGCGCCGGCGCACCCCGCGACCGCGCTTCGGTGATGCGCCGGGCGAGCCCAGGGCTCCCGCCCGCGGAGTGGCGGCCCGCGGCCCGCGCCGGTTTCGAGGACCGAGCGGTTGCCGGCCACGCGAATCCCACCAGCATCGAATACCAGACGTGGCGTGACGGTGACGTGATGTACGCCGACATCACGCTCGACTCCGCGTTCGAAGGCGCGCCGGGACGGGCGCACGGTGGGATCGTCGCGGCCGCATTCGACGACTTCACGGGCGCGGTGATCGGCATGATCCAGGAACCCGCCTTCACCGGCGAGCTCACGGTCCGCTTCGTTCGCCCCGTGCCCGTGCACAAGCCGCTGCGTTTCCGCACCTGGCTCGAGTCGCGCGACGGCCGCAAGCTCTACATCAACGCCGAAGCCCACGACGGCGACACGCTCGTGGCCACGTGCCACGCCACCTACATCACCGTCGACCCTGCGATCTTCGCTCAATCACCGGATCCGCGCTGATGTTCATGCTGCGATTCGACATGCGCGCGCCGGCGGGCGGACCGGCGTCGATCTCCGAGCTCTACGACGCCGCGATCGAGATGTCGGTGTGGGCCGAAGCGCACGGCGCGCTCGCGGCAGTGCTGTCGGAGCACCACGCGTCGCCCGACGGATACCTGCCCTCGCCCCTCGTGCTCGCCGCCGCGATCGCCGCGCGCACGTCGACGATTCCGATCACGGTCGCGGCGCTCCTCGTGCCGCTGCACGATCCTGTGCGCCTCGCCGAGGACATGGCCGTGCTCGATGTGGTGAGCCACGGCCGCGTCTCCTACGTGGCCGGGCTCGGCTACCGGCCCGAGGAATACGCGATGTTCGGGCAGCCGCTCGCCGAACGCGGCGCGCGCATGGAGGAGTGCCTCACCGTGCTGCGCCAAGCATGGACCGGTGATGAGTTCACATACGGCGACCGCGTGGTGCGCGTCACTCCGGCGCCGATCACGCCCGGCGGACCATTGATGATGTACGGCGGTGGGAGTCGCGCCGCGGCCCGGCGCGCCGCCCGTTTCGGTATGGGCTTCTTCGCCCAGACCTGGCGCGACGGCCTCGAGGACACCTATCGCGAAGAGTGCGCGCGGCTCGGGCACGACGCGAGCATGTGTCTCATCCCGGCGCCCGGTTCGGCCACGAGCATCTTCGTTGCCGACGATGTGGACCGCGCGTGGGATCGCATCGGACCGTTCATGCTGCACGACGCGCAGATGTACGCGTCGTGGCTCGGCGATACGGCCGCGGCGAGCAAGTCGACTGCGGTGACGGTCGAAGCCTTGCGCGCCGAAGGCGGCGCGTACCGCGTGGTCACTCCCGACCAGGCCGTCGACTACATCCGCACACACGGCGCATTGGCCCTGCATCCGCTCTGCGGTGGCTGCCCGCCCGAGCTGGCATGGGAGACCCTGCACCTCGTCGCCGACAAGGTGCTCCCCGCACTCGGCTGACCGAACCGTCGCGGGCAGCGACGGGGGGCTCGGGCCCATCGGACCCGAAGGGCGTATGGTGCGCTCATCCCACTCGGGAAGTTGCGACTCTGCTCCCAGGCTGCGCTCAGCGGACGCCTCTCTTTGCCCCGGTCTCGCTCCTTCGCACACAGGAAGCGAACGACCTATGCAACTCGTCAACGATCAGTGGCTCTGTACCTACTGCGGTAACGCGGTCGACGGCATCGGGCTCGACGCGCGTCCTGTCGCTTTCTTCCACGGCACATCGGGGAAGCCGACCCAGCGCGTCGTCACGGTGGACGGGCTGGAAGTCCACCGTTGCGAGGGGCAGGTCAACGCACGCCGCGAAGTCCTCTACGACCACGCGCGGGAAACCCGATCCAACTCCGCCGCGCTTCGCGTCGACGCGCAAGAAGCGCGCGCCAGGGCGACGGCACTCGTAGCGTCGCGACGGCACTAGCTGGGCCGCGCCGCCGGGCTGGACGGCGGCGCGGCCGGGTACGAAGCTCAGCTGCAGCCGCTGGTGCTGCCGCAGCTCGGGCAGGCGTGGCAGCTGCCGGCCCGTTGCATGATGTCGCCGCAGTTGGGACAGAGCACGTCGCCCACCCGCGAGCGCGGCGTGTGCGTGGGCCGGGTCGGCGCGCCCGGCGCCGTCGGCGGCTTCGGTGCCTCGAGCGCCGCCGAGGGTGCCCGGTCGGCGAGCGGGAGCTCCTTGCCGGGGTTCGTCTCGGTGGCCTGCTCCTCGACACCAGGCAGCGTGGGCTGCATGCGCTCGCCCACTGTGAGGATGCCCATCGCCTCGCGCTTGTCGTACGGCAGGTACTCCACCGCGAGCTTGCGGAAGATGTAGTCGACGAGCGACGTGGCAATGCGGATGTCGGGATCGTCGGTCATGCCCGCGGGCTCGAAGCGCATGTTGGAGAACATGTCGACGAACGCCTCGAGCGGCACGCCGTACTGCAGGCCGTGGCTCACCGTGATCGCGAACGCGTCCATGATGCCGGCGAGCGTGGATCCGCCCTTGGCCACTTGGAGGAACATCTCGCCCGGACGGCCGTCGTCGTACTCGCCGATCGTCACGTAGCCGTGGCAGTCGGCCACGCGGAACGAGAACGTCTTGGCATTGCGGGTGCGCGGCAGCTTCTGGCGGACCGGCTCCTGCACGATCACCGTCTCGACGATGCGCTCGACCAGCGCCGCGGGCGTGCCGGGGCCGTCGACCACGTCGCCGCTCTTCTTCTGCGTCGAGAGCGGCTGCGCCACCTTGCAGTTGTCGCGGTAGAGCGCCACGGCCTTCAGCCCGAGCCGCCAGCTCTCGAGGTGCACGTGCTCGACGTCTTCTACCGTGACGTCCTCGGGCAAGTTCACGGTGTTGTGGTTGACGATGCCGTTGCCGACAAAGGCATGGGTCGCCGGGACCGAGAGATCGAACACGGGGGCCTCGCCCACCTCGCGACACTCAGTGACGGGACTGAACCTCAGGTTGTCGTCGAGCACCTGGCGCAGCCATCCCGGAAGCGCGACACCGGGAACCGCCGCGACGCGCTCGAGTGTGCGCCGGGTCACGTTGGTCGTACGCGCATCGCAGAGGAAGCTGAACTCCTCCGAGATACCCGGGAACATGCCCGCCGCGTGCCGGCCCCTCGGGCCGACGGGCAGCAGCGCGTAGAGATCGCGGGGCAGGATCCCTGGCACGATGTCGGCTGTAGAGCCGTCGGTGGTTCCGACCGCGTCGACGAGCGCCGCGGCGCGGCACGCCTTGTCGGGCTCGCAGAACGGAACCAGCTCGCAGAGCGCACGAGCGTGCGGTCCGCACGCGTAGACCTCGTCGTAGGTCTTGGCGTTGTCACGGTTGAGCTTTCCAATGCGTCCGTGCACGACGCCGAGATTGGTGAGCACCGCCTGCAGGTCGTCGAGCAGTTCGCTGCTGTCGACGCACAGCGCCCACTTCTTCATCGCTCCAGTGGTGACGTATGCGTCGAGCGCGAGCCCCGACAGGAACGCGAGCACCATGTGCCGCGGCGACCGGAGTACGGCATCGGGGATGCGCTTGACCGACGCTCGACCTCCCACACCGAGATAGTCCAGGAACTCGACGAGCGTCTTCGACGAGACGATCACCTGCGGGCACTTGCCCTCTCGTCGCTCGATTCGCGCCGTCAGGCCGAACTCCGACATCCACGCCGCCGCGACGCGCTCGAGCACCGCGTCGACGGAGTTGGTGACGACCACCGAGTGGTTCGAGCGGCTCGTGTGGCCTTCGGCGACATAGGCACCGAGTAGGAAGGCGAGCTCCTCGGTCATCTCGGACGGGATTTCGACAACCTTCTGGCTGCCGTGTCGTGCGGCCGGCACGAAGCCGTCGAATCGAGCCGGCAGCGACGACCACATGTCGGCGCCGTACTCGACGGCAACGTGCTCGTTCTCCGCGAGCTCGTCCAGCCGTACCCACTCGAGCGCGCCCGCTCGCGCCACGAGGACGCGGTGGTTCGGCGTGCCGACGATCCGATGACCCGAACGAAGTGTCACCTCACGCACCGAGCGGGTTCCGCCGAAGTAGAACGCGTCCGTCTTCTGCGTGCCGTCGAGCGACGCCACTTCGAGGATCTCGCCGCGGAAGCTATCGGGCGCCTCGCCGTCGTACATCGAGCCGATCCGCACCAGTCCGTCTGCGGTCGTGACAAGCGTCCCGCCGACGACGCATTTCGAGATCGCGCCGGAGATGAACGGCTGCACCGCCGCCATCATCGTGACGTGGCCCATGTAGTGGATCGGGTTGTCGCCCATCGAGCAGGCGAACACCGGCAGGTGCGACGGGTCGAGCTCCGGCGCGTCGACGATCGTCTTGTGCTCGTCGATGTAGGTGACGATCGCGTCGATCTGCTCGTCGCGGTAGCCGAGCTTGCGAAGCGCCCGCGGGATCGTCTGGTTGACGATGAACATGGTGCCGCCGCCGACGAGCTTCTTCGCCTTCGTGAGCGCGAGGTCGGGCTCGATCCCGGTGGTGTCACAATCCATCATGAGCCCAATTGTCCCAGTTGGGGCGAGAACGGTGGATTGCGAATTTCGTACCCCATAGCGCTCACCGAGCTCGCACGCCTCGTCCCACGACCACTGGGCCGCGCCGAGCACTTCCGCGGGCACGATGTCCTCGTCGATCTTCGACGCGGCCTCGCGGTGCTGCCGCAACACGCGCAGCATGTGCTCGCGGTTGTCGTCGAAACCGGCGAACGGGCCCATGCGCGCCGCGGTGCGTGCGCTCGTGGCGTAGGCGTGACCCGTCATCAGTGAGGTGAGCGCCGCGGCCCACGTGCGGCCCGGAACCGAGTCATAGGGAAGGCCGAGCGCCATGAGCATCGCGCCGAGGTTCGCGTAGCCCAGGCCGAGTTGGCGGAAGCGTCGACTCGTGTCGGCGATCTGCGGCGTCGGGTAATCGGCGTTGCCGACGAGAATCTCCTGCGCGGTGAACATCACCTCGACGGTGTGCTTGTAACCGTCGACGTCGAAGTTGCCTTCCTCGTCGAGGTAGTGCAACAAGTTGATCGACGCCAGGTTGCACGCCGAGTTGTCGAGGTGCATGTACTCACTGCAAGGGTTGCTCGCGTTGATGCGACCCGTCGTCGCCGCGGTGTGCCAGTGGTTGATCGTGGTGTCGAACTGCAACCCGGGGTCGGCGCACTCCCAACTTGCCTGGGCGATCTCGCGCCACAGATCGCGGGCCCGGATCGTCTTCACCACCGACCCGTCAGTGGCCGCGCGCAGGTGCCAGTCGCGGTCGTCGACGACGGCCTGCATGAAGTCGTCGCTCACCCGCACGGAGTTGTTGGCGTTCTGGTACTGGATGGAGTGGCTGTCGATGCCGTCGAGGTCCATGTCGAAGCCGGCCTCGCGCAGGGCACGCGCCTTGTGCTCCTCACGCGCCTTGCACCAGATGAACTCTTCGACATCGGGGTGGTCGACATCGAGGATCACCATCTTCGCGGCCCGACGGGTCTTGCCGCCCGACTTGATCGTGCCCGCCGACGCGTCCGCACCACGCATGAAGCTCACCGGACCCGACGCGGTGCCGCCGCCCTTCAGGTGCTCCTTCGAGCTGCGAATGCGCGACAGGTTCACACCGGCACCGGAGCCGCCCTTGAAGATGATCCCCTCTTCCCGGTACCAATTGAGGATGCTGTCCATCGTGTCGTCGACCGACAGGATGAAACAGTTGTGCACGCGCAGGTGGTTGCTGAGGTACTCACCGCTGTCGGTCTGGATGTCGTAGACGTCCATCTCGCCAAGCTCTTCGACGCGCTCGATCTCGAGCACCTTGAAGTCACGCTCGGCAATTCCGTCCATTTCGAGCGTGGCGTCAAGCTTCGTCGCCTTGCGCGGATCAATGAAACCGATCTCATCGGCGAAGCGACGTCGATCCGGCAACGGGCGGATCGATAGCGACCACGTGCCCACGCGATTGCCACGCGGGTCCTCCTTGCGACGCACACGCGAGAAGATCCCGAAGCGCGCGAGCAGCTGCTGGAGACCTCGCACGAGCTCCTCAGAAATCATGTCGAGCCCGACGACCGCAGCGCGCTCCTTCACGGAGACGTAACCCTCGGCCTGGAACACGCTGCGGAGATACGCCGACACGATCGGGAGCGGTGCTGTGAAGAGCACGTCGGGCACGCGCATGTCCTCGCGCCGATCGAGCAACTCCCAGCGCTCGATGAAGGGGCGCAGGTGCTCGCCGTATAGCCGCAAGCGCCGACAGTCGAGAGTGTCGTCCTGAGTCGCCACCGACCGTTCGTGTGAGTGCGCTCCCTCGAAGACCGCGTTCACGGCGTCGTTCACCCACTCGCGCTCCGCATCGGTGACCGTCATCGCCTCGATGGTCAGCGACCGATTCGTGCCCGACGCGTACTGGCCGACGAAGCCGTCAGATTGCAGCCAACCTGCGAGCGCGGCTTCGGCTGCCTGTGCACCATCGATCTCGCCGTGGCCCCACGACTCGACCCGGAACCACTGCAACTGGTCGCCGGGCTCGAGTGTCCCGGCCTCGACGAAGCGGCCCGTGCCGCTTCCGGACACTCGCCACACGAGATGATCCGCCGTCACGTCGAGCGTGAGGCCCGCCTTCGTGTGCAGGCGCAACACGTCCTTGCGGCCGTTGTGCTTCACCGCGACGATCGTGGACAGCCCGTGAGCGTCGAACACCTTCGCGCCCACGGCGTTGCCTTCGACCAGCGCGCCGATCGGCACGAGGCCTTCTGGTGTCACGACGGGCGCGTGGTACGGCTGGCACGCGCTCGCTTGCTGGGGGACGTCCTTGACGCCGATGTTGAACCAGACCGGCGAGTTGAATGCCGCGCGCTGGGTGACGAGCAAGTACTTGAGCTCGTCGCGGAACGCCTTGGCCTCCTGGTCGTCGACGAAGTAGCCGTCGCGGTCGCCCCAGTCGGCGATCGTGTCGGCCACGCGGTCGATCACCTCGCGCAGTGAGCGCTCCCGCTCCGCCGTGCCGAGGGTGCCGCGGAAGTACTTCTGAGCGACGATGTTCGTGGCGTTGAGCGACCACGACACCGGGAACTCGACGTCGGGCTGGAAGAAGGCGTCGCCACCGTCTTTGAAGTTCGGGATCCGAGCGTCACGCGATTCCCACACGACCATGTCGTAGGGATGCGTGCCGTCTTCGGTGAAACGGCGGCCGATGCCGATCCCGAGCTGCTGCGGTGTGATCGCCATGTGTTGTCTCCCCTTGCGCCCCGCTCGACTGGTGCGGGCGCCGACTGGTAACGGATGTGGTGGGTGGTGCCTGCTGCTGGTCGCATCTCCTGGTGCTCGGCCGGGCTCGGGTACTCCGCCCGTCCACATGCTTTCCACAACGCTATACACAAGATGTTGTGGATTGCGCGGACCCAACCGCGAGATGGGGTTGAATTACAGCACTGGAACTACTGCGATGTCAATGCCTGACGGAAGGATCAGGCGAACTCTTGCGTCACCTCGGACAACACCCGCGGCGCGCTCCGCCAGACCGCCGCAGCCGACCCGATGAGGACCACACGCGCGGTCCGACGATGTGGGTTGGTCAGCGTTCCTTGGGCGCGGTGGTCTTCTGCAGCTCGCCGAGCTCGCGGGCGAAGTCGGCGGCGTCCTCGAAGCCCTTGTAGACCGACGCGAAGCGCAGGTAGGCGACTTGGTCGAGGCCCCGCAGCTTCGCGAGTACGGCGACCCCGATGGCGTCCGAGGGGACCTCGGCGCCCGACTCGCGCAGCTCGTCCTCGACATCGGAGGCCAGGGCCACGATGATCGGTGCCGCCAGCCGCCCGCTCGCAGCCCGCTCGATGCCCGCGGTGAGCTTGACGAGGTCGAACGGCTCGACCCGGCCGCTGCGCTTGCGGACGAGCACCGGCACCTCCTCCACCCGCTCGTAGCTCGTGTAGCGCCGACCGCACTCGAGGCACTCCCGACGCCGGCGAATGGCCGAGCCCTGCTCCGCGGCGCGCGAGTCGACCACCTTGTCGTCGTCGGCACGGCAGTACGGGCATCGCACGCACTCGACGCTAATGGCCGCCGAACGCGCCCGCTGCCGCCCACCGCTGGCCATCCGCGGCCGTGGTCAGTTGCCGGCCCAGTTGATGACGTCGCCGGGTTGGATCGTGGCGCTGCCGTGGGCCTGTGCGAGCAGGTCGACGACCTCGCGCGGGTCCTGCGACGGTGCCAGCGTGTGCGCGATCGACCAGAGCGTGTCGCCCGGCTTCACCTCGTAGTGCACGACCTTCTGGGTGGGCTGGACGACCCTGCCCGACCCGGTGGTGACGGCATCGGCGGCGCGCGCGCCGGCCAACACGAACAATGCGCCGGCGAGGGCGACGACGGCCCGCCGCCGCCGGTAGACGGCCCGTGACGGCCTGGTGGTCGGGGCCGTCACGGGCCGGGTCCGCTGTGGCCGGCGGTAGGGCTCGAGGGTGGGCATCGGGATCGTGGTGGTGGTCATGGCGGGTCCTTCGTTCACCTGCGGCTTGCGTGCACCGTCAGCGAACCATGGGGTTGCGACAGTACGTTCGTACGAACACATGTTCCGGGATGGCGGGTAGTCGAGTCAAGCCGAAATCCGAACGGGTGTTTGCAGCGAACGCATGATCGTGCTAACTTTCGGCCATGACTCCCGACGCCCGCCCCACCGCCAGTGGATCTACCAGTGGATCGACGAGTGGCTCATCCGGTGGAACCACCAGTGCGATGCCCGCGCACTTGGTGAGCAAGCTCCCCACCCGACCGCCGCTGAAGCGCCGCATGGAAGGGCTCTCGCCGCGCCAGCGCCAGGTGCTGGAGTTCATCGACGAATCGGTCCGCAGCCGCGGCTACCCGCCGTCGGTACGCGAGATCGGCGAAGCGGTGGGTCTGTCGTCGCCGTCCACGGTGCACTCACACCTCGCGGCGCTCGAGGACAAGGGCTTCTTGCGCCGCGACCCCACCAAGCCTCGGGCGATCGACCTCGCCTACGAGCCGATGTCCACGGCGCCGGTCGAGCGGGCCACGGTGCGGTATGTGCCGCTCGTGGGCGACGTGGCCGCAGGTACGGGTGTGCTGGCCGCCGAGCAGATCCAGGAGTCGCTCCCCGTCCCTGAAGACTTCACCGGCAGCGGCGACCTCTTCATGGTGAAGGTGCGGGGCGAGTCGATGATCGAGGCCGGGATCTTCGACGGCGACTTCATCGTGGTGCGCTCACAGCCCACGGCCGAGCCGGGCGACATCGTCGTGGCCGGCATCCCGGGCGAGGAGGCGACGGTGAAGACCTACCTGCGCAAGCGCAACAAGATCGTGTTGCGCCCGGCCAACCCCGCCCTCGTCGACATGATCTTCGACCCCGCCGAGATCGTGATCTACGGCAAGGTCGTCACGGTCCTGCGGCGCCTGTAGCCCACCGACCCCCCATTCGGGGGTTCATCTCAGGTAGGACGATCGACCCGTCGACAATCGCCGGGTGAGCGTCAAACCACGCCTGGCGACCCACTCCACCCAGGCGTGGGCACAGATCGAATTCGACCGTCTCATCTCGCTCGAAGGCGATCTCGTCGCGTTCGACGGTCGGACTGCCGTAGTGGCACTGACGTCGCAACCCGACATCCCGATCGGGCGCGCCGTGTGGGTGGTGCTCGGCGTCGACGGCGAACAGGCCGCACGAGTCGCGGCGTCGATCACGCGGGTGCAGGAGGACGAGCAGGGCCGCCACTGCGTGACGCTCGAGCTCGTGGACCTGGTCGGCGCCGGGCAGCGCCGTCACCCACGGGTGCCGTTCCACGAGCGGGTGGAGGTGGTGGGCATCACCGACCGGCCCGGCCCCGATCCGCGGTGGCGGGCGCACGCGTTCGACCTGTCGATCCAGGGCGTTGGCGCGGTACTACCGAGCCAGATTCGCATCGGTGCCGTGGCGCTCCTGCGCTTCTCGCTTCCGCCGCACCGCGCGGCGTTCCAGGTGCGCGCCACGGTGAAGACGTGCGAGCGCGAATCAGCGGAGGCGTTCCGGACCGGTTTCCTGTTCGAACGGGTGACGGCCGGTCACGTGCAGCAGCTGCACGCCGCGATCGTGCACCTCGCGCGCAGCGCCTGAACGCAACGATCGCTGCGTCGTCATACGCCGAGGAAGTGTGCGAGCACGCGGTGGCAACCTTCGACGTCGGCGCGCTCGACACGCTCTTGCGCGGTGTGCGCGAGCGTCGGGTCGCCGGGTCCGAAGTTGATCGCCGGGATGCCGTGATTGGCGAAGCGCGCCACGTCGGTCCAGCCGAGCTTGGGCCGCACCGCGAGGTCGAGCGTGCCGACGAACTCGGCCACGAGCGGGTTCGACAGGTTCGGCGCCGCCGGCGGTGACCCGTTCACCACTGCAACTTCGTCGGCGCCGTCGAGAAACGCCCGTACCTGGGTTTCGGCCTCGTGGAGCGTGAGGTTCGGCGCGACCCGCCGGTTCACCACCACGGTGCACTCGTCGGGCACGACGTTGTTCGCGACTCCAGCCTCCACCCGCACCACCTGCAGCGCTTCGCGGAACTCGAGCCCGTCGACCACCGGGTTGTCGGACACGTGGGCGGCGATGCGCTCGAGGACCGGCGCAGCCTTGTGCACCGCGTTCACGCCCATCCACGGGCGCGCGGTATGAGCGCGCGCGCCACGAAAGATCGCCTGCATGTGCAGGCTCCCCTGGCATCCGGCTTCCACCCAACCGCCGGTGGGCTCGAGCAAGATGGCGAAGTCGCCGGCGACGAGCTCGGCCGCGTCGCGGAAAAGGTGGCGCAGACCGTTGTGCTCGTCGGCCACCTCCTCGGCCTCGTACCACACGAGGGTGACGTCGAAGCGCGGCCTGGCGCCGGCACCGAGCTGATCGGCGAGTCGCAACATCGCCGCGAGCCCGCCCTTCATGTCGGCCGTGCCGAGACCGTGGAGCGTGTCGCGCTCGCGGCGCGGCTCGGCGTTGCCGTTCGCGGGCACCGTGTCGAGATGGCCGCCGAGCACGATGCGCCGCTCGAGCCCGAGGTCGGTACGCGCCACCACGTTGTTGGCCACGCGGTCGACGCGCACTCGCCCGCGCCGGCCACTCGCACGCGCACGCACGCGCGCCTCGACCGCATCGGCAAGCACCCGCTCGTCGGGAAACACCGACGGCACGCGGCACAGCGCTTCGGTGAGTGCGAGCAGGTCGCTCCCGTCGTGATCGACCAGGGTGGTGGCGGCGTCGGTCACTGGTGCGCGCGACTCACGCCATCGTGCCGTGCTCGCGCAGCATCTCGTTGAGCTGCAGGCGATCGTGCCCCTGGCCCGGCTCGAGGTAGCGCAGGATGAGCGCGCACGGCAGCCCGAACGTGCCCCCGGCGAATTCCTTCATTCGTGTGCCCTGCACGACCACTGCGCCGCTCGGCACGTCGCCGCGCCCTACCTCGCGACCGGTGTCGGCCTCGATCACCGGCGTGTTGCGGGCGAGGATCACGCCCGCACCGAGCTTGGCGTTGCTGCGCACGCGTGCGCCGTCGACGACCATGCAACGGCTGCCGATGAAGCAGTCGTCCTCCACCACGACGGGCACCGCGTTCGGCGGTTCGAGCACGCCGCCGATACCGACGCCTCCCGAGAGGTGCACGCGCTTGCCGATCTGCGCGCAACTCCCGACGGTGGCCCACGTGTCGACCATCGTGCTTTCGTCGACGTACGCGCCGACGTTGACGTAGCCCGGCATCATCACCACCGACGGCGCGAGGTACGCGCCGAAACGGGCGCTGCCGCCGGGCACCACGCGCACACCCGCCGCGGCGTACCCGCGCTTCAGCGGGAGCTTGTCGGCATACTCGAACGGCCCGACCTCGATGGTGTCCATGTCGTTCACCCGGAACCACATGAGCACGGCATGCTTGCACCATTCGTGCACAACCACTTCGTCACCGGCCGGCTCCGCCACGCGGGCCTCGCCCCGGTCGAGCATCTCCATCGCGGTGCGCACCGCGTCGTAGGCCTGCGCGCGCGGCAACACCGACTCGTAGTCGGCACCGGCCTCGTGCAGCTTCGTGATCGTGGTGGCGAGCTCGGTCATCGTCCCTCTCGTTCCATGAACCGTTCGGCGGCACGCGCCAGCACGTCGTCGGGCTGTACGAGCGCGAGGCGAACGTGCTCGGCACCGGCCGCACCGAACGTAGCGCCCGGCGTGACGAGCCAACCGGCTCGGGCGAAGCGTTCGGCCAACGCCCATCCACCATCGTGGACCGCGCCGCCTCCGGCTCGCGATTCGCCGCGCAGCCACAGGTAGAACGGCATCGCGCCACCGTCGTGCACGACGCCGAACGGTTCCACTGCCGCTAACACCGCGCGACGGCGGGTTTCGTAACGCGCCCGCTGCGCGAGCACGTGTTCGTGATCGTCGAGCGCCGCGATCGCACCGGCCTGGATCGGCGTGGGAACGATGAGCCCGAGGGTGCGGCGGAGCGCGGCGAGAGCAGCCACGAGTTGCGCGTCGCCGGCGTAACACCCCGCGCGCATTCCCGCGAAGTTCGAGCGCTTCGACAGGCTATGCACGGCGAGCACGCCGTCGTCGTGCCCGTCGCCCGCGAGCGCGGTGGGCGCACCCTCGACGAGATCGAGGTAGCACTCGTCGCTCGCCACCACGATCCCCCGCTCGCGCGCCCACGCGATCGCGGCGTCGAGCTGCGCACGGTCCATCGCCACGCCGGTGGGGTTCGCCGGTGTGTTGAGCCAGAGCAGGAGCGCACGCGACGCGTCGTCGGGCGCGATCGCAGCGAGATCAGGTTGCCAGTTCCCGTCGACCGGCACACGCACGGGACGGCAACCGGCAGCGGCCGCGCCGTCGGCATACGTGGTGTACGCCAGCCCGGGGAGCAACACGGTGTCGCGGCCTTTGGTTGCCGTGTCGCCGAGCACAACTCGGAGCTGAGTCGGCAACGATGCGATGAGCTCCTTCGTGCCCGGGCACGCGGCGATGGCGTCGGCGGCGAGGTTCGCACCGAAGCGGCGCGCGAAGTAGCGCGACCACGCGGCTCGAAAGTCGGGACTGCCGGGCGACATCGGATAACCGGCGGCACCGCTGAGAGCCTGCGCCGCGGCGTCGACCGCGACGGTGGGCACGGCATCGCATGGCGAACCGATCGTGCAGTCGACGAGGCCATCGGGATGCGTCAGGGCGAGGTCGCGCAGCGCGGCGAGGCGCGCGGCCGTGTCGGGAGCCGGCGTGACGGTCACGACTGCTCCGCAGCCTCGGGGACGCGCGCACGCAACATCAGCGCGTCGGCGCCGCGTTCGATGTGGGTGACGTAACCGCCACGGCGTCCGAGGTCGAGCAACGTGTCACGCACCGAGGCGTCATCGCGGGCCACATCAGCGGGCGCGATCGTGAGTGTGGTGGGCAGCGCGGTGCGGCGTTCGAACTCCACTCGCCCGTGCACACCACGCGCGAAGAAGGCCGTCACCGCACTTCGGTCGCCGGCGTCGAGCGCGTCGGCGAGCTGCGCGAACATGGCACCCGCTTCGCGCACGATGCTCGCGAGGTTCG
>DASXZO010000091.1:0-11730 GCA_036501845.1 Acidimicrobiia bacterium | reverse complement strand
CTACACACGACGCATACGCGAAAGGGACAGGAGCTACCAGGATGCAGAGCGTGCGAGTGATCACGGGGCGCGGCGTGCCGCTGCGCCGGTCCGACGTCGACACCGACCAGGTGATCCCGAGCGACTGGCTGAAGCGCATCGAGCGCACCGGCTTCGGCGAGGGACTGTTCAGTGAATGGCGAGAGTCGTCCGACTTCGTGCTGAACCAGGACCGCTACAAGGGTGCGAGCATCCTCGTGGCCGGGCCGAACTTCGGCACCGGGTCGAGCCGTGAGCACGCGGTGTGGGCGTTGCAGGACTACGGCTTCGCCGCCGTGCTGTCGTCGCGCTTTGCCGACATCTTCCGCAACAACTCCACGAAGACGGGACTGCTCACCGTGACCGTCGACCAGTCGGTGATCGAACGGCTGTGGGACGTGCTCGAAGAGCAGCCCGATACCGAGATCGTGGTCGACGTGGAAGCGCGCCGCGTCGCGGTGCCGTCGGTGGGTATCGACGAGCCGTTCCCGCTCGACGACTTCACGCAGTACCGCTTCCTCGAAGGCCTCGACGACATCGGCCTCACACTGCGCCACGAGTCCGACATCGCGCAGTACGAGACGCAGCGCCCCGACTGGATGCCGAAGGCGCCGGTGGGAGTCTGAACATCGCGGAGAATGTCTGCCTCCGATGCGGCGACCGGAGCAGCCGAGGAGCGACGAAGGAGCGATATCGGTGCGCAGGCCGCTCGCCGCGCTGCCGAAGGCGGCGCAATAGTCAACGCTTGCGGGCGCGGAGTAGGGCGAGTTCGCGCCAGCGCCAGAGGTTGTCGACTTGTTCGAAGCCGAGCTCGCGCAGCCACCCCAGCTGCACGTCGACGCGCACGAGTTGATTCGACGGGTCGTCGTCCTCCGGCTTCGTGCCGAGCAGCGCCAGAAACTCGAGGTGCAGCTCGCGCGTCGGCGAATCGACGTGCTCGAGGTTGACGAACGTGCCGCCCGGCTCGAGCAGCGCGAGCACCTCGCCGTAGAGCGCGCGCTGGCGCTCCGGCATGCAGTGGTGAATAGCGAAGCTCGACACCACGAGATCGAACGTGCCCAGTGTGGCCGGCAACGGCTCGTCGAGGTTGTGGCCCACGAGCTCGACACGATCGTCGCCGTCGAAACGCTGCTCGAAGTGCGCGTGCATCTCGCGGTTGAAGTCGACACCCACGCCCGTGGAACCCGGCCGCGCGTCGAGCACCATCGCGAGTGTGCAGCCGTCGCCGGTGCCGAGGTCGAGCACACGGCCAACCCGCTCGGGCACCACTTCGACGAGCACGTCGTAGCCCTCGAGCCGATGCGGGATACGGCCGCGACTCTGCAGGTAACGCGCCGCGTGATCGTCACCCACCCAGAGGTTCGTCGTGGGAGTTGCCATCACGGGGTCGATTCGGCAAAACGCTCGGTGGTGCCGGCCGCGCGCAGGCGCACCACCTTGTTGAGCGCGGCCAGGTAGGCGCGGGCCGACGCTTCCACCACGTCGGTGGCCACGCCGCGCCCGGTGACCTTGCGGCCCTCGGCGCGCACGGCCACCACGACGGCGCCCAACGCGTCGGATCCGCCGGTGACCGACTGCACCTGGAAGTCGGCGAGTTCGGCATCGACTTCGCTCGCCTTGGCGATTGCGGCGATGGCGGCGTCGATCATGCCGTCGCCCGTACCGGTCTCTTCGCGCTTGCCCCCGTCGGCATCGGTGAGCACCACGCGAGCCAGCGGCTTGCCGACGGTGCCTCCGCGCAGGTCGAGCTCGGCGATGGCGAAACGGTGCACCACTCCGGTGCCCAGCTCCTCGGCGATGATCGCCTCGAGATCGGCCTCGGTGATATCCACCTTCTTGTCGGCCAGCTCCTTGAAGCGGATGAACGCGCCGTTCAGCGCATCGCCCTGCACCTTGATCCCCATCTTGGCGAGCGTGTCGGCGAACGCGTGGCGGCCGCTGTGCTTGCCGAGCACGATCTGCGCGGCCTCCTGACCGACCAGGTTGGCGTCCATGATCTCGTAGGTGGCGGGATCGCTGAGCACGCCGTGCTGGTGGATGCCGCTCTCGTGCGCGAACGCGTTCCGGCCGACGACCGCCTTGTTGTACTGCACGGCATAGCCGGTGAGCCGCGCCACCAGTCGCGACGTGCGGGACAGCTCCTCGGTGCTGATACCGGTGCCCACACCGTCGAAGTAGTCGGCACGCGTCGCAATGGCCATCACCACTTCTTCGAGCGCGGCATTCCCGGCGCGCTCACCGAGCCCGTTGATCGCACACTCGATCTGGCGCGCGCCGTTCGTGACACCAGCCAACGAGTTCGCCACCGCCATCCCGAGGTCGTTGTGGCAGTGCGTGGACGCGACGAAATCGCCCTTCACATGCTCGATCACGTAGGCAATCAGCCGGCCGTAGTCCTCCGGTACCGCGAAGCCGACCGTGTCGGGGATGTTCAGCGTGGTCGCACCGTTGTCGACCGCGATCTGGCACACCTCGCACATGAAGTCGGGGTCGGAGCGGTAGCCGTCCTCGGGTGAGAACTCCACGTCGTCGAGGTAACTCTTGGCCCGCGCAACGCTCGCCGCGGCCTCAGCCTTCACCTGGTCGCGTGTCATCCGCAGCTTCTTCTGCATGTGGATCTCGGACGTCGCGATGAAGATGTGGATCCGTGCGCGCTCGGCATGGCGCACCGCTTCCCACGCGCGGTCGACGTCCTTGAACCCAGTGCGCGACAGCCCGCAAATGATGGGACCGTGCACGCCCTTGCTGATCGCCTCCACGGAGTCGAAGTCGCCGTCGCTCGCGATCGGGAACCCCGCCTCGATCACGTCGACGCCCAAACGCGCGAGCTGCTCGGCGATCTCGAGCTTCTCGCCCACGTCGAGCGAGATGCCGGGGCTCTGCTCGCCGTCTCGCAGCGTGGTGTCGAAGATCACGACGTTGTCCATGGCAGTTCCTTCGTTCAGGCAACAAAAAATGGCAACAAAAAACGCCCCGGCCAAATGGCAGGAGCGTTGCACCGCGAGCACCGGGAGGCGCCCGCGGCTAAGTAAGGAGGAGGCTGTTCAGGATGCGGGCTGTGGTCACCTCGGTCGTCATAGCGCTAGGAACTGTATCGGAACCCGACGCGCCGGGCGAAGTCATTCCCGCGCCCGGCGTTCGATGTGTTCGAACAAGCGAGCCCGGTCGATGGGGACGACGGCGTGTCGGCGTGTCGCTTCGGTGGCGCACGCCACCGACGCCGATTCCACCGCGGCTTCCAGATCTGCGGCCGACCAGCCTTCGGTGAGCTCGGCCAGCTCTCGCGGGTTCACGTCGTCGGCCACCGGACGGCCATTGAGATGCACTTGCAGGATCGCGACGCGCGCGTCCAGGTCGGGCATCGGGATCTCGATGTGGCGGTCGAAGCGTCCGGCGCGCACCACGGCAGGGTCGAGGCAGTCGTACGCGTTCGTGGCCGCCATCACCACCAGCCCGCGCACGCCGCGATACTCCTCGAGCGACTCGAGTAGTTGGTTCGTGAGTCGCCGGTACTCGAGGTGGTGTTCGTCCCCACGGTCGCTCGCAAGCGAGTCGAACTCGTCGAAGAACAGAATGCACGGCACGTGGTCCGCGGCGAAGCGAAACGCGTCGTCGATCTTCGACGGAGCCTCGCCGATCCATTTCGACACGGCATCGGCGGTGCTCACGTATACGAACGCGAGGCCGAGCTCACCGGCACACGCGCGCGCGAGCAACGTCTTGCCCACACCGGGCGCGCCGTGCAGGAGCACACCGTTCCAACCGATGCGATATTGCGCGGCGAACTCCTGCGGGTCGACGAGCAAGGTAATGACGTCACGCAGTTCCTGTTTGATCGCGTCGAGTCCGCCGACGTCGGCGAAGCGTTCGAGTTGATCAGGCGGCGTCGCTTCGAGCGTCGAGACCACGGCAGGCTTCGACCGCTTGTCGGAGTGCCCGGGTGCGGAACTGGGTGCGGCCGGAGTCGGCCTGCTCGAAGTCGGCGTGGGGCGCGCGGCGACCGCAACGGAGGGCGCGGCGGAAGTGGGCGCGACCGCAGCGGGGGCGGCAGCAGCGAGCGCCGGCCGGGTCGATCGCGCCACACGCGACAGCACGATCGCTGTCGCGCACAGTGCGCCCGCAGTGAGTGCGAGCAGCACGCCGAGAGCTACGTCCACCGCGCGCAGTCTGGCAGGTGGACGGTCAGCCGAGCTCGATCGCCTTGGCGTCGATCACGCCGTGCAGCGAACGGATCGCGTCGACCGCCTCCACGGGCACCGCGGCCGACGTGGAGATCGCCATCAGCGCAGCCTCGCCCGACGGGCTACGGCCCACACCCATGTCGGCAATGTTCACACCGGTGTCGCCGAGGATCGACCCCACCGAGCCGATCATGCCGGGCACGTCGGCGTTGTGCACCACAAGCATGTGGCTCGACGGCGGCAGATCCACGAAGTGGTCGTCGAGGCCCACGATGCGCGGCGCGTCGTGCTTGCCGTAGAGCGTGCCGGCCACGTGGGTGGGACGGCCCGCAGTGTCGCCACGCACCGAGATGAGGTTCACGTAGTCGCGCGCGCCAGCAGTCTTCACCTCGCGCACATCGAGCCCGCGTTCCTCGGCGATCTGTGGCGCGTTCACGAACGTGATCGGCTCGGCGACCACCGGACCGAGCACGCCGCGCAACACCGAGAGCGTGAGCACGCGGCAGTCGTAGTCGGCGAGCGAGCCTTCGTAGGTGATCTCGAGCGTGGCGGGTGCGCCCCCGCCGAGCCCGGTGAACAAACGACCCAACCGCTCGGCGAGACCGAGGAACGGGCGCACGGTCTCGCTCGCCTCCGCGGCCGCGACGTTCACCGCGAACGGCACGAAGTCGCCGCGCAGCGCGAGCACGAGCTGCTCGGCGATCGTGAAGCCGGCCTTGTCCTGCGCCTCGGCGGTGGAAGCACCGAGATGCGGCGTGACCACCACGCTCGGCAACGCGAACAACGGCGACTCGGTGGTGGGCTCCTTGGCGAACACGTCGAGCGCGGCGCCGGCGACTCGACCCGCGACGATCGCGTCGGCGAGTGCCTGCTCGTCGACGATGCCGCCGCGCGCCACGTTGATCACCCGCAGATTCGGGTTGGCGTGCTCGAACACGTCGGCGCCGATCAAGCCGATCGTTTCTGCGGTCTTCACGGTGTGGATCGTGAGGAAGTCGGACTCGGCGGCGAGTTTCTGCACCGAGTCGACGAGGCGAACACCGATGCGGCGGGCGCGCTCCTCACTCACGTACGGGTCGTGCGCGATCAGCGTCATGCCGAACGCCAGCGCGCGCTGCGCAACCAGCGTGCCCACGCGCCCCAACCCGAGCACACCGAGCGTCTTGCCGTGCAGTTCGACGCCCTCCCACTTGCTGCGATTCCACTTGCCGGCGGTGAGGTCGTGGTGCGCTTGCGGCACGTTGCGCGCCACCGCGAGCAACATCGCCATCGTGTGCTCGGCCGTCGACAGAATGTTCGACGTCGGCGCGTTCACCACCATCACGCCGCGGCGAGTGGCCTCGGTGACGTCGACGTTGTCGAGGCCGATACCGGCCCGGCCGACCGCCACCAGATCGGTGCCGGCGGCGAGCACCGCTGCGTCCACCTGCGTGGCCGAGCGGATGATCAGCGCGTGCGCGCCGTCGACGGCCTGGTGCAGCTCCTCGGGTGTGAGTCCGAGCCGCACGTCGACCTCGAACCCGGCGTCGCGCAACAGGTTGAGCCCCCGCTCCGCAATCTCCTCGGTCACAAGAACTCGGGGCATAATTACGCAACCGTCGCAAGCAGATCGGCAATGCGGTTGATGCCCTCGCCGAGGTCGTCGTCACCGAGCGCGAACGACAGCCGGCAGTAGCCCGGCGCGCCGAACGCCTCGCCCGGCACCACGGCCACCTTCGCCACCTCGAGCAGCACCTCGCACAGCTCGAGCGTGGTCTGCGGGGTGCGATCGGCGATGCGCTTGCCCAACACACCGTGGAAGCCGGGGAAGCAATAGAACGCGCCCTGCGGCTCCATGCACGTGACGCCACTGATCTTCGACAGGAGCGCGTGCATCGTGTGGCCACGCCGCTCGAACGCACGCCGCATCTCATGCACCGCTTCGAGGTCGCCGCCCACGGCTGCGAGCGCCGCGGCCTGCGACACGTTGGCCACGTTGCTCGTGGAGTGCGACTGCAGGTTGGTGGCCGCCTTGATCACGTCGTCGGGCCCGATCATCCAGCCAACGCGCCAACCGGTCATGGCGTAGGTCTTGGCGACGCCGTTCAGGATCACGCACTGGTTGAGCAGCTCGGGAACGACGGCCGGCATCGACACGAACCGGTGCTCGCCGAACGTGAGGTGCTCGTAGATCTCGTCGGTCACCACCCAGATGCCCTTGGCGAGCGCCCACTTGCCGATCGCCTCGACCTCTTCCGGCGTGTACACCGCGCCAGTGGGGTTCGACGGCGACACGAACAGCATCACCTTCGTGCGCTTCGTGCACGCGGCATCGAGCTGTTCGACGGTGACGCGGAAGTCGGTGGTCTCGTCGGCAGACACCACCACCGGCACACCGCCCGCGAGCGTGATCGCCTCGGGATAGGTGGTCCAGTAGGGCGCCAGCAGCAACACCTCGTCGCCCGGGTCGAGCAGCGTCTGGAAGGCGTTGTACACGGCGTGCTTGCCGCCGTTGGTGACGAGCACCCGCGTGGCCGGCACGTCGACGCCGCTGTCGCGTTTGGTCTTCGCCGCCACCGCTTCGCGCAGCGCGGGCAGCCCCGGCGTGGGCGAGTAGCGGTGAAACTGAGGACGGCGACAGGCCTCGACGGCCGCCTCCACGATGTGCGGCGGCGTCGGAAAATCAGGCTCACCCGCACCGAAACCGATGACCGGCTCGCCCGCCGCCTGCAGGGCCTTGGCCTTGGCGTCGACTGCGAGCGTGGCCGACTCCGTGATCGCGGCGATCCGCGACGAGATGCGTTGCACGACCACCATGCTCGCGCTTGCGCCTTGCCTGAGACCCATCGTTTGCGCCGCCTGCACGGGGGGAGCCGATTGCCGATGCGTGCGCGCGTCGTCACCTACGCTCGAGCGGATGGAGCGCGGAGGTTGCCGCCGTGCCGTCGCGCTCGTCGTGGCGCTCACGGCGTTGCTGGTGCCGGCCCTCGGCGCGGGCGCGGCCACCACCACTGCCCAGCCGCCCACCACTACGGCGCCGTCGTCGAGCACCACCAGCGGTGCCACCACCAGCACCACCCAGGCCAGCGCGCTCCCGCCCCTTCCCACCACGCCGGCGCCCGTCGCGTGGATCCTGGTCGACGCCGACAGCGGGTACATCCTCGACGGCAGCAACATCCACACCCCCGAGCGCACCGCCTCGGTCGTGAAGATCACCACCGCGCTCACCGGGCTGCAGCGTCTCCCACCCACCGCGCCGGTGAACGTCACCCAGGACGCGGTGGACCACGGTGCCGAGAACCAGAACGTGTCCGGCCTGAAGGTGGGCCAGACGCCGACGGTGGCCAACATCGTGTCGCTGATGATGATCATCTCGGCGAACGACGCGGCCTACGCGCTCGCGGACGCCACCTCGGGAACGCTCGCGAAATTCGAGCAGGACGAGACCGCCACCGCGCACGCGCTCGGCATGCGCGACAGCACGTTCAACGACCCGGCCGGCCTCGACGACACCACGTCTTTCGGTGGCGGGCCGGAGATGAGCCCGTACGACGTGGCCATCGCCGCGCGCGACGCGCTGCACGTGCCCACCATCGCCGACCCGGCCATGATCCCCACGTATACGTACACCGACCTCAGTGGCGTGACGCGCACGTACTCGAACCACAACCAGATGCTGCCGACGCTCCCCGACGCGTACGCCGACGCCACGGGCCTCAAGACCGGATCGACCCAGCGCGCCGGCGACACGCTCGCGGCCACCGCGACGCGTAACGGACGCACGCTGATCGCGGTGCTGTTCAACTGTTACGACCGCTACAACTGGGCCAAGGCACTGTTCAACCGAGGATTTCTCACGCCGGCCGGCACCACCGGCACCGGTGTGAGGCTCCCCGCGGTGCAGGACCTCACCTACGAACACCGTGTCGACGTGAAGACCGCAGCCTTGAAATTCCTCACGGGCACCCGCGGCCTCGGCACCGGCGCCAACACCGTGCCGCTCGCCACCGCGACGTCGTACCGGCCGACCACCACCACGGTGGCCAAGACGCACGAGGTTGCCGCGTCGGCGAACCCATCGAAGTCGCACGGCGGCGGAGGCGGCATCTCCGGCATCGAGATCGTGTTGATCGTGATCCTCGTGCTGGCGCTGGCCGTGGTGGTGCTGCGCCGGCGTGCAGTGCGGCGCCAGCGGTCGCGCCGCGACGCCCGGCGGCGCACGCAGGCCGCGCTCCGGCGAGGCTCGCTCCCAGTGGTCGACGGCCGCTATCGCGCCGGGATGCGCACCGGCAAGCCACCGCAATCGAACGTGCGCGTGCACCGCGGCCGCGACTGAACCGATCACGTTCCCCCATCGCGTCCTGGGCGTCACGTTCCTGGGACTCTTGGCCTACGCCTGCGGCCATCGTCACACGAGGATCAACGCCACTCGCCTACGCCACGCCCGGTCGCGGTCGATGAGGCAGACGTGAGCGCGGAGATCACCGAGGTATCGACGTGGCGCGTGTACGGCGATCTCGCCGTCGACATCGACGCCCGCGAGGTTCAGGTGGACGGCAATCCGATCACGCTCACCAAGTTGGAGTTCGACGTGCTGATCGCACTGTGCGCCTCACCGCGCGTGGTGCTGTCGCGTGAAGAGCTCATCTCCCGTGTGTGGGGTCCGGGCTGGTTCGGTGACGAGCACGTGATCGACGTGCATCTCTCGAACCTCCGCCGCAAACTCGGCGACAACCCCAAGAACCCCCGCTTCGTAAGAACCGTGCGAGGCGTCGGCTTCAAGTTGGCTGCGTGACTATTGCTGCGTTTCAGTCGCGGTACCGGCAGCTCCGCTGGCGCTCCGCTTGCCGGTCCCACTCATTCAACTTCGCGGCGAGCTCCCGGCGCACGAGGGGCTCGCTGACGCTCGCGGGTAGGTGCTCTGGTCGCCGCCCACGAACGATGCCGGTGTACTACGACACGCCGTCCCAGCCGGCGAGGTTGGCGAGGTTGGGGTTGTTGGAGAAGACCTCGGGGAAGGTGCTGCTGAGGCTGAGGCGGCGCATCACCATGCGGGCGGAGTTTTCCTCGTTCCACAGCGAGAGCGTGACCGCGACGCCACTGGCGCCCGCACGCGCGGTGCGGCCGGAACGGTGCAGATATTGCTTGTGGTCGTCGGCCGGGTCGTAGTGCACCACCACGTCGACCGCGTCGATGTGCAGGCCGCGCGCGGCCACGTCGGTGGCGACGAGCGCGGTGGCCTTGCCCGACCCGAAGTCGGCGAGCGCGCGCTCGCGGTTGCCCTGGCGCAGGTCGCCGTGGATCGCGACCGCGTTCACGCCTTCGCGCCGTAACGCTCGTTCGAGATTGTCGGCCGCGCGCTTGGTGCGGGTGAACAGCAAGGTGCGGTCGGCGCCGCGCACAATCGCCGCGGCCACCTTGACCTTGTCCATCTCGTGCACCCGCAGGAACAAGTGCTCCATCTCCTCGACGGTCACGTCCTTGGCCGCGACCTCGTGGCTGATGGGATCGTGCATGTAACGGCGCACGATCGCGCCGACGCCGCCGTCGAGCGTGGCCGAGAACAGCATCATCTGCGGTTCGCCGGGCACGTTGTAGAGGATCTTCTGCACCTGCGGCAGGAAGCCCATGTCGGCCATGCGGTCGGCCTCGTCGAGCACCACGATCTCGACCTTGTCGAGCTTCAGCTCGCCGCGCTCGATCAGGTCGATGAGCCGCCCAGGGGTACCGACCACGAGGTCGACGCCGGCCCGCAGCGCGGCGATCTGGCGGTCCATCGAGGTGCCGCCGTACATCGCGTCCACGAGCCGGTCGCACGCACGGCCGAGCGGATCGAGCACGTCGGTGACCTGGCCGGCGAGTTCCCGGGTGGGTACGAGCACGAGCCCGGTGGGCGAGCCAGGGCCGGCGTCGCCGATCCGCTCGAGCATCGGGATGCCGAACGCGAGGGTCTTGCCCGACCCGGTCTTGGCCTTCCCCAGCACGTCGCGGCCGGCCAGCGCATCGGGGATCGTGAGCGCCTGGATCGGGAACGGGCTGGCGATCCCGCCGGCGGCCAATGCCGCGGCCAGGTGTTCGGAGACGCCAAGCGCTGCAAACGTCGGCGTGTCGGCCGGTTCGGCGCCCGTCTCGGGGTCTGAAATCGTGTCGGGGTCGTCCATGGGGGCCGAAGCTGAGAACAATCCTACCCGACGGGTCATCCCGGGCTGTCATCCGCGCTTTCATGGGAGTTGTGAAAGTGCTGGTCGTCGAAGACGAGGTCGCGTTGGCGGACGCGATCCGTCGCGGGCTCGTGGCAGAAGGCTTCGAGGTCGATCTCGTACACAATGGCCGCGAGGGTCTGGAGCTCGGGTTGGAGCGGCGCCACGACGTGGTGGTGCTCGACATCCTGTTGCCCGGCATGAACGGCTACAAGGTCTGCGAAAACCTCCGAGCCGCGGAGGTGTGGACGCCGATCCTCATGCTGACCGCGAAGGACGGCGAGTACGACGAGGCCGAGGCGCTCGACACCGGCGCCGACGACTTCCTCTCGAAGCCGTTCTCGTTCGTGGTGCTCGTGGCGCGCTTGCGCGCGCTCGGTCGCCGCACCCAGGTGCGCGCGCAGACGCTGAGCGTCGGGTCACTCACGCTCGATCCGGCAACGATGTCGTGCACTCGCGACGCTCGCGAGATCGCGCTCACCCCACGCGAGTGCTCGCTCCTCGAAGCGCTGTTGAAGCGCGACGGCGCGGTCGCGCCGAAGCAGGAGTTGCTCACCGAGGTGTGGGGCGAAGGCTTCCAGGGTGATCCCAACATCGTCGAGGTCTACGTGGGCTACTTGCGCAAGAAGATCGACGCCGACCACGATCACAAGATCATCCAGACCGTGCGTGGCATCGGCTACCGGCTCGTGGGCGAGCCGGCCAGCTAGAGACGGGGCGCCGTCCCATGAAGACCGGGTTCATGCGGCATCTGCGCTCGGTCCGCGCCCGCATCACCATCGTCGCCACCGCGGTCTTCGCGGTCGCGTTCGTGCTGGCCGCGTGGGGCCTCGTGCGCACGGTCGATCACCGCGTGCGTTCGAGCGCGCGGAGCACCGCGACCGGCGAGGTGAACGACCTCGAACACCAGATCTTCGAGCGCACGCCGCTCAACCAGCTCACGCCGGAGTCGCACGCGGTCTACTTCCAGGTCGTCGACGCGGGTTCGGGACATCAGGTGGTGGGAAGCAACGCGCCCACCGGCACGACGATGCTCTCGTTCGACGCGCGTGGCACCCCACACGCGCGTGCACTGGCCGGAGCGAAGGGCCAAACGATCTACTCGCAACCGACGCCCGTCCGCTACCCGTTGTTCAATCAAGGCACCGGTTTTGCGCAGTTCCACCAGGGCTGGCTAATCGTGGCCGCATCGTTCGAGGGCGCCGACAAGAGCGTGACGACGTTGCGGCACTCGCTCTGGATCGCGACCCCGCTGCTCATCCTGCTCGTCGCGTTGATGACATGGCTGTTCGTGAGCGGCGCGTTGCAGCCCGTGGAATCGATCCGTGAAGAGGTCGAGGAGATCAAAGCGT
>DASXZO010000090.1:0-18592 GCA_036501845.1 Acidimicrobiia bacterium | reverse complement strand
GGCGCCGACGTCATCAAGATTCACGCGCTCCACGACGGCTTCTGGACCGGCACCCATATGGGTCTCGGCACCAACCGTGGGAAACGCAGCCTCGCGATCAACCTCAAGGACCCGCGCGGCCGGGCCGCACTCGACGCACTGGTCGAACGCGCCGACGTGGTGACCACGAACTGGCGCCCGGGCGCGGCCGACCGCCTGGGACTCGACTTCGACACACTGCACAAGCAGTTCCCGAGGCTCGTCTACTGCAACACGCGCGGCTACGAGCGCGGGCCGCGGTCCGACCTTCCCGGCACCGACCAGACGGCCGCGGCGCTCACGGGCGTGGAATGGCAGGACGGCGCGTGCGACGCAGGGAATGCGCCGCTGTGGACCCGTTCGAGCATGGGCGATACCGGGAACGCGCTGTTGGCCGCGATCGCAATCGTGGCTGCCCTATATCACCGCGACCGAACCGGCGAGGGCCAAGCGGTGAGCACGTCGATCGTGAACGCGCAATTGCTGCACGCCTCGTACGTGTGGGCCCACGCGAACGGGACTCCCGGCGACCATGCCGCCGTCGATCGCGATCAGTTCGGGCTGTCGCCGTGGTACCGGCTGTACGCGGGGAGCGACGATCGTTGGCTGTTCGTCGCGGCGAACTCCGACGGCGAACGTCGCGCGCTCGGCGATGTGGTCGGTCCCATCGAACACGCAGCCCAGGTGTTCGCGCAGCGGCCGGCCGCCGAGTGGTTCGACGCGCTCGACACCGCCGGAGTGCCGGTGGAGATGGTGGACGAGAACTTCTGCCGCGATCTGTTCGACGATGCCGACGCGCGCGCTGCGGGCGTGGTGAGCGAGACGCGAGCGAGAAGCGTCGGCCGCTTCGAGGACGCCGGCCTACTGGTCAACTTTTCGGCGACGCCGAGCGTCGTGCAGCGCGGACCGTGCGTGTGTGGCGAGCACTCGCGCGACGTGCTGCGCGAACACGGATACTCGGACGCGGCGATCGACGAGCTCGTGGCGTCCAAGGTCGTGCTCGACGCCGCCACCGCGCCATGATGTGGCGGTGACGGCCGACGCGCGCACCACCAACGGCCGGCGACAGCTCATCGACGCGGCCATCGCTTCGATTCGAGAGGTCGGTTTCTACCGGTCGAGCACGAACGAGATCGCGCGGCGCGCGAACGTCACGTGGGGATCGTTGCAGTATCACTTCGGAACGCGCGAGAAGCTCATGCTTGCCGTACTCGAGGAGCTCGACCGGCGCTTCGTGTCGCACATCGAGGCCGCCACCATCGAGGGAGACACCGCCGAGGCAAGGATCGAATCGCTGTACGAGGTGATCGGCCGGCGCTACGAAGATCCCGAGTGGCTCGTCCGGTTCCAGATCCTGCTCGATCTCCAGTACGACCCCGACACGTCGGCCGAGGCGATGGCCGAGGTTGCGCGCAACGCCAAAGCCGCGGAGGCGTCGATCCGGAGGCTGCTGCGCGAGACCATTGGCCCTCGTGCGCCCCGCGGCGAATACACCGCTCTGCTGCACGCGATCCGCGGCTTCGCGCTGAGCCAACAGGTGTCGCGTGCCATCCCGATCCCCGGGACTGGACGTGCAGTGCGAGACGACGAGGTCCGTCGTTTCCTGCACCGGCTCGCGATCGCCGAAGACGCGGATCTCTAAGCGAGCGACCAGACGCGCGTGGCGTTCCCGCACAGGATGAGCTCGCGTTCGTTGGCGGGAACGTCGGCGAACTGCTCGTCAACGATGCGCCTCGAGTTCGGGAAGCTCGTGACCGGGTGCGGAAAATCGGTGGACCACATGAGGTTCTCGATGCCAATGACGTCGCGCATGCGCTGCAGCCCGAGACCTTCGTCGATGAACGTGAGATGGATGTTGCGGTGGAAGTACTCGCTCGGCTTCATCGAGATCGCCGGGAACGAGTAGCCCTGGCGGGCAACCATGTCGTCGACGATGTCGAGCCACCACGCCACCCATGCGATACCGGGCTCCACGAAGACGAGCTTCAACTTCGGATGCCGTTCCAGCACACCGCCCATGATCCACATGCCGAACGCTTCCGCGGTCATCAACGGCGTCATCGGGACCATCACACCCTTGTTCGGTGTGGGATCGCGACGGGCAAGATCGTCGAGGCTCGTGTTCAGACCGATGTGGCAGCAGATCGGCAGACCCGCCTCTTCGATCACGGAGAACAGGGGCGTGTAGCGCTCGTCGTAGTAGTCGGCGAGCCCGAGCTCGTTCGGGAACACCGGGAGCTGCAGCGACTTCCCGCCGAGTGCGACGACGCGCTCGACCTCGGCGACTGCGACGTCGATGTCGTGAATCGGGATCTGGTACGACACGATGAGCCGCTTCGGATCGGTGGCCGCAAAGTCGCAGAGCGCGTCGTTGAAGGCCCGCACCGATTCGGTGACGGCGCCGTCGATGTTGCTCAGATAGCGGAAGGCGCTGACCTCGCTGTAGAGCACTTCCACGTCGACACCGTCAGCGTCCATGTCGCGTAGGCGCTCGACCGGGTCCCAGTAACTCGGACGCGTAAACGCCGCGTTCGCCGCCGCGATCGCCTGCCCCATCTTCGCACCGGCACGGTTCGCGGCCCCGGTGCCCCGGCTCATGCGCGCTTCGTACGCGCCCGCCGCGGCGTCGTAGCGGTCGTGCAGCTCGGCAGCCAGGTGTTGCTTCACCTGCTCGTGCGACATCTTCACGTGCGAATCGGCAGAGATCAGGCGTTCGACCATGGGACGGCTCCTCGCTGCAGGTGACGTCAGCGCATTTACATACCGACCACTATGTTAGTTCGCGCGCTCGGTCAGCCGGCGAGCGTGGCCACGTCCGGCGCCGCAGCCGGAGGCTGGACGCGCGGTTCGCCGAGCCAGCACCAGCCGGCGAGCAGCACTGTCGCGGCGGCGCCGGCAACGAGCAACCAGAACGCGGGAAGAAGCGAGACGTCGCGCCGCAGGTCAAAGAGCCAGTAGTTGTCGAAGAGCAGCGCGCCGAACGCGGAGCTCACGAGAAGCAGTGCGGCGGGGCGTGTGCGCCCGAGGGCGCCCGCGAACAGCACTCCGCCACCGACTGCGAGAAGAACGATGACGCCCCGCACCACCGCCGCGACAAGGTCGAGCCCGTGCACGCCCGAACCAAAGCCGAAGAAGGCCGCACCGAACTGGTGATCGGCGCGCCCGGAGATGCTGTCGGCGAAGCGGTTCAGCAGCAACGCGACCACAAGGGCCGCGGCGCACGCGGTCGCACCCAAGGCCGCGCGCGCGTCAAGGCGGATGGTCGACATCGTTCGGAGCGTCGGCAGCGCGCGCACTACGAGCACCGCGCCGAGCAGCGCGACGACGAGCGCTCCCCACGTGCCGACCGTCGCGTGTGGGGTGGGAGCAAACCCCGACGGGGAGCTGTACCGCGCACGCATCGCCAGGTAGAAGCCGAAGCCGCCGTCGGCCGCGGCGACGGCAAGGCTCGGCACGACCACGCACAACACGACCGCGGGCAGGCCGCGCCGCACCAAAACAGCCAGGCCGAGCACGCCGAGCACTGCCGCGAACAGGAGGTGGAACGGCCCTTGTGCTTCGGGCCAATCGTTGACGAAGAAGCCGCCATGGAACACGAGCAGGGGTGAGGCGAATGCGGCGAGCTCGGCGGCGGCGCATACCAGCAACGCGACACCGAATCCCGCACCCAGCAGCGCGGTCGCATCCGCAGTCGTCCGCTCGGACTCGTCCACGACGCCCACGGCCCCAGCATCACACACAGCGATCCCCGCCACCCACGGACGCGCGCTGCCGCGGCAGCGCGCGTGACCGATGGAACGTACGCGCGGTTATCCGAGGTCGGTGATTGCGAGGTTGTCGAACTGCCAGGTGGGCTGGGCCGTGGAGCTGGCGCCGAGGTAGACGCGCACGCCGGGGCTTCCGGCGGCCTGCAACGTGGGTTCCGAATCGGCGGCCGTGAGGTTCCACGTGCTCGGCTCGGTGGTGCCGGCCACCCACACGCGCGCTTGCAGCGTGGTGGGGTTGGTGCCGGTTGCGTCGAAGCGCATCGAGTACGACTGCCCGGCCACGTAGCTCAGCCCCGCGAGGGTGATCTCGTTCCCGATCTGTACCTCGGTGTTGGTGCCGACCGTCTTCACGAACGCGAGCTTCACTGCGCCGGTCGGCATGAACCGCAGCCGTGCGCGGTACTCGGTGTTCGTGGCGGTGTGGCGCAGCGTGATGTACGACGCTTGCCCATACGTTCCGCCCGCGGGCGCCAGGCTCGTCGACACGTCGACGCGGGCGTCGGTGTCGAGCGCCATCACCGACGGGAGGTAGAGGCCGCCACCCGCGCCGGTGGTCTGCGCGATGTAGAACGTGCCGGCGCTGCCGTTCACCGATGTGGTGCCGCCACCGGGTGCGGATGCGTACACACCACCGAGGTCGGCAGTTCCCCAGCCCGACGCGACGGTGCGCGTGAACGTGTCTTGGGCGATCACACCGCCCGGCGCAACCGGTGAGAACTGCTGGCTCGCCGTTCCGGTGGCGCCCTGATTGTCGGTGACCGTGAGCGTGACGGTCTCGAGGCCACCGGCGGCGTAGGTGTGCGATGCCATCGGCGTGGTGACAGCCGGTGAGCCGTCACCGAAGTTCCACGAGTACGACGCGATCGTGCCGTCGGGGTCGGTCGATGCCGAACCGTTGAAGTTGCACGTGAGCGTGACGCAGCTGCCGCTGAACGACGCCACCGGCGGCTGGTTGATGAGGTCGAGGTTCTGCACCGCGAAGTTGTCGAACAGGTACGTCGGCTGGTTCGTGGAGCTCGCGCCGAGGAACGCGCGCAGGCCCGGGCTCCCGGCAACTTGCAGCGTCGGCTCGGAGTCGGTGTTGGTCAGCGTCCACGCCGACGGCTCGGTGCCGCTCGCCAGCCACACCTTCGCCCGCAGTTTGGTGGGATTGGTGCCCGACACGTCGAAGCGCATCCGGTACATCTGGCCCGCCGTGTAGGCGAGACCCGGGACCGTGATTTCGCTCCCGATCGCGGTCTCGGCGCTGCTGCCGACAGTCTTGGTGAACATCAGCTTCAAGCCGCCGCCGGGAACGAACCGCAGGCGCACGCGGTATTCGGTGGTCGCCGCCACGCGCCGCGCCGTGATGTAGCCGATCTGGCCGCCGGTGCCGCCCGCCGGTGCGACGTTCGTTCCGAAGTCGACCACGGAGTCGCTGTCGAGGAGCGACACGTTCGGCAGGTAGTAGCCGCGTCCGGCCGCCGAGGTCACGAGGTGGATCGCACCGGCGCCGTTGCTCACGCTCGCGGTGCCGGTGGTGGTGCCTTGCGCAGCGGCATAGGCGCCGCCCGTGTCGGCACTCCCCCATCCCGAAGCGACGACGCGCGTGAAGCTGTCGGTTGCCACGAGCGCCGGGTTCGGCGCGGCCACGTTGAACTGCTGGCTCGTCGTGGTGGAGCCGCCTTGGCCGTCGTTCACCGTGAGACCGACGGTGTACGGCCCGGGCGTGGTGTAGGTGTGCGTGGTGGTCGGGCCGGTGGCGGTGTTGCCGTCGCCGAAGTTCCACGCGTAGGTGAGGGTGCCGCCGTCGGGGTCGGACGAGCCCGACGCGTCGAACGAGCACGCCAGCCCGGTGCAGCCACCGATGAAGGAAGCGACCGGCGGGGCGTCGGCGACGGTGAGCGACTGGCTCGTCGTGCCCGTGGCGCCGCCGTTGTCGATCACGGTGAGCGTGACGGTGTACGGCCCGCCGGGGGCGAACGTGTGCTGCACGGTCACACCGGTAGCGGCGGGCGTGCCGTCGCCGAAGTTCCACGAGTAGCTGATGATCGTGCCGTCGGAATCAGTGGATGCGCCCGCGTTGAACGAACACGAGAGTCCGGTGCACGTCGGCGTGAACGCCGCGGTCGGCGGTGCGTCGGTGGAGCTCGGGCCGGGCATCAGCACGTCGGTGGCGAACTCCGACGTGGAGCCGTTGGGGTTCGTGGCCGTGGCGGTGACCACCTTGCCGATTGCCGACGTGAGCGAGAACGTGATGTGACCGGTGGAGTCGGCAGTGCCGCGAGTGAGGTAGGTCTGACCCGAACCCCAAACGCCTGCAGCCGAGTCGGCGATGAAGAGCTCGACCACGCAGCTCGCGCAGGTGGTGGCCTGCACGCTCGTGGGAGTGGCGTTCGACAGCGTGGGCGCGAGGATCGCGTCGTTCACGTAGGTGCTCGCGTTGGCGGCTGTGTTCATCTTCGCGAACGGCGTGAGGTCGATACCCGGCGCAGCGGTTCCGGTTTGGTTGTTGTTGTAGATCGAGTTCTGCGTGATCGTGTTCTGGTTCGTCACGTTCATCACGTGGTTCTGGTCGAGCACCTCGTCGGGCTCGATCTGCACTCCGGCCGCGTTGTTCGCGATCACGTTGTTCGACACCGTGTCCTTGAACGCACCGCCGTTGATGTCGACGCCGAACGCCTTGTTCCCGGCCGCCGTGCCGTTCGCGGTCACGCCGATCTTGTTGTACGCGATGATCGAGTTGTTGACGCCCTTGTCGACCATCACGCCACCGCGGCCGTTGTCGGTGATCACGTTGTATTCGACGGTCTCGTTGTTCTGGTCGGGCTTGCAAGCTGTGGTGCCGCAGTCGCCCATGCCCTCGAGGTGCACGCCCCAGTAGCCGTTGGCGGCGTAGGCGGGGGCATTGTTGCCAGTGGCGTCGGTACCGATGAGGTTGCCGATGATCGAGTTGAACTTCGTCGACGGCTCGTGCGCCATCTCGATGCCGGCCTGACCATTCCCCGACACGAGGTTGCCCTGCTGCGCGCCCGTGCCGCCCACGAGCGTGTGCTCGGAGCCACGGGTGACGTCGATGCCGTGCGACTCCGTCATGCGGCGCAGCGTGCCGGTGGGGTCGAGGCCGACGATGTTGTTCTGGATCGTGTTGTAGCTCGTCGGGTAGTTGTACGTGGCGATGCCCTTGAAGTCGCAGCCCGACACGACGTTGCGGTTCGCGCTTCCCGGCGCGCCGATCTGGTTGTAGCTCGCGCCACTCTCGAGCACGAGGCAGCTCGCGTTGTTCACGATTGCGTAGGTGGGATCGAGCGCACCCGTGGGGGTGAGCCCGAGCATGTCGCCTTCGACCGTGTTGTGGTTGGCCGTGGTGCCGTACATGTCGATCTCGACGTGGAAGCCGTGCATGTCGAGGCCGCGGAACAGGTTGTTCGACGACGTGACGTAGAAGCCGTCGAACCCGGCCGGGTTCGTGCCTTTCAGCTCGATCGCGTAGACCGCGTTGTCGACGAGCGGATCGGTGTTCGGGGACGACCCCGGCTGCGTGAACCCGTCGATCGTGATGCCGTTGGCGTTGGTGAGCGTGGGCAGCAGCGTGGCCGGCGTGATCGTGTGCACGCCGGTGCCCGGGATCGCGAACGAGATCGACGCGGGCCCGGCGGCCGCATTGGCCTCCTGGAGCGCGGCGCGCAGCGTGCACTCGCCGGCCGTGGCCGTCTGGCAGACGCCGTTGATCGCGGCATCGGCGCCGTCGCCGACCGAGTTGACGACGAACGACACCGCCGTCGCCGGACCGGCCGTGGGCGCGGATGAAGATGTCGCCGACCAGGCGGGTGCGGCCGCAGCGAACGACGTAGCCACGACTGTGACGACGGCGAGAGCGGCGAGCACCCCCCTTCCGGCCACGTGACGTGGTCGCATGGTGCCCCTCCGAGGATTCACCACGGGAGCGTAGTGGTCACTCAGCGTGGTGGAAAGGCTCCAAGGCCCACTTGTGACCAGTGTTGGCGGTGATTTCAGCCGCGGCGCGCGACACGCGCAAGAGAATGTGTCATCCGCCTCGGATTGTGGACAGTCGACTCGTTGCTAGGGGTGCGTGAGCGTCACCACGCCGCGCCCGTGGTTGCCGCCGAGGACGGCATTCGTGGGATCGGTGACCGACACGATGAACGTGCGGTTGCCGGCGCTCTCGTTGTTGCCCTGGATCGTGATCGGGACGATGGCCTTCGTCACGCCGGGCGCGAGCGTGACCCGCCCCGAGGCCGGTGTGTAGTCGGTGGGCGCCGACGCCGTGCCGTTCAGTGTCGAATACTCGAACGACACCGGGAACTGGCTCGCCGCCGACAGCACGATCCAATAGTGGAGCACCACGGTGTCGCCGGCGCCGGGCACGGTCACGTGCGCGCCGCTCGGCGTGATTGTCGGCAGGTTCGCCGACGTGAGGATCACGGTGCCGTTCGTCTCCGACTCCGCGTAACTGCGATTCGCATTGGCCTCGGCATAGACATTTGCTTGGGCTGCGCCCGTGGTGAACGCGCCCTCGTACGGCTCCACCGAAACCTGCCACGGAATCGTCTCGGCCTTGGTGCAGGTGAAGCTGGACTCGCTCTCGCCTTGCGCGGTCGATCCCCCGGAGGATTGCTCGCCGCTGGCGTCGATGTAGAGCGAGGCTGCCCGGGTGCAGGTGACGTTGCCGTGCATCACCATCACGCCCGACGATGTGACGACGCCGTCGGTGCCGTCGAGCGACACCGAGACCGCGAGCTTGGCCAGGATCGGCGTGTTCGGGTTGAACATGATCGGCGTTTCCGCGATCGCGGTGGGCTGTGGATAGTTGTAGGCGACGAGCACGCAGTTGCTCGTCTTGCCGCAGTCGATCGACTTCTTCGACGCGGTGATCACCCGGGTGGTGGCGTAGAGCGTGTTGAAGGTGCCGAATTTGCCCGAGCCGGTGAACTGCGAGGTGCTGAGGTCGCACCCGTAGGTCCGGTGGCACTCCACGACTTCGATCGCACGCTGGCCCGGATAGCCGGTGCCGGTGACCCGGATCGTCTGGCCGTCGGCAAGCCCGGTGCTCGTCGACGCCTTCACCGTTGCACTCGCGGCCGACGCCGTCCCAGCCAACCCGCCGGTGATCAGAAGCAGCGCGCCCAACGCAGTCGCGCCACGCGCGCACCGAACCCACACCCCAGCCATAACCCACACCCCTCGTGTTCTGCCGCCAGGCACACTGTGCCCGGTTCCGGCGCCGCCGTCCAGTACCTCTGCCGTACCGCACACTCCGACGCTCGCGGCGGCCGAAAGGTTCCCTTCCCGCCCCCGGAGTGGCGTACTTGTCCGTCGACATGTTGTGCAACTGATGGTTGCAGATACTCGCGAGCTGGTGGACGATCGACACGGATGACTCACGTGACTGTGTTCACGCTCGAGCCCGAGGGTGAGGGCACGCGGCTGCGCGTTGTCGAGTCGGGCTTGGAGACCACCTCGTGGCCGCCCTCCGAACAGACCGAGTACGCCGAAGATCACCGCCGGGGATGGGCGACGTGTTTCGACCGGCTCGTCGCGCTCATCGGAACCCTCGCGGAGTGAATGCCGCGAACGACGACACGCTCCTCGCCGCGATCGCGGAGCCGTCGCGCCGGCGCGTGCTCGACTTGTTGGTGCGTGGAGGCGACGCAACCGCGAGCGCGCTTGCCCGTGAAGTGCCGTTCACCCGTCAAGCCGTGGTGAAGCACCTGACCGCGCTCGAGGACGCCGGTCTGGTGACGCGCCGACGCGACGGCCGAGAGGTTCGGTTTCGCGTGGACCCAGCCCGCCTCGACCAAGCGACGCAAGCGATGACACGGCTCGCAACCGACTGGGATCGGCGTCTGACCACCATCAAGCGCCTCGCCGAGGCTGCGCACCAGCAGGCGCAGGAGCCCGAATCGAGCCCCTGACGCCTGCCGGCGCGACCGCCCGGCGATTGGCTATCCGTGCAGCAACTCGAGCGTGTTCGTGGCGTCGTCGACGAAGTAGAGGTTCGTGCCGCCCGGCGCGACAGCCGCGCCGAACAAGGCTCCGGACCCGGCGGGCGACCCGCTCGTGTCCAACGTGCGCATCGCGACCTGCGCGCCACCAGGTGTGATCTCGACCGCGTTGCCGTTGCCGCCGTTCATCGCTACGAGATCGTGCTGCGGCGTGACCACCAGACCGAGTGGCGCGTTCAGCGCGCCGTTGGCGCTCACATCGGTGCCGCTCAGCGCGCTCGACGTTCGGTGCCGCGCGTTGGGAATCGCGGCGATGCGGTTCTGCAGCGTGTCGGCCACGTACAACGTGCCGTTCGCACCCAGCGCCACACCCGTCGGACCGATCACGAGCGCCGATGGATCGGTGCGCTCGGCGAAGCCCGACCCGATCACGGTCTCCGACATCACGCTTGGCGTGTTCGAGCCGCTGACCGCGAGGTCGACCCGCACCACCGTGCCGCGGTTCACGACCCCGCCGCGCGCAGCAACGGTGCCGTTCAGCGCGTTGGTGACGAAGAGCGACACCTCACTCCCCGAGTCGAGCGCAGTCATGTCCCAAGGGCCGTTGATGTCGCCACCGCGGATCACGCGTGCGACATTGCCCTGGGCATCGAGCACGAACAGGCACCCGGCGGTCGCCGTCGCGGCGTTGCCATTCGTGGTTGGCAGGCTGCCGACGATCACCCATCCGGAGCGAGTGACGGCAAGCGCGGTGGTGAGCCCGACCCCACCGCAGGCACGCGCGGGCGAGCTCATCTCCGGGATACGCGCGAACACGGTGCGCATCCCGTTCGGCGCGATCTCCACGATCGTGGTTCCTGTGCCCTGCAAGTTGGCCTGGTTGTTGAAGTTGCTGACCAGCACGTCGTTGCGCATCAGATGCCCCACGCTGCGCGGCACCACGGCGACTCCGTATGGGTTCACGTCGCCGTTTGCCGGCACGGTCGACGCGACGACGCGCTGCGCGTGCAGGCCGCCGAGAAATGAGGTGCCGGCCCCGGCGCTCGTGGCATTCGCGGCGCCGGCGGCTCCGAGTGCGACGACCGTGCCGATCGCAACGCCGAGCTGTACGCGCCAACGTATGAATGCTGTTGTCATGTCACGCCTCCTCGCGCCGGCGTCACGCCGGCGATCGCGCTCTCGCAGATGTCTCCCCCGTTGTTGGCTACGCAGGCGCGACCACCACGGTTCAGGCCGCGACCGTGCAACCGCGCGTCAACGCTCGGGTGGCTCTGTATCGCGCCGCCGCGAACGCAGCCGCGTACTCAGCCATGCGAACGGTCGTTCCGCCACGAGCGCGGCGAAGGCGAGCAATGCCCCGGCCACCGCAGCCGACCACAGCCCGACGCCCGCAGCCAGACCCACCGCCGCGGCCACCCAGAGCGACGCCGCGGTCGTGAGCCCCTTGATGTGATCGCCGGTCTTCAAGATGGTGCCAGCACCGAGAAAGCCGACGCCGGCCGACACGTACGCCGCGACCCGCGACACGTCGACGGTGATATTCGCCGGCTTGCCGACCACCGCGAACTGTCCGAAGGCGCCCACCGAGATCACGCCGAAGACGGCTGCGCCGAGCGCGAGGAGTGCGTGCGTGCGCACACCGGCTTCGTGGCCGTCGAGCTCGCGCTCGACCCCGAGCAGCATGCCGAGACCAGTGGCGCCCGCGATCCGGCCCAGCACCACGGCGGCGTCGAGGTGGGCGGCTTCCAGCGCAGACACGTGAGAGTTGTTGCCCGAGAGGGCGGGTCGCACACTCGGGTTCTCCTCGAGTCGCCACCGGCCTGGCATGCGGGGCGGGCCCACGGGGAACGCCGCAGATATGAGGAACGGTTCGCAGTCACATGTCGCGGTGGTCACGGGCGCGTCCGGCGGTGTCGGCCGAGCAACCGCGCGGGCATTCGCGGTGGAGGGGTTCGACGTGGCGTTGCTGGCGCGCGGCCGGGCCGGCCTCGACGGTGCCGTGCGCGATGTCGAGGCGGCTGGCCGCCGCGCCCTCGCGTTACCGGTCGACGTGGCGGAGTGGTGCGAGGTCGACCGCGCGGCGTCGCGTATCGAGGCCGAGCTCGGGCCCATCGACGTATGGGTGAACGACGCCATGACCACCGTGTTCGAGCGCGTCGCCGACATCGATCCCGACGACTTCGAGCGAGCGGTTCGAGTGACGTTCTTCGGCCAGGTGTGGGGCACCCGCGCCGCACTCGCTCGCATGCGCACCCGCGACCGCGGCGCGATCGTGAACGTGGGCTCGGCGCTTGCGTTCATCGGTATCCCGCTCCAGGCGCCGTACTGCGCGGCGAAGTTCGCATGCCGGGGCTTCTTCGAGGCGCTGCGCGCCGAGCTCATCGAAGAACACAGCCACGTGCGCCTCAGCATGGTGCACCTGCCCGCGGTCAACACCCCGCAGTTCGACTGGTGCAAGACCAACCTCGAGCGTCACCCGAAGCCGGTACCGCCGATCTACCAACCTGAGCTCGCCGCCGACCGCATCGTGAGCTGCGCACTCGACGGGCGGCGCGAGAAGACACTCGGCGCGTGGAATCGACTCGTAGTGGTGGCGGCGTCGACGGCTCCCGGTGTGGCGAACCACTTCGCCGCGATCACGGGCACGCAGTCGCAGCTGAGCGATCAGCCAGTGCGATCGGACCGGCCCGTGAACCTTCGGGCCCCGGCCGACGACGAGCGCGACTTCGGCGCGCATGGCATCTTCGACGACTGCGCGCACGGCGTGCGCGATCCACAATTCCTGCGGAGCCTCCCGAAGACCGCACGCCAGCTCGGCACCGCGATCGTCGACGACCTGCGCGAGCAGGCAACAACGCGCAGAGCCGAGCTGCGTATCGCGCTGCAGCGGCGAGCGGCGCGCCGGCGCGGCGGCCTACGGAGGAGCGTCCTCCAAGGGCCGCTCGGCGACGTCTGAACGAGTCGCGCCCGATCGCGCGTGCTTGCGCGCCTTGCGCGCGCGGCGCCATCCTCGCAGGTCGCGCACGATCGCGGCTGCCGTGCTGAAGAGCGCGACGAGCTCGGCGGATCGACTGGGCTCGAGCGCCGGTGCGGCAGCCGGCGTCGCAACCGGTTGGAGCGCGTCGCTGTCGTCGCCTTGCGACGACAACGCCGCATCGAGCGCCTCTGCTCCGTGCGGCGGCGGGGGCCAGGGCGCGGGCGGAGTCTCGGCCTTGCGAACGGATTCGCGTGCGAGATCGTGGCACCACTTCCACGTGATCGCCGCGGTCACGATCGGCGCGACGAGCAACAGGATCCGGAAGGTGCGGTCGACGGTGGGGATCGGTGCATTCAGGTGTTGGGCAAAGATGTCTTGCGAACCGGCGGCGAAGAGCACCACGTAGAAGGCGAGTACGCCGGTGCCGATGCAGGTGCGTACCGGCCGGAAGCGCGGGCGGTCGAGGAGGTGGTGCTCGGCATGGTCGTGCGTGACACGCGCTTCCAGGAATGGCCACGCAAACAGCAGCGCGAAGGTGAGAGCGGGGAGCACCACACCCGGCCAGAACACCTCGGGGATGGTGTGGTGGAAGATGTGCACGCGCCACGCCGGGAACACCCGCAGCGCGCCCTCGAGCCAACCCATGTACCAGTCGGGTTGGGCGGCAGTGGTGACCGCGCCCGTGCGGTAGGGGCCGTAGAGCCAGATCGGGTTGATCTGCGCCAGCCCACCCAGAGCCGCGCTCAGCGCGAACACGATCGCGAACAGCCCGGCGGACTTCGCCGCGTACGTGGGCCACAACCGCAGACCCACCACGTTGTGCTCCGTGCGACCGCGTGCCGGGAACTGTGAGTGCTTCTGGCGCCAGATGATCGCGAGGTGCCCGGCGAGCAACGTGGCGATGAGCACAGGGAGGATCAGCACGTGGATGATGAACAGGCGATCGATCGTCGACGGCCCGGGATACTGGCCGCCGAAGAACAGCGACGCGAGCCACGTTCCGATGAACGGGACCGAGAGCAGGATCGAGTACGCGATGCGTAGACCGGTGGCCGAGAGCAGATCGTCGGGGAGCGAGTAACCGGCGAAGCCGTTGAAGATCACGAGGATCAGCATCGTGACGCCGATGAGCCAGTTGATTTCGCGCGGGCGGCGGAACGCGCCGGTGAAGAAGATGCGGCAGAGGTGGGCCACGATGGCGGCAGCGAAGATGTCGGCAGTCCAGTGATGGATCTGGCGGACGACCAGGCCGGCGCGCACGTCGAAGCTCAGGCGGACGGTTGATTCGTAGGCCTCCGACATCGGCACACCGCGCAGCGGCACGTAGCTCCCGCTGTAGACGACCTGGTTCGTGCCCGGATGGAAGAAGAACGTGAGGTAGACACCCGTGAACAGCAGGATCGTGAAGCAGTACATCGCGATCTCGCCCAGCAGGAACGTCCAGTTGTCGGGGAACACATGGCTCAGCACACTGTCGGCGAACTTGGAGACATTGAGGCGATCGTCGACCCAGCGTCCGGCTGAACCCGCGATGACGTCGCGCTCACGCCCGTCGACGACTTCGGAGTCCTTCGGAGCGGTCGTGTCGGTCACGACACCCGCCGCATCGTCGCGGTCGGCTGCAGACTCGTGGGCAGCGCGGCGATGCGCGCGGGGCTGTCGCGCGCGGGCCCGGCGAGCCACGCCGCGAACAAGGCTGCGCCCGTGATCACCACGGCCATGCCGCCGAAGCCCCACATGATCACCCCGGCGACCTGCTGTTCGACCAGCGCGTGGGCGCGGCCGCCGGCCTCGTAGATCGGGTACCACGGGTTCGGCGCGAGCACCATCGCCGCTCCGAGCAACATTCCCGGCACCGAGCCGATCAGCGCGGCGATCGCGCCGGCACCGCGCAAGTGGCGTGGACCAGTGGCGACCGACCACCACGACAGCGTCGCGACGAGCAGGAAGCTCAGATGCTCACATGCATGGAGCGCGGCGTTGCGCACCGCCGCGTCGTACGCCACAGGAACGTGCCAGCCCCACATCACCGCCGCCTGCAGGATCAGCGCGCCGCTCACCCATGCGGCGTAGCGGCGGTCGTGGGCCCGCACGAACCGACGGCAGTGCACGATGGCACGCGAGCGCGCTCGGCCGGGCAGGGCGAACAGCAAGGTCGGCATGGGGAGACCCGACGCGAGCAGTGGAGCGGCGAGCGTGAGCAACAACACGTGTTGCGCCATGTGCGCTGGAAGCGATTTGTCGGCTGCGATGTCGAGCGGTGACGCGACGGCCACGCCCACCACGACGAGCCCGGCGTAGAAGCGCGTGGTGGCGCCCACCGACACCATCGGCCGGCCCGCGACTGCACGCCAGCGGGCGCGGCCGATCTCGTAGGCCGCGCCCACGAGCGCGATCGCGAGGAGCGCAGCGACGTCAGCCATGCGGGATCACATGGGGGTAGATGCCTTCGAGCGCGATCAAGGCCAAGTTGATCGCCCCGACCAGCAGGCCGACCTCGCCGAGGAACGTCAACTGGCCGGCGTCGTCGTGTCCGGACGGGTCGGCGCCGTTCGCGGCGCGTACCAACCGCCACGAGAGAAGCATCGCGACGATGGTGCCGATTCCCGTGATGACGGTGGCAGCGTCAAGCGTCCAGAGCCATCGTTCGTGGAGATGGGTCCAGTGCTCGGCGCACACGAGATACATGAAGTGCGCGGTCCACATGATGACGCCGCCGAACACTGCGTACCACACGTCGATCCCTCGCCGCAGCGGCGATGCCGACTCGATGCGCTCGACTGCGTTCATCGCCGCGTTGCTTCCGATACGAAGAGTGAAAGGAACACGAAGATCCATACGGCGTCCACGAAATGCCAGTAGAGCGAGAACACGTCGACGGTGAGGTGGCGGTCGGGGCCGAACTTCCGTTGCCAGGCCTTCACTTGCACGACGAGGTTCATGCACAAGCCGAGCACGACGTGGATCGCGTGGAGCCCGACGATCACGTAGAAGAGCGAGCCGTACGCGTTGTCGCGCCAGCCGAACGTGAGGTCATTGAAGTCCTTGATCGTGAACGCCACGAACGCGAGCCCCATCGCGAAGCTCAGCGCGAGGCCAAGACGGAGGCCGGCCTGGCTCCCGCGTTTGATCGCCGACTCGGCATAGAAGATCGGGAGACTGCTGCCCCACAGCACGAAGCTGAATGGCAGCGACAGGTAGAGCTCGGGTGTCGGCACACCCGGCGGTGGCCACTGGGGCGATGACGCGCGTACGAAGAAGTACGCGCTGAGCAGAATCACGAAGATCATCGACTCGGTCGTGATCAGGACGGCCATCCCCCACCACGCGGTGGGCAGCACATGTTTGGTGGTCGGCGCGACGAGCGGTCGCTCGCCGTCGGAGGAGTCTGCGGTCAGCGTCGTGATGGTCATCGCATGTCCGTCTTCACGTCCGGTCCATGTCGGTGCGCCACAGCCAGCGCAACGCGGAGATCCCCAAGAACGCCACGCCGACGATGCCGACGACGACCGCGTCGATCAGTAGCCCCACGAAGAACAGGGCGAGCCCGATGGCTGCGGCGAGCGGCAGGGCCGTCTCCTCGGGGATCTCGAGCACATCGGACGGACGCGTGTCGAGCCCACTCGTGATCGTCGACGTCTTCTCGAACGCGCCTTCCAGCGCGAGCGAGCGGATCACGGGATCGCGGGCGTCGGCCTCGTCGAGCGTCGGCATCGCCGGCGGTGCACCTTCGTCTTCCCAGAGCGGATGCCGGCCGAACACCATCGGGATCTCGGCGAAGTTGTACTCGGGCGCCGGTGACGCGATCGCCCACTCGAGTGTGTCCGCGCCCCAGGGGTCGGCCGGCGCGGGACGGCCCTTGAACATGCTGATCGCCCAGTTGACCAACGTGATGCCGGTACCGATGCCGAACACCACCGACCCGATGCTCACGATTCGGTTCAACGTGTCCCAGCCGAGCCCGTTGCTATAGGTCCACACGCGGCGCGGCATGCCCATGATGCCGAGGATGTGCATCGGGAAGAACGTGAGGTTGAAGCCGATGAACATCACCCAGAAGCTGATCTTGCCGAGACGCTCGTTGAGCATGCGACCGGTCATCTTCGGCATCCAGTAGTAGATGGCGCCGAAGATCGGGAACACCACCGCGCCGTTCAGCACGTAGTGGAGGTGCGCCACGATGAAATAGCTGTCGGTGACGGCCCAGTCGAACGGCAACACCGACACCATCACTCCGGTGATGCCCCCGAGCAGGAAGATCAACAAGAACCCGACCATGAACAGCATCGGCGTCTGGAGCACAACTCGGCCCTTCCACATCGTGACGATCCATGCGAAGAACTGCACGCCGCTCGGGATCGTGATCAGCAGGCTCACCGCCGAGAAGAACGCCAGCGCCAGCGACGGCAGACCGGTTGCGAACATGTGGTGCACCCACACGCCAAAGCTGATGAAGCCCACCGACACGAGCGAGGTGACGATCCAGACGTAACCAGACAACCGCTTGCGGGAAAACACCGGGATGATCGAAGAGACCATGCCGGTCGCCGGGACGAACAGGATGTACACCTCGGGGTGGCCCCAGAACCAGAAGAGGTGTTGGTAGAGCAACGCGCTCCCGCCGGCTACGGGATTGAAGAACTCTGTGCCGAACAGCCGATCCATCTCGAGGAGCGCGCTCGCGATCGTGACGGCCGGGACGGCGAAGATCACCATCAGCGAGAACACGAGCATCGACCACACGAAGATCGGCATGCGGTTGAACGTCATTCCGGGCGCGCGGAATTTGAAGATGGTCACGATGAAATTGATCGCGCCGACCGTGGTCGAGATCCCGACGAAGACGATCGCGAGCCCCCAGAAGTCCATGTTGAGACCAGGCGAGTACGTCTTGTCGGTCAACGGTACGTAGGCGAACCATCCACCGTCCGGAAGCTTCCCGACGAAGACGCTCGCGTACAACAGGATTCCGGAGAACAGAAACACCCAGTAGCTGAAGGCATTCAGGCGCGGGAACGCCATGTCGCGCGCCCCGATCATGAGCGGCACGAGGTAGTTACCGAAGCCCGCAAGCACCGGTGTGTTGAACAAGAAGATCATCGTCGTGCCGTGCAACGTGAACAGCTCGTTGTACGTCTCTGGTGCAAGCACGTTGTTGTTCGAACCCGCAAGCTGGTCGCGCATCACCAGCGCGGCGAGCCCCGCGAGGAAGAAGAACACGAACGACGTGTAGATGTAACGCATGCCGATGCGCTTGTGGTCGACTGTTGTGAAGAACCCTGGGATGCCAGGCGCGTCGAGCCAGCGATGCTCGAGCGACTCGATGACGTCGTCGCCGACCGGTCGCGTGATTCCCGCCCCTGGGGGCGCGAGCGGAGCGAGCGGGGGTTGGGTGGTCATTTGAGCCCTTCGAGGTACGACACGATGTTCGAGAGATCGCGCGAACTGATCTCGATGCGTGGCATCAACGCACCGGGCTTGAACTTCTGCACGTCGGGGATCCAAGCGGCAAGGTTCGACGGCGTGTTCACGAGCGTGCGGGCACCGATCGTCTCGCGCTCGCCGAAGTCGGTGAGGTCGGGCCCGGTGGTGCCGGTCGCGGGCGTGCCGCGCACCGTGTGACAGCCGGAGCACGAGTCACGCTGGAACGCGGCCTCGCCTTCGGCCGCACCCTCGCCGTCGGGCGGCGAAGGCGTGAGCTGCTCGCGCGTCACCCACCGCGTGAAGTCGGTGTCGCTCTCGACGATGACGACGAAGCCCATCTTTGCGTGCTCGATACCGCAGAACTCGGCGCACTCGCCGATGTACGTGCCCGGCGTCTTCGGGGTGAAACTGAGACTGTTGTGCTGCCCGGGGATCACGTCCTCCTTGCCCGCGAGCTCGGG
>DASXZO010000089.1:0-25293 GCA_036501845.1 Acidimicrobiia bacterium | reverse complement strand
CTGCAGCTTCATCTCGCACGCAGTGCAGTAGTACGAGCCGGCGCGGTACGTGATGGCACTCATCGGCGTGATGCGCCAGGAGTTGCGGCATGGATGCCGAGGTCATCGAAGGTGGCCACGTAGCTCTCTCCTGCCGCGCGTACAGCGCGTGATCGTTCGTTGTGAGTCGACAGGATACACGACATCGTTCATTTGTTCGGTTCGGGCGCCGGCGATGTGCCCTACGGCCAGTCGTGCACACACGCCACATCTGCAGGCGTGCGGCGGGCCCAGCAGCGGCGCAGGGCATCGGGCGCTCGCCCGTAACACTCGCCGGTGAGCACTTGCGGCGCCTCGCCGGCGATCCGCAGCACCGACACCATCTCACCCTCGTTGCCGATCGCGGTGACCGAATGCGAACGCCGCCGATCGGGATGTCGGCTCGGGCGGGTTCGGCACTCGCCGTCGTCGTCGAGGGGCGCCGCCCAACCCGTGGTGACGAGCACCAGCACGAGACAGTTGGGCGGCGGCACGATCTCCCACATGAGCAACTCGTGACCGACGTCGGGCCAATGCGCGATCTCGGCATCGTCGTCGGTCGCGCCCTCGATCAAGGCGAAGAGCTGAGGGTCGCTGCGATCGGCGGGCTCGTCGACAAAGGCTCGATCAAACGTTTCCGCCACGGCGACGAGATCGACCGCGCCGTCGGGTCGACGCAAAGGAACGGCACCCACAATGGACCTCCAGGAAAAGAGCAAGCGGTAGGAGGTCCGCGTGGCGTGGACGCCTCACCGGCAGCAGCAGTTGCCGGTTCACGCCGAGAATACATCGCGGCTGCGACACCACGGCGAGCTCGCTGACAGACGCGCCTCGCGGGTGCGGCGCCGTCGGCGGTACAGCGCGAGCCCGCAGGCGAGCAGCACCACAAAGACCGATACGTCGATCGCATCGGACGCGTACACGCTCGGTCGATACCGCATCGTGATCGAACCACCGGATGCGATCATCCAGCCGTTGGCGTACCCGTTCACGTCGGTGTGGCCGAGCACCTTCGCGCCTCGCAGTTGCCAGCCCGAGCTGAACGACTCGTCGAGCACGACGAAGGCCGGCGCCGATGCACCCGACGCACCCGACACACTCGCAGAGAACGCCCCCGACCCGTTCTTCTCCTGCGTCACCTTCGGCGCCGCGCGGCTTGGCGCGGTTGGCGTCACGTTCACGATCTCGGGATCGACTTCTTCGACGCGCGGGTTGCGGTACTCCGTGACTGTGCCCGTCGACGTCCCGTCGGCGTACATGAACAGGCGGGCCGCGACGGTGTTCCTCGCCAGCTGGATCTCTGTCCGGTACGTGGTCCAGCCGGCGGTCGTCGGCACCGCCGGCATGGGAGCACAACGGCTCGGACCGAATTGCCAGAGACACAGGCGCGCGGCGCGGCCCCGCACGGTTCGGACATCGACCGAGACCGCGATCGCACCGCCCGCTCTCACGATCGTCGGCGGGATCGACGCCGTCACGCACGCGGCGTGTGCGTTGGCCCGCAGCTGCACGCCGCCCTTGATCGACACGACGGCCAAGCCCGCTTGCTGCGGCGTGCGATTGTCGTCGTGCTCGCAGTCGCCGAGCGGAGAGTTCGCCTCGATCGGCGTGCTGGTCACGAGATGGTCGAACGCCACGTGGTGCTCGCCGCGAGCAAGGTCACGCGTCACCGGAACGCGCACTGCCGGCGCGACGATCCCACGGCCTACGGCGTCGAGCGGTGTGATCGACACATCGCGGTACTGCGCAACGACGGGTTCCCCGTGCGTTGCATCGGCATACAGATACAGGTCGAGGCCGGTCGTACCGGGCAATGCGTGTACCGCCGCGTCGAATGTGGTCCAGCCCCGGCTCGCCGCGACGGGTCGCATCGGGGCGCACGTATCGGGACCGTTCATCCAAAGGCATGCGCGCTCGGCGCCGTCTACCGATCCACGCGCCTCGAACCGCACGCGGTAGAGCGCATTCGGCGAGACGGCCGGACCCGGGAAGGTGACGCACGCGGCCCCGGCCTGCGCGGTGATCCGGCGTCCGTTGGTGATGTGGGTCGACGTCGGCGGTCCCGTGCCCTTCTGGCGCGGCGAGCAGTCGCCAACCGACGAGAAGCGATCACCGCTCGACGAGGGCGCGTGCGCGGGAACGAATGCTTCGAGCCGAGAGGGCTTCACGAGGTCGATGTCCATGCGCGTGGAATCGGTGAGCACATGGCCATCGAGTGCGATGCCCACCACGTTCGCGCTGCGCAACGGGATGTACTGCGCCGGCGTCACCGGGACGGCAGCGCCGTCGACACTCATCCTGACGGGATCCGCGACCTGCAGCATCGGCGACTGTCGCGCACCGCTGCCGCCTTCGGTCACGCTGAGGTGATAGTGCTTGGCGACGGTGCCGCCGAGGCCGATCTCGTAGCTCCCGCTGTTGCGCAACGTGAACGTCGTCGATGCGGTCGGCTGGTCGGGCGCCTCCCACGAGAGGTCGTCGACCGGTGTCGTGGCGGGATTCACGGCAACGCCGCGCGTCGGGAGCGCCGAGAGCGCATCGACCATTCGCGTGTTGTCGCGCCGCACGAGCCCGGTCACCTGCGTCGCGGTCCACACCGTTCCTTGTTGTGCCGCGACCGAATACACATCCGCGACGCCGAAACTCCGAGCACGACTCACGCCGGGAATGCCCGTGAGACCGCGAGCAAGGGCCGCGGGATCGGCTGAGGTGCGCACGACCTGATCGAGCGCGAGATCGTGTCGCAACACCACATACGACACGCCGAGCACTTGCAGCAGCTTCGCGGCCTGCTGGTTGTCGTGGTGCAGGATGTCCTGCTCGACCGAGCGCAACATCTGCGGAAGGAGTCCGGCCGGCGTGTAGTAGCCGCCGGGGAGCAGCGACAGCACCGGGCGGCTCAGCAGCTCGATCGGGAGCGTGTCCGAGCCGTGGTATCCCCAAGTGGTCGTGACTTGATAGAAGGGATCGAGCGGTAACACGAGGGCCTTGCCCGGTGTCGAGGACGCGTTCAAGGTGTTCGCCAGGTTGTGCCAGGCCGATGGCACCGCGACTCGGATCGACGGAAGCCCAGCTCCGTCCTTGCCGTTCGGGCCCACGGCTCCCGTCCACAGCGGGTACGGGAACGCAATGGCCGAGCACGCAGCCACCGCCACCACGCCGACCGCGACGGTCATCGCACGCGACGCGTCGATTGCCGACGCCCGTTCCCTCACGATCTCGATCGTCATTGCCGCAAGTACGACCATCGAGAGCAAGATCACGCCCGCGACCTTGTTGAACGGATCGCGGAGCAGCCAGAGCCCGGGAACGTGTTGATACGCCCACAGGTTCACCGATTCGAACGGCCAGTGCAGCCCTTTGGCCAAGAACAAGGCCACGACGCTCGCGGCCACGAGCGTCCACGACGCGATCCGTCGCCGGCCGCGCACGAGGAACAACGCCGTCACCGCGAGAGTGGGCAGCGACCAGCGGAACAACGCCCATGGATACGTGTCGAGGCTGTGCGCAAACGGCATGTACTGCGGATACACCCAGCCCCAGTGCGCCGTGAACGAGAGAAGGTTCGGAATCGAGTTGCGCGCCTGTGACCACGACCAATCCTCGACGCGGGTCACCGCCGTGACGACCAACCCTTGCCGCGATCCGGTGGCAAGCGCCGTCGGGACCAGCCACCAGAGGTTGAATCCGATGGTCCAGGGCGCCGCGCGCGCAAGGAATTTCCATGCCCGGCGCGTGCCACCAGGACCGACGAGCAGCGTCGCCGCGCACGCGACTCCGATGAGGGTGACGGTCGCGGTTGCGAGCAGCGGCGGGTTCAACGAAAGGTACGAGGCGATCAGTGTCACCGCGGCGAAGCTGATGACCGAAAGCGGTGCCCCGCGCGCTGCGCGCACGATCATGCCGCCACAGACGGCCACGAGGCCGAGCCAGATCATCGTGAGCGGGTTCGGCAGATGGACGAGGATGAACACGTTCAGCGACCCGAGGAGCCCGGCGGCTCCCACCGCGATCGGGTCACGCACGAACGACCTCGCGAGATACGCCGCTCCGAAGGCGGCGAACGCCATCACGAGTGCGTAGAACACATGCTGCGCGACCATGTCGGAGCCCCCGAAGAGGCTGGTCGACCTGATCACGATCACTTCGAGCGCTCGTACCACTGCAGGTGACGCCGCGCCCGCGCCGGTGACGCGATGGTTCCAGAGATCGAACAGCTCCGAGCTGTCGCCGTCGCGAAGGAACGGAGTGACGTCACCCGCGGCCAAGTAGCGATTCCATGGGAACCACGAGAACGTGACGAGTCCCGCGACCACGCTCGGGACGAGCAGCGCGAACACATCACTCCGTGGGCGCCGCCGAGCGGGGGCCACTCGGGTCTCAGTGAGCGCCGCCGGCGACGCGATCGTGGTCACGCTGGAGTGAGGATCGATGTCGGCGCGGGTTCTACTGCCGGCGTGTCGTACGTGCGCGTCAGGTACAACCGCGCCGCGAGCATGATCGTCTGGCCGAACATCTTCCACGCGGTGTGCGCCGACACGGTGCTGCGATCCCGCGGTTCGATGCGTACCGGTGCCTCGAGTACCCGACGCCAACGGCGGCGGTGTGCAACGACCAGGAGCTCGACGTCGAATACGAATCCGTCCTCGACGAGGAGGGGAAGTACGTCGGCAAGCACGTCGCGGCGGAACACCTTGATGCCGGTTTGGGTGTCGGCAACATCGATGCGGAAGAGCGCGTGCACGAGGGTCTGGAACAGTCGGGAGTACACGCGCCGAAGCGGTGTGTAGCTCACGTCCGACAGGGAGTGACGTTTCGAACCCACGATGATGTCGGGGTCGTACAGGGCGGTCAGGGTGACGAAGCTGTGCCACAGCTGTGCCGGAATGTCGCCGTCGGCGTCGATGAATCCGAGATAGTGACCATGAGCAACCGCAATACCGGCGCACAGCGCGGCGCCCTTGCCCTGGTTGCGCGCGAGCGCCACGCTCTGGACGCGGTCGTCGAGCCCAACCAGTGAACGGTCGCTCCCGTCGGTCGAGCCGTCGGAGACGGCGATCACCTCGAACTTGACGCCCTCCCGCTCGAGCGCGTCGACCAGCGCAAGCACGTTGCGTCGTAGCGCGTTCCCTGGGTTGTAGTAGGGCACGATCACCGAGAGTTCGAGGTCGGCAGTTTCCGGGTTGGGCGCGCGACGACGGTCGGCGCCAGCCCACGGCACGGCCGGACCCACGAGCGCGGGCCCGGCGAGGAGGCGCGCGAGCGCGGCCAGGCTCACGAGCATGACCACCGTGATCAACGCCCCGAGAGAGGGGTGCCACGCCAACGCGATCACGATGGCGAAACCCAGCGCGCCGAGCAGCGTGCCCGCGCACGGCAGGCCGCGCACCACGTGATACGTGACCAACACACCCAGCAGGCCGAGCGCGCACGCCACGGTGCCGAGCAGCAACAGGAGGGCGAGCGGCGCCGCGGGAGCGTTCGACACGAGGTCGAGCGCGAAGCCCGGGCGGATTGCTGCAACGAGGATCATCGCGACCAGGCTCGACCCCGCAGCGATGCGCAGTGTCACGCGCAACGCTTCGACGGCCTCGGCGCCACCTCGCGCGAATTTCGGAATACCGACCACGGCGATCGCCAGCGGAAGGAACAGCATGATCCGTACGGCCGTGTACGCCGCCACGAACTGGCCCGCAACCGGGCCGGACAGGAAGCGGTGCGCGAACATCGCCGGCACCAGGCCGAAGAGGTATAGCGACGCGAAGGCAACGCCGGGTTCGAATGAGCCTCGAAACAGATCGAGCGGAGGGGCGTCGCTTGCGCCTGTCGCGGTGGACCATTCCGTACGGCTGACTTGGGCCGCCGAACGCCAGAGCAACGCCGTGGTGACGACCTCGCCGAACACCAACGACGTGAGCACACCACCGAGCCCGGCCCCGAGGGTCAACAGCACGAGCGCCGCACCGACACGCGCTGCCATCCCTGTCGTCAACGCCGCGGCGACCGGTATCGGTCGACCGACGCCGAGCAGCACGCCGCGCGGCACCACGCCCGCTCCGATCATCGCGACCTCGGCGACGAGCGCCGGTGTCATGACGACGATCCCGGGAGCACGGCCGCACAGCCGCAGCGCCACGCCCGCGGCGATGGCCGCCAAAGTGGCGCCGTACGCGACCTGGATTGCTGGTGTGCGCCACGCAGGAATGCGCCCGTCGGCTCGGGAGGCGCGGCGCGCGGCAAGCACGAACAGACCCTCGAACGGCGCGGCGCATACGAGCAGCACCGCGAGCACGGTGGCGAGCGCAGAGCGATCGAGTGCGCCGATCCTGCTCGCCACGAGCGCGCGGTACACGACCGAGCTCATGCCCGATGCGACGAGCGCCAAGGCGAGCAGCGCGCCGCCCCGGCCGTAGGTCGCGTCGAACCTGCGCAGCAACCCGAGAGTGGTGGTCGACGGCGGCACGTCCACCATCTCGGGTGCCGTTGCGCAGCTCACCAGGGGATCAGCCCTGAATACTCGGTCGGTCGGTGGCGCGCCGTCGCGTGACAAACGTGAACAGGCCACCGACTGCAAGCATTGCGATCGCGATTCCTCCGGCCAACAAGCTGTTGGCACCGGTGAACGGCAGGCTCGACCCCGACGTCGACGTGGAAGAGGGGTCGGTGGCCGACACGTTCGCGCTGAGCGTCAGCATTTCACCGTTCGGATCCAAGCCTGTGGCGGTCACGACGTGCGCGGCGGAACTGAGCGCGACCTGCTGGCTGATGCACCCAACGTCGGTCGCATTCGTCGCACCGTCGCCGGCGCTATCGACCTGGATCTGCACGCCAGCGCCGGCGGCAAACCCGCAGCCGGCGATCGTTGCGCCCGAGTCGGTTCTTCCACGGACGAGCAAGGCGCCCGCCCGGGCCGGGTAATCGACGGCCGAGGCGATGCCCGCACCGAGGGTGAGTAGGCAAGCCACAATGGCTGTCGCGAACACGAACCTGCGCATGGTCCTCCAGACAAACGCGGTGGGCGGAAATGCGAACGCGGCGGCTTGTGACGCGCACAGCGTGGACGCACGGAACCAGAACGACTGGCGACGGCATTTGCTTGAGGGCTGGTACGCACGAACGGCGATAGTTGAGCAATTGCAGGCCTCGACGCGCACATGATGCAGTGCGAGAGGGCGATGCGACTCCAGGATTCGCGGTTGTCCGTCGATACCGGCTGCACGTCGGCACCGCGGTGACGTTCGGCGCGGGAACGAGGAGGCAGAGTGCAAGGACGCCAGGCATCGCCGCCGGCGCCGCGTCAGTGGGGCAGCACCTTGAGCGCCGGTGGCGCGTGCATCCTCGGTGCCCTGCTGATCCAGAACGCGGGGAACTTCGCGTTTCACGCTGCTGCGGCTCGCATCGTCGGCCCCAGCGCCTACGGCGCCCTCGGTACGTTGCTCACGCTCACGGTCGCGTTGACGATCCCGCTCGCCGCGCTGCAAACCGCGATCACTCGATCGGTTGCCGAGGCTGGCGATTCGGCCGACTCGCGCGGGCTGCTCCGTCGCGCAGCCGTAGGTGCGGTTGGTGTCGCGATCGTGCTCGCGGTCGCAGGACCGTTCATCGACTCGTTCCTGCATCTCGGTTCGACGAGCGCAGCTGCACTCCTCGGTCCGTATGCCGGCGCCGCGGGCCTTGCGGCCGTGACGCGCGGCGTCGCGGTCGGGTGGCGCCGCTTTGATGTCGCGGCCTCATCGATCGCTGGCGCGGTCGCGGTTCGAGTCGTCTCCGGCATCGTCTTCACTGCGTGGCTCGGTATCGACGGCGCGATGCTCGGGACGTTCATCGGCGAGGCTGCCGGCGTCGCCATCGCCTGGCGAGCGACACGGAACGCCGATGCTTCGGTTCCCGTACGGCTTCCATGGGCGCTGACCGTCGACACGTTCGCCATGACACTCGGGGTGTGGCTGCTCGGCTCGGTCGACGTGCTCATCGCGGGACATTCGCTGGTCGGTCGCGACCGGGCGCTCTACGTGGCCGCCGGTACCGCTGCGCGTGCCGTGCTCGTATTGCCGCAGGCCGTTGTGATGATTGCCATGCCCCGGTTCGTTGCGACATTGCGTGACGATCGGCGCGGGCACGAAGCGTGGCGCGCGCTGCGCGACGCCATGGGCCTGGCCTTGTGCCTGACCGTCGTGGGAATCGGTGCGATCGTGCTCGCCGGTGGGCGCCTCCTCACGATCACCTTCGGGCGCGGCTTCGCCAAGGGCGGCACCGTGCTCGTGCTGTGCGCGCTCGCGACTGTTCCTGTCGCGTTGGCATCGATGCTCGCGACGTTCCACTTTGCCCGGCACTCCCGGCTGGCGCTGCTGCCTTGGATCGGCATGGTCTGCGAATTCGCCGCGACCGCCACGTGGCACGCCTCGCCCCAACAACTCGCGACCTCCGCGCTCGCCGGTGCGAGCATCCAGGTCGCGGTCACCGCGGTGGTGATGGCCAGAGAACGCCGTGCCGCCACCTCCGGGTCCGGCTCGGTCGAAGCCGCCTCCGGGGAGCAGGAGGAGGTCGGGTCGCGGGCCGCAACTGTGGCGTCGACGTCGCCGTATGGCGAGCCTGATCGGTTGCACATCCTCGTGCTGGCTTGGCGCGATCTCGCGCATCCGCAAGCCGGTGGATCAGAGGTCTACGTCGAACAGCTCGCGCGCCGATGGGTCGCAGGTGGCCACGAGGTCACGTTGTGCAGTGCCGCGGTCGAAGGTCGCCCGGCACGTGAGCGTGTGGAGGGTGTCGACATCGTGCGGGCCGGCAACCGGCTCACGGTGTACCGCAACGCCCGCCGTTTCGTCAGCGAACACCGCGACTTCGACGTGATCGTCGACTGCGTGAACACAAAACCGTTCGACGCACCTCGGGTGGCCGGCTCCACTCCGGTCGTCGCGCTGATTCATCAGGTAGCTCGTGAGGTGTGGTGGTACGAGGCGCCGTTACCAGCGGCGGCGCTCGGCCGTTTCGTGCTCGAACCGCGCTGGCTGCGCCGCTACCGAGACGTGCCGACGCTCACCATTTCGGATTCGAGCAAGGAGTCGTTGATCACGTACGGCATCCGCGACGTCACGGTCTTGCCGGTGGGTATCGACGACGTCGACCCGGCTGCGCCCTCGGCAAAAGCTGCGATACCGACGCTTGCGTTCTGCGGCCGGCTCGTGCGCTCGAAACGAGCCAACGACGCGATCGCGGCCTTCGAGCGTGTGCGCACGCGCATGCCCGAGGCCCGACTGACGATCATCGGTTCCGGCCCGATGGCGCGCCGCATCGCGCGGCGGCATCATCCCGGTGTCGAGCTCGCAGGTTGGTGCTCGGCCTCGACCAAGCAACAGATCTTGGGATCGGCCCACGCACTGCTCGCAACATCGGTCCGCGAAGGTTGGGGCCTGATCGTGTCCGAGGCCGCGGCGCTCGGAACTCCGACGGCCGGTTACGACGTCGCCGGCTTGCGCGACTCCATTGCAGCCGCGGGAGGGATCGCCACCACAGCCGACCCTCGCGTGCTCGGCGACGCGCTCCTCGAGATGCTGCCGCAATGGATCGACCGACCTCCGCGACCGCGGCCGTGGGGAGGTGCCGCCTCGTGGGACGAGACGGCCAACGCCACGCTTGCTGCACTCGTACGCGCGATTGGTGGCACACGGGTCTTCGCCTCAAGGCAAAGCACACGCACGCACGCCGATCCGGAGCCCGATCCGGAAGCAGCCGTCGTGTTCGAACAGGTACGCGCGTGACCACGCCGCTCGTCTCCTTCGTCGTGCCCACGAAGAACGCCGCGCGCACGATCGGCGCGTGCACGCGTTCCCTGCGCGCCCAGACCTACGGCGCGGTGGAAATCGTCGTGGTCGACAACGACTCCACCGATGCCACGCGCGAGCTCGCCCGCGACACCGCCGACATCGTCACCACCTTCGCCCCCGAACGCACGGCCCAACGCAACCGCGGCGCCGCCCTCGGGCACGGCGACATCCTGGTGTTCATCGATGCCGACATGGTCGTCGAACCGGATGTCGCCTCGCATTGCGTGGAGATGTTCGCGTCCGACCCGAAAGTCGGATCGATCGTGATCCCCGAGGTCTCCTTTGGCACCGGATTCTTCGCCCGTTGCCGCGCGCTGGAGAAGCAGCTGTACCTCGGCGACGATCGGGTAGAGGCGGCGCGGGCATTTCGGCGTGAGGCCTTCGAGCGTGTCGGCGGCTACTCCGAGGCGCTCACCTCTTTCGAGGACTGGGAACTTGCCGACCGGGTGCGGGCGAGCGGGTGGCGCACCGGGCGGATCGAAGCCCGTATCCATCACGACGACGGCCGGATCTCGCCGCTCGCGCAGTACCGCAAGAAGCGCTACTACGGGCGCGAGAGCGGCCGCTATCTCGCGCGCCGACATTCGCCGCGCCGGCGCCCACTCGTGCGCACGAGCTTGTTCCGCCGGCCGGCGACGCTCGCGCGCCGTCCCGATCTCGCCGCCGGACTCTTCTATCTGAAGCTCTGCGAAGCGGCCGGTATCACGATCGGCGGCTACGAGTCATTGCGTGCCCACAACCTGGTGCACATCGCCGACGTCCCTGTGCCGGACGAGTCGACGATCCGCGTCCTGCATGTGGTCGGGGAGTTCGCCGACAACGAAGGCATCGGGCGCTCGATGATCGAGCTCGTCGCCCGATGCCCCGGCGAGCACCATCTCCTGAGTGCTCGCGTGGGGCGAGGCGGGACGCACTTCGCTTCGGCCCACGCCGTCGGAGGATCGATGAGCGCGTTTCTGCTGACGCGCCCGGCGCGCGTCAACGAGGTGATGGCGCGTGTGCGCCCAGACGTGGTCCATTTCCACGGTGGGCCGACACTCTGTCTTTGGGCGCCACTGCGCGTGTGGCGAGGGTGCCCGACGGTCGCGTCGATCTACGTGTGGCCCCGGATGCCTCCCCTTCGGATGCTGCGCCGCGGGTCGTGGCGCGCGGCGCGGCGCTCGCAGGTGCTGAAGGCACGCGTGGTCGCGTCGACGGTGGTTCCCGGACGTGTGTTCGCCGCGCTTCTACGCCTCGGGCGCACACGCGCCGTGCTCACGCCGGATCGACACGTGGCCGCGAGGCTCCCCGGAATCGACTGTCACGTGGTGGGCACCGCGGGTGCCGCGCCCGATTCCCGCCGCGCCCGTCTCGACGTCGACGCGCCGGTGATCGTGTTCGCCGGGCGGGCCGAGACCGTGCGCGGCATCGACACGCTGCTCGAAGCGATCCCTGCGGCCCGTGCGCGCGTGCCGAACCTGCGCGTCCGGCTGCTGCTGCTGGATCGAGCCGAGACCGACGACGTTCGGGCGCAGGCGGAGCGACATGAGTCGTCCGATGCGATCGAGGTCATCACCGAACCAAGCCTCGGTCTGCAGGACGCGTTTGCCGCGGCATCGGCGGCGGTGTTCCCGTTCAAGTTCCCCTATGTGACGATCCCGCCGGCGCTCACCGCCGCGGAGGCAATGGCCGTCGGCCTTCCCATCATCGGAACCGACGTGGCCTGTTTGACAGCAATACTGCGCGACGGGGTCAACGGTCGCGTCGTTCCCATCAACGACGCGCCGGCGCTCGCCGATGCGATTGTCGAAGTCGTCACGTCGAAGGCGCTCTGGTCGCGCCTGTCGCAGGGAGCCGTCCGCACGATCGCCGAGGCCGACGGGTGGCACAGCGTCGCGGACGCCGCTGCACAGGCCTACGGGATCGCGTCCGGCGACCACGCGGTGTCGCCGGCCCGCGACGACGACTACTACTACGAGGGCACTGCATGAGCACACAGACGCTCGCCAAGATTCGGTCCGACGCTCACTTCGCCAACGTGGGTGCCGACTACGACACGCAGGCCTTCAGCGGCGCCGGTCTGCGGTGGGTGTCGAACCGCGAGCTCGATGCCGTTCGGCGTGGCCTTCGCGGCGTAGCCCCGGGTGCGCGGGTTCTCGACGCGGGCGCTGGAAACGGTCGCGTGACGCGCGTGCTCGACTCCGACCTCGGATTCAACGTCACTGCGCTCGACGCCGTTCCGGAGATGCTCGCGACTGTTCGACGGCGCTGCCCGAGCGCCGAGACCGTGCTCGCGCGCCTCGGCGAACCGCTGCCGTTCGACACCGCGTCGTTCGACGCTGTCGTGTCGCTCCGCGTGCTCAAGTGGGTGCCGGACTGGGACCGCGCGCTCCTCGAGCTGGCACGCGTGCTGCGTCCCGGCGGGTCGGTTGTCGTCGAGATCGCCAACCGGAACTCACTCGCGCGCATGGGCTATCGGCATGCCGCGGTCACCGCGGTGACCCGCCGGAGCGTGCGCGATGTAGGCGAGCGCGCGGGAATCTCGTGGACCGCCGAGATGTCGGGTACGCATCTTCCCTTCGCGTGCTGGCGCGTCGCCCAGAGCGCGCCGACGTTGGCCGCTGTGAGGTCACTCGAGCGGGGCGCAGATCGCGCGCTCGGCGCGGCGGGCGCGCGCAGCATCATTCTTGCCGGTTCCAAATGCGCCGAACCTGAACCGCGCTCCCATATGCCAGCCCGTGCGGTGTCGGTGAGCGCGAGCCGGTGGCGGCGGGCCGGCGCTCACATGTTCACGCGCGCGATGAACGACAACATCGACGACATCGCCCGTGCGGCTCGCAGCCATCCACATCCGGCCAACGTGCTCGACCTCGGGTGCTGGGACGCCGCGAACATGGTCCGCTACGCCCCCGACGGCGCGGCGCGCTTCGGGATCGAGCTCTCGTCAACCGCAGCGACCACAGCCCGCAACCGTGGCGTTACCACCGTGTCGTCTGACCTCAACACAGGTCTCCCGTTTCGCGATGCGTCGTTCGATGTCGTGTGCTCGAACCAAGTCATCGAGCACCTCCACGACACCGACAGGTTCATCGCCGAGATCTACCGAGTGCTGCGCCCGCGCGGTGTGCTCGTGTGTTCAACGGAGAATCTCGCGAGCTGGCACAACATCGCGTCGCTCATGTGTGGTTGGCAGGCCTTCTCACTTACCAACGTGAGTCGTACCGGTTCGGGTCTCGGCAACCCGCTGGCGAACATGCGCGGGATGGAGCCACTCGATGCCGGTTGGGAGCATCTGCGGATCTTCTCGTACCGCGGGTTGCGTGAGCTTGTCGCCGCGCACGGCTTCTCCGACGTCCATGTCGCCGGCGCCGGCTACTACCCGTTGGCATCGGCATTCGGTCACATCGACCCGCGGCACGCCGCCTTCATCACGGTGCGCGCCACGAAGCCGTGACGCCGGGTCGCTCGCCACGCGGGAGGTGTCTACGCTGAGCCGCGTGAGCGAGGAGCGGCATGTCATCTGACGTGAGTGCGGCAGTAGACGAAGTGCGGGCGGTCGTGGACGCATGGTTCGACGCGATCCGTCGTCGCGATCTCGAAGACCTCGCGGCGTCACACAGCGAGGCGATCGTGATGTTCGACGTTCCGCCGCCCACGGCGCTCACCGGGATCGAGGCATACCGCGAGTCGTGGCCGCAGTTTTTCGCGGCGATGGGCGAAGAAGGGTTCCTCGAACCGGTCGACCTGCACATCGAAGCGAGCGACGACGTCGCGTTTGTGTACGCCACGCTGCGGTGCCGCGCCGACGGCCACGATTTTCCGGTGCGCCTCACGATCGGGCTGCGACACGTCGGCGACGAGTGGATCGTGCTCCACGAACATCACTCGGTGCCTGCGGGATCGTGACCATCTCCGCCCGAGTGGCCGTTCGCGCGTGCCGCGACTCGTGATCACCCGCACGCTCGACCTTGTGCGATTCCATTACCTCTGCGGTAACTGAAGCGCGCAAAGTCGCGCCAGGCAGGGGAAGGGATGTGACTGCTGAAGTACGCCCCCCGGGACTCGAACCCGGAACCTGCGGATTAAGAGTCCGACGCTCTGACCAGTTGAGCTAGAGGCGCAGGTGCTCACCGGAGTGAGCCTGGAGATCATACCGAACGGGCCCGACCTGACTCGGTCGAGTACCCCGACGGTCCGTAGTCTCGGTGTCGTGGATGTGCTCATCACCGGTTCGAGTGGGCTGATCGGCCGAGGAGTGACCCACGCGCTCGAGGCGCGCGGCGACCGGGTGGTGCCGCTCACACGTCAGCCCGATCACTCGCCGTCGTGGCAGCCGGAGCAGGGCAAGATCAACGGCGACCTCGACGGCTTCGATGCCGTGGTGCACCTCGCGGGTGAGCCGCTCGCCGCCGTCCGCTGGACCGAGGCGAAGAAGCGACGGCTGCGCGACAGCCGTATCCGTGCCACCGAGCTGCTCGCTGGCACGCTGGCGCGCCTCGCCAACAAGCCGGCCGTGCTCGTGTCGGGTTCGGCCGTCGGCTACTACGGCAATCGCGGCCGCGAGGAGCTGCTCGACGAGCACTCGACGCCGGGCGAAGACTTCCTCGCGACGCTCTGTCGCGAGTGGGAGGCCGCGACCACGCTCGCGAGCGAGGCCGGCATCCGGGTGGTCAATATCCGCACCGGTCTGGTGCTGAGCGCCGACGGCGGCGTGCTTGCGAAGCTGTTGCTGCCGTTCAAGCTCGGGCTCGGCGGCAAGCTCGGTTCGGGCCGCCAGTACATGAGCTGGATCTCGATCGTCGACGAGGTGCGGGCGATCCTGCACGTGATCGACCACGCCGACATCAGTGGGCCGGTCAACCTCACCGCGCCCCACCCGGTCACCAACGAGGTGTTCACGAAGCTGCTCGGCGAAGCGGTGCACCGCCCGGCGTTCGTGCCATTGCCGTCGGCGGTGTTGCGCGCCGGTCTGGGTCACGAGCTCGCCGACGAGCTGTTCCTCAGCGGCCAGCGGGTGTTCCCGAAGAAGCTCGAGGCAAGCGGCTTCGCCTTCGAATACGTGACGATCGAATCTGCACTGCGCGGCGCGCTCGCGAGCGACAGCACAGGCAGCGCCGCGCCGACGGCCACGCGCTCGGGAGCGCCGACCGGATCAGGGTGACTGAGGGGACTCGAACCCCCGGCCTACGGGACCACAACCCGTCGCTCTAACCACCTGAGCTACAGCCACCAGGAGCGTTGCATCGTACCCGACCGGCCCGCGCCGCCTCGGTGCGTTCGCCGTGGGTAGCGTGCGGCGCCACGCATGCCGGGCTGCCAATGGGGGAGATCGATGCCGTCACGATCCACACGTCGATCCGCCGTGGCAACGGCGTCCACGCTCACGCTCCTAGTCGTGCTCGCAGCCTGCTCGTCGAGCTCGAGCAAGGCGGCCGTCACGAGTCCGACCACCACCACCCCGCGCACGGCCGCGCGCGCTGTCGCTGCCGCGGCCAATCCGTCGGCGGGGTGCTCCAAGCCGGCGCCCGCGCCCGGGCAACGCACCGTGCACATCACGTCGAGCGGCGTCGATCGCTGGTACCTGCGCAACGTGCCGTCGTCGTACCGCGCGTCCGTCCCGATGCCACTCGTCGTCGATGTCCACGGTTACGAAGAAGGCGCGAGCATCGAGGCCGCGATGACGCGGCTTGGCGCGTACGGCAACCAGAACGGTTTCATCACAGTCACGCCGAACGGCCTCGGTCCTGTGCCGCACTGGGACACGACGCTCGGTTCGAAGGACCTGAAGTTCATCGGCGACACGCTCGACGACGTCGAACGCACGGTGTGTGTCGACACCAACCGCGTGTACGCAACCGGCCTCTCGCAGGGCGCGTTCATGACCTCGTCGATTGCATGTCAATTCGCAGATCGCTTCGCGGCAGTCGCGCCGGTCGCCGGCATCACCGCGGTCATCAAGGGCTGCAAGCCGGTACGCCCGGTGCCGGTCATCTCGTTCCACGGCACGGCCGACCAATTCGTCGCGTACAACGGTGGCCTCGGCCCGGCCGCGTTGAACCTCCCGACGCCCGATGGCAAGGGCAAGCTCGGTGCCGTCAAGGGCATCAAGAGCGCTTCGAAGTCACCGTCGGTGCCGCAGCAGCTCGCGGCCTGGGCGAAACGCAATGGCTGCACGCTGACGTTGCGCGAGCACAAGGTCACGAGCGACGTGACGCTCTTGTCGTATCCCTGCCCGAAGGGGTCAGAGGTCGAGCTCTACCGGGTGACCGGCGGCGGCCACAGCTGGCCGGGAAGCGCGTTCTCGGCGTTGCCGGTGATGCAGAAGGTCGTCGGCAAGACGACGCTGACGATCAACGCCGACGCGCTGATCTGGCATTTTTTCCGCCAGCACTCACTCTGACATCAGCTCGTTGAGCCCGCCGACCGTCTCGATCCACTGCTCGACCATGCCGAGCACGAGGTCCTTCGACGGGCGCACGCGGTCGATGCTGCCGATCACCTGACCCACCGGGTAGCCGCCGAACTCCTTGTTGTGCACACGGGAGATGCGGCGCGACGCCTCGTTGAACAGCAGACCCTGGAGCGGCATCGGCAGCGTGTCGGGCGCGCCCGGCTGGTCCCATGCCTCCGTCCACTTCGTGCGCAACTGCCGCGCCGGCTTGCCGGTCATCACGCGTGAACGGATCGCGTCGGGCGACTGCGCGGCAAGCAGGTTGTCGGTGACTTCCGGGTACATGTCGGCCTCAGCGGTGAGCAACCACATCGAGCCGGTCCACACACCTTGCGCGCCGAGCGCCATCGCCGCGGCCATCTGCCGGCCGTCGTGGATGCCGCCCGCAGCGAGCACCGGCACGTCGGGCCCGACTGCGTCGACCACCTGCGGCACGAGCACCATCGTCGAGATCTCGCCGCAGTGCCCGCCGGCCTCGGTGCCCTGCGCGACGAGCACGTCGGTGCCGCTCTGCACCTGGCGCTCGGCGTGCTGTCGTGAACCCACGAGGCCGCCCACGAGGATGCCCGCGTCGTGACACTGCTCGACGATGTACGGCGGCGGCGGCCCGAGCGCGTTCACCACCATCTTCACGTTCGGCTTGCTGAGCGTCACCTCGATCTGGCCGGGACCCTCTTCGTCGACGTTGAGCCCGGCGGCCTTCGGCACCGACTCGTCGTCGTCGGGGAGCGCCGGGATGCCGGCGTTCGTGAGCAGCTCGTCGACGAAGTGGCGGTGCTCTTCTGGGATGAGCGACTGCAGATATTGGGGCGACGCCTCGGCCCCACCGCCCTTACCGATGTACTTCACCGGCATGGCGAAGTCGACGCCGTAGGGACGGCCGCGCACGTGCTCTTCGATCCAGTTCAGCTCGACTTCGAGCCGCTCGGGTTCGTAGGCGAGCGCGCCGAGCACGCCGAAGCCGCCTGCGTTCGTGACCGCGGCGACCACGTCGCGACAGTGCGAGAAGGCGAAGATCGGGAACTCGATACCGAGCTGTTCACAGATCGGAGTGCGCATCTCTTACCTCTTGTTCGCTTCGCTCACGGGGCGGCGCAAAATACTACGAGCGCTCGAGGAGCTCCTCGGCGACGCGCTCGCCCGAGCGGATCGCGCCGTCGATCGCGCCGTGTGACGTGGCCGACGTCTCGGTGCCGGCCCAGTGCACGCGTCCGAACGGTTCTCGTAGCAGGTGCCCGTAGCGCGTGAGCACGCCGGGGCGGAAGTGCGCCATCGAACAGCCGCGCGTCCACGGCTCGTTCCACCACGCGGTGTGCACGAACTCGGAGGGTGACGACGCGCGCGAGCCGAAGCGCGTGGTCAGCTCGTCGAGCACGGCGCGCCGGCGGTCGTCGGGGTCGAGCGCGTCGAAGCGCTCGGCGACGTGACTGAACGCGAACGACGCGAGCACGCCCGCGCGCCCGTCGGACGGAGAGGCGTCGATCGTCACCTCCGAGGCCGAGCCAGGATGCGCGCTCTGACCGCTGAGGCCGTCACGCCGCCAGAACGGTTCGTCGTACACCACGAGCGTCTTGCTCTCGGGACCTGCGATCGCGTTGCGATACAGCGTCTCGCGGTCGGTCGGCAACACCGGATCGAACGCGATCTCGAGGGCGAGCGCGGGAGGCACGCTCACGACCACGTGATCGGCAGTGACGGTGACCGCGTCGCTTGCCACCACGACGCGCGTATCGGTCTGGGTGATCGACCGCGCCGGTGTCTCGAGCCTTACACGATCGCCGAGCTGTTCGGCCACCCGCTGCGCGATCGATCCGGCTCCACCCTCGACAAGGTTCTCCTGCGAGCCCTTCTCGATCGAGAACAGCTTGTCGATGCCGGTGTGTGCGTGCGCGAGGAACAGCAAGTTGAGAAATGACACGTCGTGGAGATCGCCGGTGAGCAGACCGCGCACCGCCATGTCGAACAGGCCGCGCCCCACCGGTGTGCTGATGCGCGCACGTTCGAGCCACCCACCCACCGTGCGACCGTCCCAGTCGCGCGCGTGTGGCGCGTTCCAGGGCGCGTCGACGGGCACGCGCTTCGCCATGCGGTTGATGCGCGTCTGCGCGATCGCGAGCGTGACCACCGCCAGCGGGCTGATGCGCGGGATCAAACCCTTGTAGCGCCGCAGCTCGCTGCCCTCCACGAGCAGGTGCGACCCGGCCACGTACGTCTTGTAGGTGCCCACACCCATTTCGCGAGCCAGCGCCAACGCACGATCGTGATACGGCGCGAACCACGCGCCGCCGCGGTCGATCGGGAGACCGCCGAAGTCCTCGGTCCAGATGCGCCCACCCACGCGGTCGCGGGCTTCGAGCACCACCACCGACTTCCCGCCTTGCTCCAAGCGGCGCGCCGCCGTGAGGCCGGCGTACCCGGCACCGACGATGCAGACGTCGGCCTCGAGTTGCTCCCCCATAGTGCGCGAACGGTAGTGGAGCAGTCACGATCCGGCCACTGGAGGTTCCGCACGTGGCCCTTACGGGGTACAGCCAATGGGTTGCGGATCGATCCAAAGGAGCACCTCGTGCCTGCACGCAGCGTCCCCGACGACTACGAGCCCGAGCCGAACCTCGTGCGCGAAGGACAACCCGATTTCGACGACGTGGCGCCGGGCAAGCGGGAGACCGGCGACCCGCAGGAGGGCCGCTACCCGCCGCGCGACCACGCCATCGCGGCCAACGCGTTCGGCACGACCGCGGAAGAGGAACTCGAAGGCGAATCGCTCGACCAGAAACTCGCGCGCGAGATGCCCGACTTCGACGATCCGCGCCAGCCCGGCGAACGCGACGTGGATCTGTCTGGGGAGAGCGACGCGGCCGAGGAATACGAAGACGACGCCGAATAGCTGGTGCGGGGCGGCGCGTCTGCCGCCTGCGCCATTCTCGTCGCTACGGACTTCCAGGCGTGCTGTTGCTGTCGCCCGAAGGCGGCGCGGGGTTGTTCGGGTAGCTCCGCGGCGGGCCGTTGCTCGGCAATGTCGAGCTCTCGCCGGCAATGATCGTCGTCGTCGCATTCTGGCCCCCGCCGGGATTGTTCGTCCCGTTCGACCCGCCGGCGCTGCTCGAACAACCGGCGAGCCCAGCGATGGCACACGCGGCGACTGCCCCAACGATCCATGCGGCACGCGGCTTTGCGGTGGCGTTCATTCGTTCGGGATACCCGTGCGCCGCGTCTACCAAGCGCGGCTGGCGATGCCTGACGAAGAACTGTGGGTATGGCACTGACCGTGGCGAAAGTCAGCGAGGAGATGCAAGGCAACGCCGACGAGATAGCTCGCTTGCTTGACGGCCGAACGCTCGCGTGCGCCGAGTCGTGCACGGGAGGTTTGGTCACCCAGGCGTTCGCGGCGGTGGAGGGATCGGGCGAGTGGCTCCGCGGGGGAGTCGTGGCGTATCAGCGCGAGTCGAAGGTGGACGTGCTCGGCGTCGACCCCGAGGCGCCGCTCGTGAGCGCGACCGTCGCCGAGCAAATGGCGCGCGGCGTCGCGCAGTGCATGCATGCTGACGTGGCGCTGGCCACGACAGGTGCGGCTGGGCCGGACGGGCATGGGGGCGTCCCGCCCGGAACGGTGGTGATCGCAACCTGTGTCGACGGCGACGTCAGATGCATGGAGCATCACTACGATGACCACGACGATCCAGCCACCGTCGTCGAGCTAGCCGCCCGAGATGCCATCACGGTGCTTGCAAATGCCCTGGCCGCAGGGCGTCACGGTTCCGTGTCCGTCGACACGGGTACGCGAGCACGACATGCTGAACGGAGGTAGTTCGTGGAGCGCACGAGCACGAAGCACGGCCCGCGCACCGATGACGCGCTGAGTCACGAGACCGAATCGCTCACACGCGGTGCGCCGGTGGAGGCGCGCGCCGAGGAGAGCCGCATGGCCGAGCCGGCCGGTGACGACGATTTTCTCGCCAGCGCGGTGCTGCACAGCCTCGACCCGCCGATCATGGGCATGCCGGCCGACGAGGTGAGCGCGCGGTCGATGCTCGCGATCGCGCTCCGGCCGGGCGCGTTCCCGGCCGACGCGCCGAGCCTGCTCCGTGACGCGATCGCGAACGATGCCCCGGAATGGGTGTGCGAGACGTTGCGCAAGGTGGACCAGGTGCAGCGATACGAGAATGTGCAGCGGCTCTGGGAGGCCGCCGGTGGTCACCATGAACTGCGCACCCTGCATCACGAAGCGGCTGCCGCCGCGCTCGCGGAGGCCGAGCGTGACGACGCGCCGGTGCTCGAGCGCGCGCGCCGAGCGGTGACCCGCGAGATGGCCCAGGCGGAGCCGCCGGTCGTGGAGAGCTCGATCGAATCCGAACCACCCGAACAGCTGCAGCCGGATGACAGCTATCTCGGTGTGGTGTGCTCGTTCGTGGGCGCGAGCTGGAAGCTCACGGCGCGCACCATTGGTCTGCTCGCTTCGCCGCTCGCCCGCCTGCGCCCGAATCGGGGTTGACTAACGGGCCGCCGGCGTGAACTCGATGTAGAGGCGTTCGAGGGCGCGCATGAGGTAGGTGGGCATGTAGTCGAAGTGGCGGGCATCGACCGGCCCGTGGTGCTCCTCCGAGAGGGTGATGCCGTCCATCCGGTCGAGGATGCGCTCGATCGCGACGCGGCCCTCGGCGCGCGCGAGTGGTGCACCGGCGCAGGTGTGGATGCCGTGGCCGAAGGCGAGATGCTGGCGGCCGTTCGTGCGGTCGAGCCGTAACTCGGCTGGGCACTCGAACATGCGCGGGTCGCGGTTCGCAGCGCCGGGAAAGAGTGCCACCGTGTCGCCGGCTGCGACATCGATGCTCGCGACATCGGTGTGGCGCCGCGCCATGCGGAACTGTGTCTTCAGCGGACTTTCGAGCCGCAGCACTTCCTCGATGAACGCGGGCACCAGACTCCGGTCGGCGCGTAGCTGCTGCTGCACGTCGGGATGTTCGCCGAGCGCCTGCAACGCGAAGCCGAGCATGCGCGCCGTCGTTTCCTGGCCCGCGGTGAAGAGGTTCGCAGCGATCAGCGCAATGTCGTGCACTTCGGGCAGTGAGCCGTCGGGGAACGTCGCGGTGGCGATGTTGCCCATTACGTCGGCGCGCAGCGAGCGGCGGCGCTCCTCGATGTAGGCGGCGAATTGCTCGTAGAGGAACTCGAGCGGCTTGTGCGCCATCGCCTCTTTGCTACCGATGCCAGCCGACACGTGAATGAGCTTCTCGCGCAGCAGCGGATGGTCGGCTTCGGGCACGCCGAGAAGATCAGCGATCACGAGCAGCGTGAACGGCTGCGCAAACGCACCGATGAACTCGCAGTTGCCGGCGGCGAGGAACTCGTCGAGCTGGCGGTCGCACAGCCGCCACATGAAGTCTTCGTTCTCCTTGAGGCGCTTCGGTGTGATCAGCCGCAACAGCAGACCGCGGTGTGCTGTGTGCTTCGGCGGGTCGAACGAGGGGAGTTGGTCACTGAACGGCAGTTCATCGCGGTGCGCGTCGATCACGTCGGAGATGTCGTCGCCCTCGACCGGCACCGAGAACTTCACGAACGGACCGCTCACCGTGTTGCACGACGAGAAGGTGGCGTGGTCGCGGTACACACGTACGGCTTCGTGTATCCGGTGACCATGAACACGCCCTGGTGCGGCTCGTGCACTACGGGGCAGGTGTCGCGGAGCTGCTCGAAGTAGGGATAGGGATCGACCGTGAGCTTGCGGTTGCGAAAGAAGTTCACCTGGTCGCGTTCGTCGGTCACGCGCGTAGGTTAGGGACGGTTGCCGTCGGCGAGGAGGCCCACGATGGTCGATCTGGTGATCCGCAATGGAGAGGTGGTCGACGGCAGCGGGGCGCCCCGCCGGCGTGCCGACGTCGCGGTCGACGGCGGGCGGGTGGTCGCCGTGGGCGAGGTGGGTGAGCGCGGCGAGCGCGAGATCGACGCCGGGGGTCGCGTCGTCACCCCAGGCTTCGTCGACGTGCACACGCACTACGACGCGCAGGTGTTCTGGGATCCGACGCTCGGGCCGTCACCGCTGCACGGCGTCACGAGCGTGTTCAGCGGCAACTGCGGTTTCTCGATCGCGCCGCTCGTCGACCGCGAGGCCGACTACTTGATGACGATGCTCGCTCGGGTGGAGGGCATGCCGCTCGAGGCGCTCGCGGCCGGGGTGCCATGGAACTGGACGACCACGGCGGCGTACCTCGATGCCATCCCCGCGTTGTCGGTGAACGCGGGCTTCATGGTGGGCCACAGCGCGCTGCGGCGAGTGGTGATGGGTGATGACGGCACGAGCCGCGCCGCCACTCCCGAAGAAGTCGAACAGATGCAGTCCATGCTGCGTGCCGGCCTTGCCGCCGGTGCCGTCGGCTTCTCGTCGAGTTGGGCCGAGACGCACAACGACGCCACCGGCGAGATGGTGCCGTCGCGCTTTGCCACCCTCGACGAACTGGTCGCCCTCAGCTCGGTGTGCAGCGAGTTCCCGGGCACGTCGCTGGAATTCATCCCCACCGTGCGCGACTTCGGCGAAGAGCATTTCGACGCGATGACGCGCATGTCGGTGGCTGCAGGGCGACCGCTCAACTGGAACCTGCTCACCGTGAACGCCAAGAACGGCGCGGGTGTCGAGCAACGTCTGGCTGCCGGTGACTACGCGCGCGAGCGCGGCGGCCGAGTGGTGGCGCTCACGATCCCGGAAGCGCCGCGTCCACGGTTGTCGTTCCTCAGTGGGTTCGTGCTCGACGCGCTCGAGGGCTGGGCCCAGCCGATGGCGCTGCCGCCGAAGGAAAAGCTCGAGCTGCTCGCCGATCCCCAACGCCGCCGCGAGCTCGCGGCGGCGGCCGACGGCACCGTCGGCCTCATCCGCAACATCGCCCGCTGGCAGATCCACGAGATCATCGAGGCCTTCACGCCCGACACCAAGCGCTTCGAAGGCCGCACGGTCGGCGATATCGCGGCCGAACAGGGCAAGGATCCGTTCGACGCACTGTGCGACATCGTGGTCGCCGACGAGCTGCGCACGGCGTTCTCGACGCCGTCGGTGGGCAATGCCAAGGACGACTGGGCGGCGCGCGTCGCGGTGTGGCGCGACGAGCGCGCGCTGATCGGCGCGAGCGACGCCGGCGCGCACCTCGACCTGCTCGCCACGTTCAACTACACCACCACGGTGCTTGCGCAGCCGGTACGTGAACACGACGTGGTGTCGCTCGAAGAGGCCGTGCACCTCATGACCGAGGTGCCGGCGCGCCTGTACGGCATGGTCGACCGCGGTGTCGTGCGCGCGGGTGCGCATGCCGATCTGGTGGTGCTCGACCCCGACACCGTGGGCCCCGAGCCGGTGCGCACGGTCGACGACATGCCCACCGGCGCGAGCCGCGTCTACGGCGGCGCGACCGGAATCGACTCGGTGCTCGTTGCTGGTGAAGAGATCGTCGCCGGTGGTGTGCTCACCGCCGCGCGCCCGGGCCGAGTGCTGCGCAGCGGCACCGACACCCGCTGACGTTCGCCTGCTGCTTTCCTGTTTGGCCGATTCCGGGGCCATGGCCCCGAATCTGGCCAAACAGAGGGAGCGTCAGTCGCGGGGGAGTACCACGTCGGGGAGTGGATGGCGGTAGAGCGCGGCCGCGTTCTCGCAGCACATCTTCCGCAGTTCGGGCGCGGGAATGTGGCCCCACGTGTTTTCGATGACCGCCTGTGTGTCGGGCCACGTGGTGTCGCCGTGCGGGTAGTCGACCTCCACCATGATGTGGTCCACACCGATGCGATGGCGCGTGTCGATCGTCGAGCGATCTTCGAGCGAGCAGAACCAGAAGTTGCGCTGCAGCACGTGTGAGGGACGCTCGGGCCAGCCGTCGCCGTAGCTCGAATGGTCGACGATGTAGTCGAGCCGGTCGAGCAGCATCGCCACCCAGCCGATCCCGCCTTCGCTCAACGCGATCTTCAAGTTGGGATGACGCAGCGGGTATTCCGACCAGAGCCATTCCGCGCACGCAGTGAGCGACAGCTGACCGAAGAGCGTCGAAGCGAGCTGGCTGCGGGGCGCGTCGGCAGGCATGTCGTGCAGGCCCGCGCTGCCGACGTGCAGCGAGACGACGGTGTCGGTTTCCACGCACGCGCTGATGATCGGATCCCAGTGCGCGCGGTCCCAGAGCGACGGCAGCCCGATCGCGTGCGGGCGTTCAGGGAATGTGACCGAGCGGAAGCCGCGCGCCGCGTTGCGGCGGATCTCGTCGGCGGCCACGTTCGGATCGGCGAGATAGGTGATGCCGAGCGGGACAATGCGCGTGGGGTGCGGCTCGTACCACTCCTCGAACAGCCAGTCGTTCCAGGCGCGCACGCACGCGGCGCCGAGCTCGCGGTCGTCGACGGCCGAGAACACGCTGCCGCAGAAACCGGTGATCTGCGAGGGGAAGTTCACCGACGCCCACACGCCGTTCAGATCCATGTCGGCGATGCGGGCGTTCACGTCGTAACAACCGGGCCGCATCTGGTCGAAGCGGAAAGGCTCGAGCGTCACCGATTCAGGCCGTCGACCAGCGACCGCGTTCATGCCCACCTGCGTGTAGCGCTGGCGCTCGAACTCCCACACCTGATGGCCGTGCCGGGTATCCACGATGCGCGGCGCGCGGTCTTGCAGTGCCGCTGGGAGTCGGCCCTCGAACGTGTGCGGCGGTTCGACCACATGGTCGTCCACCGAGATCACCGTGTACTTGACCGCGCGCGGTTCGGGGTCGGGCAGGAACAGATCCGACGCGGGAACACCTGGCATGCGCGCCCTCGGCAGGATTCGAACCTGCGACCTACCGCTTAGGAGGCGGTAGCTCTATCCCCTGAGCTACGAGGGCGGGGGTTGTAGAAAACCTGGGAGAAAACCAGGCGCTGCAACGAGGCCGAGGATAATTGGCCGTCGAGCGTGACAATGCCGACTGCGCTCCGGGCACGGGCGGCGAGAGGCGGTCGAAGCAGCGCGTTGCAGCGTTTGCGTCACCGCCCAGGTCTGGTGATCAGGTCAGGACTGCG
>DASXZO010000088.1:0-12358 GCA_036501845.1 Acidimicrobiia bacterium | reverse complement strand
CGAGCACCTGCACCTCATGCCCACGTTCGTGGGCGACGACGGGGGAGTGCCGCGACCGAACCCGGAGGCGGCCCGGCTCGACCGCAGGGTTCCGGCCATGCGCCGGGCGCGGGGGCGGCGCCGGCCTGCGCTGTACAGCCCACGCCGGGCCGAGCTCGTCGATCGGCTCGACGAGGAGGACCTGCTCCCCGCGATCTACTTCATCTTCAGCCGCGCCGCGTGCGACGACGCGGTGCTTCAGTGCCTGCGCCAGGGCTTGCGCCTCACCGACAGCGCGGCCCGCCGGGAGTTGCGGCGGATCGCCGAGCGCCACGTGCGAGCGCTCTCCGACAGCGATCTCGACGTGCTCGGCTACGACGAGTGGCTCGCCGGCTTCGAGGCCGGGATCGCGGCGCATCACGCCGGCCTCGTGCCGCCGATGAAGGAGGCGGTGGAGGAGGCGTTCGCAGAAGGGTTGGTGCGCGCGGTGTTCGCCACCGAGACGCTCTCGCTCGGCATCAACATGCCGGCGCGATCGGTGGTGATCGAGAAATTGTCGAAGTTCACCGGCGAGCGCCACGAGCCGCTCACGCCCGGCGAGTACACCCAGCTCGCGGGCCGGGCCGGGCGGCGCGGCATCGACGACATCGGTTACGCGGTCGTGTGCTGGAGCCCGTTCGTGCCGTTCGAGCAGGTAGCGAGCCTGGCGTCGAAACGCACGTTCGCGTTGCGATCGAGCTTCCGGCCCACCTACAACATGGCCGTCAACCTCGTGCGCCGCTGCACGCCGGAATCGGCGCGGCACCTGCTCAACCTCTCGTTCGCGCAGTTCCACGCCGACCGCGACGTCGTGTCGCTCGAACGCCAGCTCGCGCGGTCGCAGGAACAGCTCGAGCGCCAGCGCGCGTTCGTGGCCGAGGCACCCGGCGACGTCGAGGAGTACCGCGCGCTGCAGGCCGAGCTCGACGGGCAACGGCGCTCGATGGCCACCGCGCGCGGCGCTCGCATCGAGCACCTCCGGCCCGGCGACGTGGTGCGCGTGCCCTGGGCCGGGCCAGTTGTGGTGCTGCGCCAGGACCGCGGCCGTCCCGCGGCCGCGAAGGTGCTCGCAGTCACGTCGCACCGCAAGGTGGTGCGACTCGGTGCCGACGACCTGCGCGCCTCAGCCGACGGCGGGCCGACCCGGCTCGGCACCGTCGAGCTCCCGCGGCCGTTCGAGCCGAAGAATCCGAAGTTCATCGCCGAGGTCGCCACCCGGCTGCGCGAGGTGGATCCCGAGCTGCCGGAAGTCGGCGACCCCGCCTTCGAGGATCCGCTCGAGCTGCTCGAAACACGGGTGCGTGAGCACCCCGCGGCGTCCGACCCCGCGCTCACACACCGCCTGCGCGCCGCGGCCAGCGTCGAGCGGCTCGAGCGTGAGGTGGCGCGTCTCACCCGCCGGATCGTCGGCCGCGGCGACAGCTTGGCGCGCACGTTCGACCGCGTGCTCGACCTGCTCGAGGCGTGGCGCTACGTGGACGGCTGGTCGCTCACCGAGGCGGGCACGATGCTCGCCCGGATGTACACCGAAGGCGACCTCGTGATCACCGAGGCGATGCGACGCGGTGCACTCGACGGCCTGGAACCCGCACAGCTCGCCGCGGTCGCGTCGTGCGTCGCCTACGAGCGCCGGGGGAGCGACAGCGACGGTCCGGTGCCGCCGCGGCGCTGGCCCGACCAGCTCGTGGCGGCGCGCAGCCGCGCCGTCGACGCGATCTGGCGCGACCTGCTCGGCGCCGAACGCGACGCCCGCCTGCCCGAAACCCGCCAACCCGACCCGGGCTTCACCACGGCAATCCATGGCTGGGTGCTCGGCGGTGACCTCGCCGACCTGCTCGACGAGGACGAGATGACCGGCGGCGACTTCGTGCGCAACGTGAAGCAGGTGGTCGACCTCCTCCGCCAAGTCGCCCAGGCCGCGCCCAATCCGGAGACGAAAGCCGCCGCGCACGCCGCCGCCGACGCCTGCCTGCGCGGCGTGGTGCTGGCGTCGAGCCAAGTGGCCGCGCCATGACCGCCCGGTGATCACACCGGGCAAAGAGTGGGGCGCCCCCTGCGACGCCCAGCCCGATCTCGAAGTGCACGGCGGCGACACCGACCTCGCATCGGCGGTGGCCCAACACCCCGGCACACTGATCCGCTTCACCCCGAACGCCGACAGCGACATCGCCAGAGCAGTCGGCCTCCGCGCCGGCGACCCCCAACGCAACTGGGCCGTCCCCATGGACGTACTCCGCATCGACGACGAGAAACTCGAGGGGCGCATCGCGGTCAACATGGCCATCCTCGGCACGCCACCCGACGAGGCCAACTGGCGGTCGCACACACTCTCGATCGACGTCGACGGCACCACCACACACGGCTTCTGCGCAGTCGTCGCCACCGGCCAATACCGCAACGGCCTCGACCTCGTCCCCCGCAGCCACCCCGGCGACGGCTGGGCCGAACTCCAGCTCTACAACCTGCCCGCCCGCCACCGCGCAGCAATGAAAGATCGCCTCGCAACGGGAAGCCACCTCCCACACCCGAACATCACCCAACGCCGCATCCACACCACCACCCTCACCACCCCCACCCCACTCCAGTTCGACCTCGACGGACTGCGCCTCGACCCCGTCCAGAGTGTGTCGATCACCGTCGTATCGAACGCCTACCGCCTGCTGCTGTGAGCACATGCGCTCCGACCGTCGCTCGGCACGAGCGGCGGGAGCGAGGCTGAGGCCGCCGGACGTCGTGGAGCGAGCGCCAGCGAGCGGAGCGGCGGTGGGTGGGTGGGGTCCGGCGGACCGGCATCGCTCCCGCCGCGACAACGCCCGGCGCGCCGCATCGTTCGCCCGCAAAAGGCACCCGCGACATCCGCAGCAGATCGCGAACGCGCCGGTACGCTCCGATCCCCATGTTTTACGCGGTCGAGCAGTTCAGCGAGGACGAACAGGAGATCCTGCGCCCCTACTTCACGAACCTCGACCGCCCCGTGTTCGCGCTCGTCAACCTGCCAGAGGTCGTGAAGGGCGCGTTGTTCGCGCGCTATTCGCGCAGCGACAAGAGCTTGCGGCGTTTGTTTCTCGACGAGTTCGTCGGTGATCTCGACGTGAGCGGCGATCTGAGTATCGACGCGTCGATCGGGTTGAAGCGCGCCGAGCAGCTGTACGACCGCGTGTTCCTCGAGTATGGCGACGACTCGGTCGCGCAGCTCGGCGGCGTGCACCTCGCGTGCGAGCAGTCGTCGAACTTGCTCACGAAGATCCTCGAGTGGGGTCGGCTGATGTCGTACCTCGAGCAGTCGACGCGTTACATCCCGTACGACACGACCCTTTCCGGACGTTTCCGGTATTACCGCCCACCGGACGTGCTCGGGTCACCGATCGGTGCGCGTTACGTGATCGAGATGGACGGCACGTTCGAGCGTTACCGTTCGATGTTGCCGCGGTTGATGGAGTGGGCGCGCGACACGTACCCGAAGGAACCGTCGGACAGCGACTTCGTCTACAAGCAGACGATCAAGGCGAAGGCATGCGACGCAGTGCGCGGTGTGTTGCCCGCGGCGACGCTGTCGAACGTCGGCATCTACGGCACCGGGCAGTCGTACGAGGCGCTCGTGTTGCGGATGCGCGCACACCCGTTGCCCGAGGCGCGGGCCTACGCCGAAATGGTGCTCGACGAGCTCCGCAAGGTGATCCCGTCGTTCCTCTCGCGGGTCGACCGGCCCGAGCGAGGCGGCCGTTGGGTGGACTATCTCGCCGGCACGCGTGCGCACACCGAAGAGACCGTGGGGCGCCTGTTCGCCGATGCCGAGCCGGCGCCGGCGGCCGAGGTGGAGCTGGTCGATTTCGACCGCGACGGCGAGGACAAGGTGCTCGCGGCGATCTGCTACCCGCACACAAATCTGCCGGAATGGCAGGTGCTGGAGCGCGTGCGCCGTTTGCCCACTGATGAGCGGATCGCGATCGTCGAGGCCTATGTGGGCGAGCGCGAGAACCGCCGGCACCGTCCGGGCCGCGCGTTCGAGCGCACCTCGTATCGCTTCGACATTCTCGGCGACTATGGCGCGTTCCGCGACTTGCAACGTCACCGCATGCTCACGATCGAGTGGCAGTCGCTCACGCCGCGCCACGGTTTCGACGTGCCGAGCGCGGTCGTCGACGCGGGGCTCGTCGACACGTTCCACGACGCGATGCAACGCTCGGCCGCGTTCTACGACTCGATGGTCGAAACGTTCCCGACCGAAGCCGCGTACGCAGTCGCGCTCGCGTATCGGTTGCGTTATGTGATGCAGATGAATGCTCGTGAGGCGATGCATCTCATCGAGCTTCGTAGCTCACAACAAGGCCATCCTTCGTATCGACGCGTCGCGCAAGCGATGCATCGGCTGATCGCGGAGCGCGCCGGACATCACGCGATCGCCGCGGCGATGCGACACGTTGATCACTCCGAGCACGAGCTCGCGCGTCTCGCTGCCGAACGCGCTGCAGATGCGCGAAGGAATTTCCAAGAGACGTCAAAAAAGATCACGACGTCGTGACCTGCAGCGATTGCGCGTTGCCGCAGGTGAACCGCGCGTGAAGTCGCGGACTTCGGCTTGACATCGAAGCAAATCTTTGGCGTACTACGTCCGCCCTTCACCGGTATCCAGCCACCGGGTGATGGCAAGGGGAGGGGTACGCACGAAGACGCCGGTTCAGGGAGTCCAGTAGACAACACTGCGATAACCCGGCTGACCGAATAACAGCTGGGCCAACCAGTGGTCCGAAGTTCTTCCTGAACCCGTCTCCGTGTGTGTGTGTTCGAGTTGCGCGCGAGGTTGTCGCATCGGGCGTCCCGCCGATCGCTCACACGCTGCGCTTCTTCGCAGCGCTTTGGGCTCGCTGCGCTCGCGTGCTGCGCTCCCGTGCTCGCCACTCCGCTATGGATTCGCTTCCTCGGCGGCACGCCCGATGCTCGTGAGCAAGGAGTGAAAGGTTGGCGCGCTCAGACAGGGCGCTGAGCCGGCGTTTTGTGCTGGTGGGAGAAAGGGAATGGAAGGACGCGCGACGCGGTTGTGAGGCGGTCCTATACTCCGCCGCCTCCGTGGGGCCCTCAGCCGGGTCCTGATGGTGGGGCGACACGATCAGCAGCGTTCGGATGACATGAGCGACGACGACTACGAAGAAGACGAGACCGAGCCGGACGAGGAGTTCGACGAGGACATCGAGGACGCCGACCTCGATGACGATGACGACGCGCTCGTCGACGACGACGCGCTCGCCGACGGCGAACTGGTCGAGGGCGAGGCCGAAGCCGAGGGCGACGCGGCCGGAGCCGTGACCGCCGGGGACGAGGACGACGACGAGGAAGGCGCCACGGCGAGCGTCAAGACCGAGGACGACGAGGAGATCATCGACCTCGACGAGGAGCTGCACCCCGACGACGTCGAGGAGGCGCTCGACGTCGTGTTGCGGGAGCGCACGGCCAAGGCCCGGCTCGAGGACGACGAAGAGGACGAAGAACCCGACGAGCGAGGCGAGGTCGGCAACCGGATCGTGCCACGCCGGCCCGGCGAGTTCGTCTGCTCGAGCTGCTTCCTCGTGCTCCCGCGCCACATGCTGGCCGACGAGGCCCGCCAGCTCTGCTCCGACTGCGTCTGAGCGATCCCGGCGCACCTGGTGGTGCCACTGAGAGGGGTGCCCGCCCCGACGTGACGCCAGCGCCCACAATGTCTGTTGTGTCGCCGTCCCCTGACCCGTCGCGGCCTTGGGCACAGCGGCGTGGAGTCGACTGGGCGCTCGCGCTGCTGAGCGGGTTGCTGCTCGCCGCGTCGCGCCCTCCGTTCGATGCCGGCTGGCTCGCGCTCGTGGGCCTGGTTCCCTTGCTCCTCGCGATCCGCGGGGCGCGACCGCGCCGCGCCGCCATGCTCGGGCTGGTGGCGGGCGCCGTGTACTACGCGATCGTCGTGTACTGGGTGTGGTATTTCGGTGCGGTCGCGATCGTGCCGCTGGTGCTCGTGCTCGCGGCGTACTGGGCCGCGGTGTGCGCGATCGTGGCCGTACTCGCGGGCCGGCGGCTCGCGCATCCGGCGATCACGGCGGCCGTGTGGGTGTGCGGTGAAGGGCTGCTCGCCCGCTGGCCACTGGGCGGCTTCTCGTGGGGCGAACTCGGTTACGCGATGCACAACATCGCTCCGATGCGCAGCATCGCCGCGATCGGCGGCCTGCCGCTCGTGTCGTGCGTGGTCGTGCTGGTGAACGCCATGCTCGCCGAGGTGGTGGTCGGCGCAGTCACCGGTCGCGCGGGGGGACATTCGCTGAAGCGGGTGGTCGCACCCGCCGCCGGGCTCCTCGCCGTGCTCGTCGGGGTGTCGGCGTGGTTCGTCGCCTGGCCGCGCATGCCGGCCACCGGCCAACTGCACGTCGCGCTCGTGCAGGGCAACAACCTCGACCGCTACCTCACCAGCGCCGAGCTCCAGGGCCGCCTGCTCCCCGCACAGCACTTCGCCCTCGCCGACAAGCTCACCGGCCACTACGACCTCGTCGTGTTCCCCGAGTCGAGCATGGACAACTCGCCGATCGGCGACCCGTACCTCGAGAGCCACATCCGCGCCATCGCCGCGAAGCTGCACACCTACGTGCTCGCCAACGGACCCGAGGCACTGCCCGACGGCCGCGACTCCAACCTCGACGTGCTCTACGCACCCGGCGGCAAGGTCGTCGGCACGTACTCGAAGCGCCACCTCGTGCCGTTCGGCGAGTACGTGCCGCTCGAGTCGATCCTGCGGCCGATGATCGGCTCCCTCAACCAGATCCCGGTCGACTTCAAGCCGGGCACGAAGCCCGGCCTCATGACCGCCGCCGGCCACAAGATCGCCACGGTGATCTGTTTCGAATCGGCGTTCGGCTACCAGGTTCGCCCGCTCGTGCACGACGGCGCGCAGCTCATCGTGCTGTCCACCAACAACCGCTCCTATCGCCGTTCGGCGAACTCCGAGCAGCACGTCGCGATCTCCCAGATCCGGGCGGCCGAGACTGGCCGCACCGTGCTGCATTCCGCGGTGTCGGGGGAGACGGCCGTCGTCAACGATCGCGGCACACTGCTCACGCACACGTCGCTGTTCCACAACACCACCGTGTCGGCCGAGGTGACGACGCGGCGCGGCGAGACGCTCTACGTGCGGTTCGGCGAATGGGTACTCGAGCTGTGCGTGCTCGCGCTGGTGGCGCTCGTCAGTGTGGCGCTCTGGCGCCGGCGGCGCGACCGGGCTGCGGCCGACCGGGCGGACACCCCCGCAGTGGACCTCGCGCCCGAGGAGCTCACGACGAGCGTTGGATGACCGGCGGCCCGTAGCCCGCGGTGGCGGTACAGGTGGACACTGCGTTGCACCCCACCGCGTTCAGGCCGGCTTGCCCAGGCGTCGTGTCCATCGTCCACGTCGTGCCGTTCCAGCGGTCGACCAGCTCACTGCTGGTCGAGGCGGTCATCGCATCGGGCGCACAATCCCGACTGCCGGCCGCGCGGGGCCCGATTCGTAGACTTGCCGCGATGGACGCACCGGCGGCGCGGGTCGCGACGCAGGCCACCGACGAACGCTCGTGCGCCGACCGGGGGCGCGACGCGGTCGAACAGGTGGTCGGCTGCGTGCAGCAACGCCTTTCGCACTACCGCGCCACCGGACAGTTCGCGGTGGCGTTCGGCTGGCCGGTGCTGCAACGCCGGATCGCGGCGCAGATCAACGCCGCGCTCGGCCGTACCGGCGGCAGTGCGAGCGAGCCGCGAACCGCTGCAGAGGCGGCCGGCACACCGTGGCCGGAGCGCGAGCCCGCAGCGGCGGACAGCGACGCCGCAGCCGACGAGGCGCCGACAGCGGCGCCCGCACCGGCACGCACTGAGGTCGAGGCGCGGCCGCTCGCGGTGGTCGAGCCCAGCACCCCGCATGACGGGAACGGGCACGGCGCGAACGGGCACGGCGCGAACGGGCACGACGCGCCGGCGGCCTCGGCGCTCGCCATCCCCGGCTACGACTCGTTGTCGGCGTCGCAGGTGGTGGAACGGCTCGCGGGTTTGCCGTCGAGCGATCTCGACGAAGTGCGCGATTACGAGTCGGCGCACCGCAACCGGCGCACGATCCTCGGCAAGATCGATCAGATCCAAGCGGCGCACTGAGTCGTCGGGCGTTCGATGGAGGAGACGGCCTGGGGCGCCACCGACGCCGACATCGAGCGCATCGTCGAGCTAGCGGCACGGTTCCGGTCGGACCTGGCGGGGGAGCGGGGCGGCGAGCTCTGGCAAGCGGCCGACGTCGAGCCGGTCGACGCCGGGCGGGTGCTCGCGTGGCTCGCCGATCCGGCCGTGTTCGTCGTGGTCGGAGGTATCGACGGCGCGGCGCTCGGCTTCGCGGTGGCGCGTGCCGTCGGCTTGCGCGACGGCACGCGCCTCGGTGTGATCGACGAGCTGTTCGTGGAACGTGAGGCGCGCGAGGTCGGCGTCGGCGAAGCAATCGTCGACGCCGTGTCAAGGTGGTGCCGGGCCGAGGGATGCCGGGGGATCGACGCCACTGCGCTTCCCGGTATGCGAGCGAGCAAGAACTTCTTCGAGGGCAGCGGCTTCGTCACCCGCCGCCTCACGATGCATCATCGGCTCACCGACGAATAGGCCCACCATCCCCGGGTAGGTTCGGCGTCATGACCACTGTGGAAGCGGACCGCGACGCGCTTGGCGTCGCGTGGAACATCGAGACGCTGCTGCCGGAGCCGGGGGAGTCCGGCGTCGACGACTTGCTCGATCGCACCGAGGCGCGTGCCGCGGAGCTCGAGCCGCGGCGCGGCACGCTTGCGTCGATCACCAGCGCGGAACTCGTCGAGATCATGCACACGCTCGCCGACATCGGCGATTTGATCGGCCGCGCAGGGAACTACGCGCAGCTCGCGTTCTCGGTCGACACCGACGATCCCGCGAACGGCGCGCTGATGATGAAGGTGCAAGAGCGCGCCACCATCATCAACACGCGCCTGCTCTGGTTCGAGCTCGAATGGGCCGCGCTCGACGACGCCACGGCCGACGCGCTGCTCGCCGATACCGCGCTCGAGTTCGCGGCGCACTATCTGCGTTCGCAGCGCCGCTACCGGCCGCACCTGCTGAGCGAACCCGAAGAGGTCGTGCTCAACGAGAAGGGTGTGACTGGCGCGAGCGCGTGGGTGCGGCTGTTCGAGGAACTCATCTCCGCGATCACACTCGACGTCAACGGCGAGACGGTGAAGCTCGAAGCCGGCCTCTCGCGATTGCAGTCGCCCGACCGTGCAGAACGTCAAGCCGCGGCGGGCGCGGTCACCGCAGGCCTCGCGCCGGGGCTGCGCACACGCGCGTACGTGTTCAACACGTTGCTCGCCGACAAGTCGATCGACGATCGCATGCGCCAGTTCCCCGACTGGCTGTCGGCCCGCAACCTCGCCAACGAGGCGAGCGACGAGTCGGTCGGCGCGCTGGTGGAGGCGGTGCAGAAGCGCTACGCGATCCCGCAGCAGTGGTACGCGCTGAAGGCGAAGCTGCTCGGCATCGACCGCCTCGCCGACTATGACCGCATGGCCACGGTCGCGCAATCCGAGACGACGATCGGCTGGGAAGAGGCGCGTGCGCTCGTGCTCGACGCCTACTCGTCGTTCTCGCCGCGCCTCGCCGACGCCGCGATGGAGTTCTTCGAAGGCAACTGGATCGACGCGCCGGTGCGACCGGCGAAGCGTCCGGGCGCGTTCTGTGCGTACACCGTGCCGTCGCACCACCCGTACCTGTTCTTGAACTGGACGTCACGACGGCGCGACGTGCTCACGCTCGCGCACGAGATGGGACACGGCCTCCACGCGTACCTCGCGCGTTCGCAAGGAGTGTTCCACCAGTCGACGCCACTCACGCTGGCCGAGACCGCTTCGGTGTTCGGCGAGACGGTCACGTTCGGGCGCCTGCTTGCGGCAACGTCCGATCCCGACGAGCGTCTCGCGCTGCTCGCCGAGAGCCTCGAGGGCACCATCGCCACCGTGTTCCGCCAGATCGCGATGAACCGCTTCGAGAACGCCGCGCACACCGCGCGCCGCGAAGAAGGCGAGCTATCGGTGGAGCGGTTCGGCGAGCTCTGGTACGACTCGCAACACGCCATGCTCGGCGACGCCGTGGAGCTCACCGACGGCTACCGCACGTGGTGGTCGTACGTGCCTCACTTCATCGGTATGCCGGGTTACGTGTACGCCTACGCCTACGGCCAGTTGCTCGCCCTGTCGGTGTATGCGCGCTTCGAGGCCGAGGGGCCGAGCTTCGTGCCGCGGTACCTCGACATGCTCGCGGCCGGTGGCTCGCTGCCGCCCGAAGAGCTCGGCAAGATCGTCGGCTGCGATCTCGCCGACCCCACCTTCTGGGACGCCGGCCTCGACATCGTCCAACGCCAACTCGACGACACCATCGCCGCCGCCAAAGCCGCCGGCCGCCTGTAGCGAAACCCAGGCGTTCCGGGTGCAAACAACCCGCCAGGGGCGGGGCTGGTGCACCCAGAGCGATGCGCGGTGGGGCGATGTGTGCCAGCATCGCGCGATGCGAGTAGGGCGCAAATGGCGACGTCGAGGAATCGGAATCTTGGGCACGCTGGTCGTCGCGACCAGTTTGACGGCAACAACGCACGGAGCGAGCGCGGCGACCGCACCGAAGTTGGTGAATCTTCCGTACAACGTGGCGAGCGGTTCGTACCAAGCCGTCGGCGGCGGGCACGACGCGCACTCGTACTGGATCTGGTACCACGACGCGCGGAACGCAGCCGACAAGGACTACGCGGTAGTGATCGCGGTGCCCGACGGTCTGCCGAAGTCATTCACGTTCGCGCTGCCGGCACGAGCCAAGCCGCACATCGACGGCAGCGACCACAACAAGGTCGTCATCGTCGGCCCCTCGCTCAGCACCAGCGACCGTGACACGCTTCGCGCTGGCATTTTGCCGGAAACTCGCTCGGCTTTCTTCCAACTCGCGGCGAGTGACAGCTACGCGCATGTTGACCAGCGCACACTGACAACCGCGGGTCTGAGCGTCAACATCGTCGCCTCGACGGTCGGGTCACTCGTAGGCGGGCTCGACTACGGACTCTCGTGGGGTCCCGGGCTCCGCAATGTATGGGGACAGACGCCTCTCCCGCTGCGAGGAACCCTCGAGTGCCGCCAGTACGGCAACCAGGCGCTCGTCTTCTTCGAGATCCCACACGCAATCCGGTTCACGCTCACTGAGGACGGCAAGACAGTGGTCGCGAACCACGCCCTTGCGCACGACCCGATCCAGCCGGCAACCGCTGCGTTCGCGCTCTACATGCCGCAGTCCGTCAAGACGTTCACGGTCAACGGCGGAAGTCCGATCAACCTCTTCGACTGCGAGAACGCCGACTGACCTTCGTTCTTGATCCCGTTTTCCCGCCATACGCGGGATTTCGGGCACAGGAACGAGTCGCGTCGAACATCGTTGCGACTGTTGGGCTCGTTAGCGCTCAGGGCAAACGACGGTCACGTGGCGAGCGCTCGGCATGAGGCCACCCGAAGCCGACGAGATCGCGATCTGCAGCTCCGGCGCGGCTTGGCACAATCCACGATTGCCTTCGTACCGCGAACTCCGACCCGTCAGCGAGTAGACGCCTGCGCCGAGCGCGAGTTGCGCGGTCCCGTTCCTTGCGACGCTGCGGGTGAGCGTGGGAATTGGGCCCGGCATAGTCGAATTCGGCTCGCGAACGACAACAGTTCCTGGCAATGGTCGAAGGCCACGAAACGGGCCCGACGCCGCGAGACTCACCGTGACCCGCACGTATCCGGGGCCAGCCCCGAGAAGCGGCGCGTCCGCAACGGGAGCCGTCTTTTTCGGGCTTGACGCCTTGGTCGATGAGCAGGCCGAGAGGACGACCAGCCCTGCGACCACCCATGTCGTGAACCGTGCAGGTCTCACGGGTCGGAGCACGTGCTTTTCGACGCTGCTAGCGATGAAGAAGTTCGCGGCGAGCCGTTGACATCACGAATGCGCTCAGCGCGGTTTTGTCGCGGAACAGTCGTGCACAGGGCGATTGATCGCGCACAAAATGTCGGCGTCCGGCTCGACGGGCAGGTTCTCGGGCCCGTGAACGCTGCCAGGCGACATGGAGCGGCCCGAGAACCCGTCCGCTCCCCTGGACCGCCGATAATGCACGGAGAGGTAAACCAAGACGGCACAGAGCCGTCTGGTGCGTCTGGCGGCGACGGTGACGGCCCGGAGCCCGACGACGTCGTCGTCGAGATGCGCACCCGCTGCGCACCGGTGGGCGTGGGCGGTACACATCGAGAGGCGATCGCCGCGTGACCGTGCTCGCGGCGCAGCGCTGGCG
>DASXZO010000087.1:0-17396 GCA_036501845.1 Acidimicrobiia bacterium | reverse complement strand
AGCAGCGCCTCGGCCGGCCGGTCGTTCACCAGCTCGACCGAGGCGACCACCGACGGATCGATCTCGCGCGCGAGCGCGACCGCTTCGTCGGTGGCCGTGGTGCCGACCGCTTCGACGGCACGGGCCAGGTCGGCCACCTGGCCGCCCATCGCCGGCGGCGCATACCCGAACACGATGGTGAGCCCGCGGCCGAACGCGCCCGCGATCCCCACCGCGGTGCGCAGCGCGGCCTTCGATCCGTCCTCGCCGTCGTAGCCGACGAGTACCTCGCCGCTCACGTCACGCCTCCACTCGTGCCGCGGCCACGAGCGGCGGCACTTGGTAGCCGGCTTCGGGCGGCGGCCGCTCGTCCACATGGTCGCGGCCGCGTTCGAAGAACGTCCGGTCGTGGGCGTGCCACCAGAACATCAGCGGGATACCGGCGAGGAACACGCCGAGCCCGAGCCAGAACACCGGGCTCACACCCAGCCACGACACAGGAGGCGGGCCGTCGTAGTTCGGGTTCGTCATGTCCCACACCGATTGCAAGAACGCGTAGCCGAGGGTGAGGCCACCGATCAACGGCAACAAGCCGACGAACACGAAGTTCTTCACGCTCTTGAAGATGTAACGGCGGAAGTAGATCACGCACGCAAAGCCGGTCTGGCCGTAGTAGTAGGCGATCATCAGCCCGACGCCGAGCGCCGACCATTCGAGGATGTTGCCGCCGTTGATGCGCGTCAACACCGTCAACAGTACAAACCATGCGCACGAGAAGATGCCGAAGATCCAGGTGGAGAGCGCGGGCGTGAGGTGTTTGCGGTCCATGCGACCGAAGAACTCGGGCGCCGCGCGATGGACCGACATCGAAAGCGCCGTGCGCGCCGCAGGCAGGATCGTGGTCTGGCAACTCGCGGCAGCCGAGCTCAGTACCGCAACGATGAGCAGTTTGCCGGCGACCCAGCCGACTCCAGTGGTGCCGAACACGATGTTGCCGGTGGCCGAGAGCACGTCGTTGTAGTTGTTCGTGAGGAAGTCGGCGCCCTTCACCGCCTGGGCCGCGAAGGCGACGGTCACGTAGATGGCCACGAGGATGAACGTGGAGAGGATCGCAGCGATACCCGGCGTGCGGTCGGCGTCCTCGCATTCTTCGTTCACGCTCACCGCGGTGTCCCAACCCCAATAGATGAAGATGGCCAGGAGCAGACCCTCGGTGAAGCCGCCGATGCCGCCGAAATGGTGGGGCGCGAGCCACGACCACGAGGGGTGCGCCGAGCCGTGGATCTTGTTGCCGTACACCTTCACGAGTGCAGTGACCGAGAACGCCACGAGGATGAACAGCTCGGTCACGAGCAGCCCCATCTGCGTGCGCGCGCTGAGCTCGATGCCGACGGCGCAGATCCATGTCATTGCGAGGATGAACAGGATGCCGAGGCCCATCTGCCACCAGATGCTGTTCGCCTGACCGGTGAAACCGAACAGCGTGAACGTGTAGCTCGCGGCAATCGCGGCGAGGCTCGGCATGATCACCAGGTCGGCGATGAGGCTGCTCCAGCCCCCCATCCAACCGCTGCGTGGTCCGATCGCGCGCGTCACCCACGTGAAGTTCGTGCCGCAGTCAGGGTCGGCGCGGTTCAGGTAGAAGAACGCTGCTGCGATGCACGCCATCGGGAGAAACGAGATCCACATCATCGCCGGCGATCGGAGGCCGACGTATGCGGTGATCAGTCCGAGTGTCGCGGCGATGCTGTAGCCCGGCGCCGTCGACGCAACGCCCACCACGGTTGCCGACGCCAGCCCGAGCGCTCCTTCCTTGAGCCCTTTGCTGTGCCCTGGTTCGGTTGGCGAACCTTCGGTCAGTGTCGTCGTCAATGTCGACCCCCTCCGCGAATTGCGGGGCACAGTACGGCAGCATCGGCGCGCGTGCACGCGTAACGTCCGCGCCGTGAGGGTTCTCGTGATCGGTGCCGGCGCGGTCGGCGGGGCGATCCTGCGCGGCGCATCCGAGTCCGAAGTGTTCAGCAGTGTGACCGCGGCTGACGTCGATCTCACACGCGCGCGGAGCGCGGTCGAACGCTGCGCCGACGACCGCCTCGAGGCGTGCGCGCTCGACGCGTCCGACGAGTCGGCAGTGGCTGCGCTCGCGCGCGACAAGCACGTCGATGTGGTGGTGAACGCGTGCGATCCGCGCTTCAACCCGCCGATCTTCGCCGGCGCCTTCGCAGCCGGTTGTCACTACCTCGACATGGCGATGAGCCTTTCGCAGCGACATCCCGAGCGGCCGTTCGAGCTCGTGGGCGTGCCGCTCGGTGCCGACCAGCTCGCCGCCGACGAGGCGTGGCGCGACCGCGGCCAACTCGCGCTGGTGGGGATGGGTGTGGAGCCGGGGCTTGCCGACGTGTTCGCGCGCTACGCGGCCGACCACCTCTTCGAACGGATCGACCGCGTCGGTGTGCGCGACGGCAGCGATCTCACGATCGAAGGCTTGCCGTTCGCGCCCACGTTCTCGGTGTGGACCACGATCGAGGAGTGCCTGAACCCACCCGTGATCTGGGAACGCGATCGAGGTTGGTACACCACCGAGCCCTTCTCCGACCCCGAAATGTTCGTGTTTCCCGAGGGGATCGGCGAATGCGAATGCGTGAACGTGGAGCACGAGGAGGTGTTCCTCGTGCCGCGCTGGGTCGAGTGCGAAGAGGTGACGTTCAAGTATGGGCTCGGAGCCGAAATGGTGGAGATGCTGCGCGTGCTCGACCGCACCGGGCTCGCATCCACCGAGCCCGTGCGGGTGCGCGACAGCGTCGTGTCACCGCGCGACGTGGTTGCCGCGGTGCTGCCCGATCCCGCGTCGCTCGGCGACAAGATGCGCGGGCGCACGTGCGCAGGCACCTACGTCACCGGTACGCGCCGCGACGGCTCAGCGGGCGCGGTGTACCTGTACCACGTGTCCGACAACGAGGAGACGATGGCCCGCCACGGGGCGCAGGCCGTCGCCTGGCAGACCGGTATCAATCCTGTCGTCGCGCTCGAACTCCTCGCCGAGGGCGCGTGGAGCGGCGCCGGCGTGCTCGGGCCCGAGGCGTTCGACGCGGTGCCGTTCCTCGATCGTCTGCGCGCCAAGGGCGAGGAATGGAAGATCGACGACCGCAGCGCCGCAACCTGACGGGCGGGTGATCGGGAGTTTCAGAGCCCGAGGTTCGCGTAGATCTCGCGCGTCGCCGTCGACCGGTTCATCGTGAAGAAGTGGAAGCCCGGCACGCCACCCGCACGCAGCTCTTCGCAAAGCTTGGTGGCCTCCTCCACGCCCACGGCGCGCACCGCGGCCGGTCCGTCGGGCTCAGCCGCGCGCAGCTTCGCGGCCAACCAATCCGGAAACTCCGAGCCCTGCATCTGCGACATGCGCGCGATCGACGCGATGCTCGTGGCCGGCATGATGCCCGGCACGATCGGCTTGTGCACGCCGAGCTTGCGCACCGATTCGACGAGATCGAAGTAGTGACGCGCCTCGAAGAAGAACTGCGTGATTGCGAAGTCGGCCTCGGCGAGCTTGGCCGCGGTGTGCACACGGTCGGCCTCGATACTCACCGATCGCGGATGTGGTTCGGGATGCGCGGCTACTCCTACCGAGAAGTCGCCGACGCTGCGCACGAGATCGACGAGATCGGTGGCGTAGGTGAGCTCGCCCGGCGGGCCGTCGTAGTCGAGCGGCGGGTCGCCGCCGAGCGCAAGGATGTTCTCGACGCCGTCTTCGCGGTATTGCACCACCAGCTCTTCGAGCGCGCCCCGCGTGTGCGCAGCACACGTGAGATGGGCCATCGCGGTGAGGCCGATCTCGTGGTTGATGCGCACGACGATGTCGCGTGTGGTGTCGCGCGTCGAGCCACCGGCGCCGTAGGTGACCGACACGAACGACGGCGAGAGGCCGCGTAGGTCGTCGAGCGTGTCCCAGAACTGCACGGTGGCCTCGGGCGTGCGCGGAGGCCCGAACTCGAACGAATAGCTCGGTCCCTGCTCGAGGATGCGGGCGATCTTCGCCATGCGGCGCCGAACAGTAGTCGTAGTGGTCATTTCGGGCATCCGAGATACCTTTTCGCCGATGACGGCCACCGAAGCAGCTCCCGAGAAGCGCGAACGCTGGACCGCGTCGTGGAAGCACCTCTATGACGAGGTGGTCACCACGGGGCTCTGCACCGGTTGCGCCGGTTGCGTGATCACCTGCCCGCACGACGTGCTCGGTTACGACGACACCAACGGCGTCTACAAGCCGCTGCAGCTCGAGGACGAGTACGGCGGGCCCGCCGACTGCTCGCACGGCGACAAGGCGTGCACCACCTGCACCCGCGCCTGCCCGCGCTTTCGCATGTGGGAGCCCGAGATCGACGAGCACCTGTTCGGTCGCACCCGTACCGCCGAAGAACCATCGGGCGTGTTCCAGGACATCGTGCTCGCGCGCGCGGCCGATCCCGAGCTCCACGAGGTGGGCCAGGACGGCGGGCTGGTGTCGGCCATCCTCGTGTACGCGCTCGAGCATGACGTGATCGACGCCGCGCTCGTGAGCTACCTCGAGGGTGACGGCACGTCGTGGAAGGCGATCCCAGGAGTGGCCCGTAACCGCGCCGAGGTGATCGCGTCGGCGGGCTCGCGCTACACGTACAGCGCCAACACGATGGCCTACGCCGACCTGGAGAAGGGCGAGGAGCGCATCGCGCTCGTGGGGATGTCGTGCCAGTCGTCGGCGCCGCCCGCGATGAAGCAGCGCAAGGCCGGCAAGGTGGCGCGGCGCATCACGCTCAACATCGGCTTGCTCTGCTCCAAGACCTTCGACGACGCCATCTTCGAGGAGCTCTTCGAGGCCAAGTACGGCTTGAAGAAGCAGGACATGCGCAAGATGAACATCAAGGGCGTGTTCCAGATCTGGATGAAGAACGGCGACTACCACGAAGTGCCGTTGAAGGAGTGCCACGGCTGGACGCGTGAGGGTTGCAAGATGTGCCCCGACTTCGCGGCCGAACACGCCGACATCTCCACCGGCGGCATCGGCGCGTTCAACGACTGGACGCTCACGATCATCCGCACCGATACGGGCCGCGAGCTGATGGAACAGATGCAGCGCGACGGTGTGGTCGAGATCCGCCCCGGCGACGACGATCCCGGCGCGATCGCGCTCATGCACAAGCTGTCGATCCGGTCGCGCAAGCGCTGGCCGGAAACCGCGATCCCCGAGCCTCGACTGCTCGCGAAATAGGGGCTACCCGCCGGTAAGTTCCAGCGTTGTAACTCTGGCACGCTTCGCGATGTCGAAGGTCGAGTGCCAGTGGACTCGTCGCCAGTCGATTCTCTGCCTCCAGCCGGACCTGCCTCGCTGATCGATCGCATCGAAGCGGCCGCCGGCGGGGGCGGCTCGATCACGTTCGTCGCCAGCGCGGCCTCCACCGGCGAGATCGAATCGATCCCGTGGGCCCGCATGCTCGACGACGCGCGCGCCACGGCCGCGGCGCTCCAACGGCGTGGCGTCGCGCCGGGCGCGCACGTCGCCGTCCTCGGGCCCACAACCCGCGCGCTGGTCACGGCCATCGAAGCAACCTGGCTGTGCGGTGCCGCGGCAGTGACGTTGCCGCTGCCGATGCGCCTCGCGTCGATCGACGAATTCGTGAGCGCGACGCGCAGCCGCATCCTCGCGAGTGACGCACTGCTCGTGGTGGTCGACGACCAACTTGCCGACTTCCTCGACCCGCAGCCGGGCGACCCCGAGATCGTGCGGCTCAGTGAGCTGGGCGCGGCACGCCGTACTGCCGCGAGCTACACGCGACCGGCGAGCGATCCCGACGCGCTCGCCATCCTGCAGTACACGAGTGGGTCCACGTCCGATCCGAAGGGCGTGATGCTGCCGCACCGGTGCGTCACAGCGAACCTCGATGCGATCGCACACGGGGCGCGTATCGAACCCGGCCGCGATGTCGGTGTGTCGTGGTTGCCGCTGTACCACGACATGGGTTTGATCGGCCTGCTCGCCACCCCGATGGGTTTCGGCGTCGATCTCGTCCTCGCGTCGCCGCAGGACTTCCTTGCGTCGCCGGGCCGTTGGATGGAGTGGATGTCGGCGTTCGGTGGCACGCTCACGGCCGGGCCGAACTTCTCGTATGTGCTCGCGGCGCGCTCGCTGAGGCGGTTGTCGGGCCTCGACCTCAGCAACTGGCGGCTCGCGCTCAACGGCGCCGAGCCCGTCGACCCCGCGAGCGTGCATGCCTTCGTGGAAGCCGGCGCGGCGCACGGTCTCGATGCCGGCGCGGTGTTCCCCGCGTTCGGGATGGCCGAGGCCACGCTGGCCGTCACCTTCCCCGAGCCGGGTTCGGGGCTCACGGTCGACCGCGTCGACGCACACGTGCTCGAGAACGAGCAGTACGCCGTGCCGGCCGACGCCACCAACCGTCACGCGCGCGACCTGGCGCGTCTCGGGCGGCCGTTGTACAACCTCGAGGTGCGTGTGGTCGCCGCCGACAATGACGCGCACCCGTCGGGCGGCGAGGTGGTGCGCAAGGAGCGCGAGGTCGGTGAGATCGAGATCCGCGGCGCGTCGGTGACGCCGGGCTACTACCGCCGTCCCGATGTGGACGCGGCCACGTTCCACGATGGTTGGCTCCGCACCGGCGACCTCGGTTACCTGGTCGAGGGCGAACTGGTGGTGTGTGGCCGTATCAAGGACGTGATCATCCTCGGCGGCCGCAACGTGTACCCGCAGGACGTGGAGCGCGCCGTAAATCATGTCGACGGTGTGCGTGCCGGCAACGTGATCGCGTTCGGCACCGAAGGCCGGCGCGGCAAGGAAGCACTGATCGTGGTGGCCGAAACGAAGGAGTCCGAGCACCGCGCCATTCGCGACGCGATCAGCTCGGCTGTGTACGGCGTCGTCGGTATGCCACCGGAAGAGGTTGTGCTCGTCGCGCCCGGGACTCTGCCCAAGACCTCGTCGGGCAAGTTGCAACGGTCACTCTGCAAGAGTCAGTACCTCGCCGACCGTTAATCTCGCGCGCCTTGGCCTGGCCGACGACTGTTCTTCAACTGCTCGAGCTCATCGGAATCACGGGCCTCGCGTTCACCGAACCCGTGATCAGCATCCTCGATCGCGGCGCGCCGTACCTGGCGTCGTTCCGGCTGCGCCGTGCCGACTTTGTGCTGTCGATCGTGATCGTGGCGTTCGGGCCTGCCCTCGGCGCGTTCGCGATCGCCCAGCTCGCGCGTCTCGTGGGCGACGGATTGAGCGCTGTGGTTCACGCGATCTTCCTTGGCGTGTTCACGGGCCTGTTCGTCAACTCCGTCGCCAAGCACGGCGCACGTCTGCGTATCCGTTACCAGTTCGTGTTGCTCGTGTTGACGTCGGCGATCAGTGCCCTGCTGTATTGGCAGTTCGTCAACCTCGAGCGCGTGCTCATCGCCCTCATGCCGTTGGCGATCGTTGTGGTGATTCGGTTCTTGTCGTCGAAGCGCCTCGACAAGATCCTCGTGCAGTGGGCTGCTGAAGACGAACCCGTCACGGTCACCCAGCCGCACCGTGTCGTGATGATCGTGTTCGACGAACTGCCGTTGATGTCGTTGCTCGACGGTGCCGGCGGCATCGACGACGCGTTTCCGAACTTCCAAAGGCTCGCGAACGAGGCGCATTGGCTCCGCAACACCACGTCGATGTCGGCGAGCACTCGCCGCGCGGTGCCGGCGATCATGACCGGGCGATTCCCGCGCCGCGGGTTGTTCCCCACCACGCGCGACCATCCTCGGAGTGTCTTCTCGATGCTCGAGGGCACCTATCGGCTGAACGTGCACGAGTCGCTCACCCAAGTTGCGGCGGTCTCGTCGGCGTCGACCGTCACGGGGTGGAGGGCGCTCACCGGTGAGGCGTTCCGACTCGGCTACCGCTACAGCTCGCCGTTGCACGACGAGAAGGACAAGTTCGGCGGCCAGACTCCCGATCAATACTTCGGTGATCGCCGGCTCTTCAGGAATCCCCTCACCGCGGGTGAACGCTTCCTCGAGACGCTCGTGCCGTCCGACGAACCGGTACTCGACTTCCTGCACATGTTGCTCCCGCACCGGCCGTGGCACTACTGCGGAGCCGGGCGCCACTATGGCGCGCCCCGCGTCGAGGGTGTGGTCGACGACAAATGCCTGTCCGACGAGGCTGTGCGCGCGGGGCGCCAGCGTCACTTGCTCCAGTTGCAAGCGACCGACTGGTTCCTCGGACAGATCGTGGAGCGACTTCGCGCGATCGACGCGTATGACGACGCGCTCATGATCGTGGTCGCCGACCACGGAGTGTCGCTCCGGAAGGACGAGCCGCAGCGGGCGGTCACGCCGGGCAACTATGAAGAGCTGCTCTGGGTGCCCCTGTTCATCAAGGCGCCGCACCAGCGTGAAGGCGTCGTCGACGACCGCGCGTCGATGACGCTCGACATCCTTCCCACGATCGCCGAGCACCTCGGCATCGCGCTCTCGTGGGACATCGAGGGCACACGAGCATCGCAGCCGCCGCCCGACGGGCGGGAACGGGTGGGTCGCGTCGTGTTGCCCGCGGGCGGGTCACTCGCCGATATCGACGCGGCCGGCGAGCAAGTGCTGTTCGCTCGCGCTGACGGCTTCGCGTCGGTGATGGCCTCGCAGGCTGTGCGCGATCACGAGCGGGGGCCGTACGGTTTCTTCCAAGCCGGTCCGCTCGGCGGGTGCGTGGGCAACGCGGTCGCCGATGTCGAAAAGGTCGCGGAGGCTTCGCTGGCGGCGTCCGTTGCGGTGCACCGCAGCTTCCACGCGGTCGAACGCGACGCGCAGAAGATCCCGTGGGTGTACGTGGAAGGTGATGTACGAGGGCAGCGTGGCGACTGCTCGGAAGTGGTATTCGCGCTCAATGGCCGCATCGCCGGCGCCACCGCGCTGCGAACAGTGGGCGCGCAGCGCGCGCGGTTCCAGGCGATGCTCGCGCCCGACCTGTTCGAGAACGGATCGAACAACCTCGAGATGTTCGCCGTGCGGACCGCAGCGACCGGACCTGCGCTGGCGCCGATACAGGTCCAGCTGACCGAACGCCAAGGGTCGTAACGACGCGCCTCAGCGGTCAGCGCGGTTCGGCGTGATACAGCGTGCGCGAGCCACCCGGAAGCGGGCTGCGAGCAACGATGGTGTATCGCTGTTCGAGCACCTTCTCGAACTCGTCGATCCGGTAGTGGGGGAACAAACCTTCGCGCTTGTTGGCCAGCAGCTGCTTCGCCATTGGATCGTGCGGTTCGACGAACTCGATCACGAGCGTGCCGCCGATGTCGTGGAGCCACCCGATGATCTCGGGAAGTGGGACGTTGGCCGTGAGCGCGAGGTGGTGCACGAGTGCGAGCGCGAGCACCAGATCAGGCTGGGCACGGTCGAAGAAAGCGCGCCGCTCGGCGTTGCGCCAACCGCGCGCCGGCGACGGGTCGACGAGGTTCAGCACGAGCGGCAGCACGTTCGTGATCCCGTCTTCCCGCAAGCTGCGGTACATCGCGTCGACGGTGACATCGTCTGAGTCGACGGCCACCACGTAGCCGCCGCGTTCGGCGACCATGCGCGCGTAGATCCCGTCGTTCGCCCCCAAGTCGTAGGCCAGCGTCGTGGGATGGCCGACGAGCACTTGGCGGATGAACGTGGCCTTGGCGTCGCGGTCGGCATCGCTGTACGAGCACGTGGTGCGGTAGTTGTTCCAGCCCGATTCCGACCGCTTGGAACGCAGACGGCCGACGAGCTTGGCGAGCTTGCGCACCGTCGTCTTGGTGAGCTCGGCGCCGAAGCCGGCCTTGCCGAGATCCTCTTTGATCTGCTCGCCGCCCTTGGTGACCCGCCGTCCCGCGACGCTGTGCAAGTACACATGGGTGAACACGCCCTTGCGCAGGCGCCGCCGGCCCGAGAGGAAACGCAGCATCTCGGCCGGTTCGAGACCGTCGAGGTGGCCCACCAGGTATCGCTGGAACGGCACGCGGAGGTACGAGTCGAGCATCAATGGATACAGGAAGGTCTGGCAGAACTGGCGGTAGCCGATCCAGGGCCCGGTCGGCATGCGCTCGAACGAGCCGACGTCGATGAACGTGGGGTTCGCGCCGCGCCACTGCACGTTGAACGAGTAGCCGTCCTTCATCGACATGCCCTCGTCGAGCGCAGCCAGCAACACGTCGAGGTGCAACAAGGCCGCGTCGCGCAGCATCCCGAACGTCCACTCGTACGGGTAGGAGATGAACGGGATGCGCTCGTGCTCGAGTACCGCCTCGAACTCACCAGCGGAAGCGGGGAGCGCGTCGCCGGTGACGACCTCGGTGCCGACGACGCGGCGGTCGGCGAGCAACGCCGGGAAGAACTTCGTGGCCGTGAGCGCGCGCCAGTCGTCGGCGGCACGCGCGTGCAGGCCGCGCAGCACCCGCCCGTCGGCATAGAAGACCGAGGCGTCGGGATCGCGAAACGACGCCGATTCAGGAAGGTCGATCACAGGCGAGTTGGTGTGCTCGCGGCTCGAGCCGCGGTTACGCGCCGGCGGTCTTGGCCGCTTCGGCTGCGCTCCGGCGCCGCTTGGGCGACACCGCGTTCGCGACCTTGCGCCCGATCATCTTGAAGAACACGACGACCCCGCCGAAGCCTGCCGCGAGCGCCGACGCGATCATGCTTCCCGACCCCGAGTCGAGATAACCGAAGATGTGCATCCGCTCTCCCTACGAATCCGCCTAGACCGCCCTGAGCGAGGAAGGCACACAGTACGGGCGACCCGTCACAGCTGGCAAGCCCCGGCCGGCCCCGTACTGGCGAGTGTCACAAGCGCCGCACACGCATGGAATGGGCGCTGGAGCGACCCGCCAAGAGCTAGATCGTCGGCCAGGGGTAGTCGTGGTAGTCGCCTGAGGGCAACGGGAAGCGCTTGCGTTTCAGCAGCACTCCGATGCGGGTGAGCAGCGCGTCGACCTCGGCGGGCATCAGCAGCTTGTCGAGGTTCGAGGCTCCCGATTCGACGCGCCCGCGCAGGCAGTCGATGTCGCTGAGCAACGACTGGTCGAGCGGTTCGCCGGCGAACTCCCAGATCACGGTGCGCAGCTTCGGGTGCACGTGGAAGCACGTGCCGTGGTCGATGCCCCATACGTGATCGTGCTCGTCGAGCAGCACGTGGCCGCCCTTGCGATCGGTGTTGTTGATCAGCGCGTCGAAGGCGGCGAAGCGCCGGAACACGTCCTCGCGACCGTTGACGATCTCGAAGTAGTGCTGCTCGGGATCGTGGTCGTGGAACTGCGACAGTGCGCCCAGACCCACCGGGCCGTCGCGCAGCACGGTACGGGGCACGAGTTGCCAACCCAGCAACTCCGACACCCCGTACGCGGCCACCTCGCGCGCCGCCAGCGTGCCGTCGGGAAAGTCCCACAGCGGACGCTCGCCGGCCTGCGGCTTGTAGATCGCCAGCATCGCCGCGTCGGGAGGCACCTCGGCGATGGCGGCGGTCACGTCCGACGCGTTGACTTGCACGAGGAAGGTCGCGTTCGACGACCACGGCATCCGTCCGATGACGTCGATCTCGCCGTACTCGAGCAGCGACGCCGCGACGGTGTCGTCGATCGGGTCGGGAAGCTCGATGCCGGCCTGCGCGGAGAGCAACGTCAATTGAGCCGGGGGCAGAAGTGCCCGTCGGGATCCATCGGCAATTCGCAGAGCGGGCACGTCGGGCGCCCCGACTCCACGCTCGTGGAGGCGTGCCGGATGATGGATCGGATCTGCGCCCGCGTCGCGTAGACGCGTGCGATATGGCCCTCGACCTCTTCGCGATCGACCGGCTGGCCTTCGTCGTCCTCGTCGGCCTGTTCGCGCAACTCGAGCAGCACGAGGTGGCGGTCGCGGTCGTAACCGATACCGATCAGACGCACGCGAAAGAGCGGTTCGGCTTCGATCACCTGGCCACACAATGCGTCGCTCGCGGGATCGAGCACGGGCTCAGGCTCGTTGTCCTCGACGGTGACGCGGTCGAGGAACTCCTCGGCCTCGGAGGCGAGGAGCGCAACCTGCTGCTTCTCCAGTACTACACAGAGGCGCGCGCCTTCCTTGGTGGCCTGGATCATGAAGCGGCGTTCACCCGGCCGCCCGAGCGCGCCGATCGAGATGAGATCGACTGGGTCGAACTCGATCGGGTCAGGCATGCGCGGCCTCCGCAGCGGCGGCGCTCGTGTCGGCATCGCTGCCCGCCGGTTGCTCTGTGCCTTCTGCAGGTGGCGGCGGAGGAGCGAGCATCTCGCCGAGCCCGCCGGTCTCGTTGCACGTGAGCATCATCACGCCGTGCGCGTGCAATTCGAACACAGTCGCCGAAGCCGGCGAGATGTTGACGCGCTGGAACAGGTCGAGGTGCATTCCCGTGTAGTGCGCAACGGCCGCCTTGATGGGATCGGCATGACTCACCACCACGATCGTCTCGTGCTTGTGGCGCTCGGCTACTTCGTCGAGCGCGATCACCATGCGGGTCTGCATCTCGAGGAGCGACTCGCCGTTCGGGAACTTCGCACGTGACGGTGTGCGCTGCACCACCTTCCACTCGTCGGTCTTGGCGAGCTCGCCCAGCGTCTTGTCGGTCCAGTCGCCGTACTCGGCTTCGATCACGCCGTCGAGCGGTTGCACGGTGAGTTCGTGACGGGCGGCGATCGCCTGCGCGGTTTGCATGGTGCGCTCGATCGGGCTGGCGTAGACGGTGCTGATCGGCGCGGTGGCGAGGCGCTCGGCCACAGCCGCGGCCTGGGCTCGCCCTTGGTCGGTGAGATCGATGCCGGGCATACGCCCCGACAGCTTTCCGCCAGTGTGCGCGGTGACGGCGTGACGCACGAGCACGAGGCGAGTGGGCGATTTGTGAGCCTGATCCGACATCGGCTCCATGGAAGCACGTACACGCTGCAGCGAAGAAACAGGCCTCGTGATCGGTAGCTTCGTGAGCCGTGACTGATGTCAGCTTCACTCCCTCAGGTCCGCCCGAGACCGTGCTTCCCGCCCCCGATCCGGCCGCCGCTACCGCGCTCGCCGATGCGTTGGCCGCGCCGGTCGAACGGCGGCGCGACGCGGTGGCCGATGTGTGTGCGCACTGGCCGCGCTACCTCGACGCCTGGGCGCATCTCGGCGACCTCGCCCGGGACGATGTGGAGGCGTACGCGTACTTCCGCGTGGGCTATCACCGCGGTCTCGACCAGTTGCGCCAGTCAGGATGGCGCGGCAGTGGCTACGTGCGGTGGGTGTACGACACCAATCGTGGGTTCCTGCACGCGCTTGCCGGGCTCGCGCACTCCGCCGCGGCCATCGGCGAGAACGACGAAGCCCAGCGCTGCGCGGAGTTCGTCGCGCAGCTCGACCCCGACTTCGCCCGCGGTCGATCGACCTGATGCGCGCATGACCGTTCGTAGAATCGCTGCCTTCACATCAGGGTTGGGAGCCTCACGATGCAACGTGCGTTGATCACCGGGATCACTGGTCAGGATGGCCGGTACCTGTCGGAATTCTTGGCCGCCAAGGGTTACCAAGTGTTCGGGCTCGTGCACGGCCAGGCCAACCCGAAGGCTCGGCTCGTGCAGGAGGAGAACCCGCGTCTCGAGCTGGTCGAGGGCGACCTGCGCGACCTCCCGTCGTTGATCGCCGCGCTCGAGCAGGTGCAGCCCGACGAGGTGTACAACCTCGGCGCCATCAGCTTCGTGCAGCTGTCGTTCCGCCAGCCCGAGCTCACTGCCGAGATCACCGGCCTCGGCGTGTTGCGCATGCTCGACGCGGTGCGCATCGTCGGTGGCGTGCAGCACAACCCGATCCGCTTCTACCAGGCGAGCTCGTCGGAGATGTTCGGCAAGGTGCGCGAGGTGCCGCAGACCGAACAGACGCCGTTCCACCCGCGTTCCCCATACGGCGTAGCGAAGATGTTCGGCCACAACATCACGGTCAACTACCGCGAGGCCTACGGCATCCACGCCAGCAGCGGAATTCTGTTCAACCACGAATCGAGCCGGCGCGGGCACGAGTTCGTCACCCGCAAGATCACGTCGTCGTTGGCGCGCATCAAGCTGGGATTGCAGGACTCGATCAGTCTCGGCAACCTCGAGGCGCGGCGCGACTGGGGCTACGCGGGCGACTACGTCGAGGCCATGTGGCTGATGCTGCAGCAGGACGAACCGGACGACTACGTGGTGGCCACCGGCGAGACCCACAGCATCCGCGAGTTCCTCGACACCGCGTTCCGTTATGCCGGCTACGACAGCTGGGAACCCTTCGTGAAGCACGACGGCCGCTTCGACCGCCCGGCCGAGGTCGATCTGCTCATCGGCGACGCGGCCAAGGCGCGTGACGTGCTCGGCTGGACCCCGCGCGTCAACTTCGAGGAGCTCGTCACGATGATGTACGAGAACGACATGATCGAAGAGGCGAAGACGGCCAACAGCTGAGCGCGTGTTACACGCTCATGCCGCCGCGTTTGCGGCGCCGCCCGAGCCACACCCCGATCGTCCCGGCCGCCAAGAGCACCAACACCTTGGCCCACGTGCCGGTGTAGATCGACGTGATGAGCACGCCGGCGAGAAGCGCGAGGAGCGTCGCCTTGACGTAAGGGCGGTTCACTTCAGCGCGCGCAGCCGGTCGAGCGTCTGTTCGGCCTCGCGCACGACGGCCCGCACGACGTCACCGGCGGGCGTGAGTGCTTCGATCGCGCCGACGGCCTGGCCGGCCGGGTAGCACTCGCGGTCGATGTTCACCTCGGTGTCCTCGTTACCGCCGAGATGCAACACGCCGTTCTCGAGCGAGTGCAGCATCATCTCGGGGAACGGTCGCAACACGTCGGGGTGCTCCTCGACGTAGTTCGTCCACTCGTTGCGCACTGTGCGCATCGGCTTGCCCGAATAGCCCTTGCTGATCACCGTGCCGTCCTCGGCGCTGCGTAACAGCGCGTCCTTGTAGCCGCGCACGGTCCGGGCCTCGGGCGTGGCGATGAAGCGGGTGCCCATCCACACGCCGTCGGCGCCCAGCGCGATCGCCGCGGCGAGCCCGCGGCCGTCGAAGATGCCACCGGCAGCCACCACCGGCACGCGCTCACTCACGGCGTCGACCACTTGCGGCACCAACGGCATCGTGGCGATGAGTCCGGTGTGGCCGCCGGCCTCGGTGCCCTGCACGATCACGAAGTCGCACCCGCTCTCCACGGCCGACACTGCGTGGCGCACTTTCCCGCACATGCTCGCCACGAGCACACCCGCCTCGTGCAAGCGACCGATGATGTCGCGTGGCACGCCGAGGCCGGCCACGAACAGCGCCGCGCCACCCGACACGATCAACTCGACCCCGCGAGTGAGGCTCTCGGGCAGGGCCGCAAGGAGGTCGACGCCGAAGGGCTTGTCGGTGCCCTTGTTGATCGCTTCGATCTCGCGTTCCATGAGCTCGAGGGTGAGCGGCGCAGCGCCGAGCGTGCCGATGCCGCCGGCGTTCGACACCGCCACCACAAGCTCGTGGTAGGCGACGCCGCCCATGCCCGCGAGCATCACCGGATGCTCGATCTGCAACAACTCCGTCAACCGCGTCTGCATGACCGCGGACGCTACCGGGGGGCCGCCCCGGCGGTACCGTTGCGCTCGTGCCCGCTCAGAGTGCGCCGCTCGTCGGCATCATCATGGGGAGCGATAGCGATCTCGGTGTGATGCAGGGCGCGGTCGACGTGCTGGCCGAGCTCGGCGTGGCCCACGAGGTACGTGTCGTGAGCGCCCACCGCACGCCTGACGTGATGTACGACTACGCGCACACTGCCGCCGACCGCGGCCTGAAGGTGATCATCGCCGGCGCCGGCGGGGCCGCACATCTGCCCGGCATGACCGCGTCGATGACCACGCTCCCCGTGATCGGCGTTCCGGTGCCGCTCGCAACCCTCGACGGCCTCGATTCGTTGCTGTCGATCGTGCAGATGCCCGCGGGCATTCCTGTGGCGACGGTGGCGATCGGGAACGCCCGCAACGCCGGACTGCTCGCGGCCCGCATCATCGCCACGCACGACGACGACCTGCGCGCCGCGCTGGAGCGCCAGCAGCAGGCACTCGCCGAGGCCGTCCGCGAGAAAGACGCCCGCGTCACCAAACAGTTCGGCGCGTAACGCGCTTCCGGGTGCACCACCCCCGCTCCGCCGGGCAGTTTGCACCCAGAACGCTGTGTGGGCAGCCGCTACTCGACGCGGATGGCGTCGAGGACGTCGAGGCGTGAGGCGCGCCAGGCCGGGAACACCGCGGCGAGCACGCCCGCGGCGGCGGCGATCGCCGTGATCAGGAACAGCCGGGCGAGCGCGGGGTCGAAGCGCGTGACCACGTTGTTGTGGTGGAGCGCGAGCACGAGGATCCAGCCGAAGAACAAACCCATCGCGAGCCCCAGCACGGTGCCGAAGGTGGCAATCAACACCGACTCCCAGCGAATCGCGGCGCGCACCTGGCGGCGCGTGGTGCCCACCGCGCGCAGTAGGCCGATCTCGTGGGTGCGTTCGTGCACCGACAGCGCCAGCGTGTTCACGATCCCGATGAGGGCGATGATGATCGACAGCGCGAGGAGGCCGTAGATCAGCGCGAGTCCCTGGTCGATCTGGTGGAGCTGGCTCGCCTTGAACGACGCGAAGTCCTGCACGCTCGCGGTCGGGTAGTCGCGTAGCGCCGCCTTGATCTCGCGTGTGGCGCGCGCTGGCGGCACGCCACTGCGCAGGATCGCGAGCGAATAGAAGTCGACGGGGATCGCCGCGACCTGGTCGTACAGGTGATGGCTCACCAGGAGTCCGATGCGGTCGAATACGCGTTTCTCGTAGATCGCCCGAACTGTGAGCTCACGCGTCGGCGGATTGTCGAACCGCACGGTGAGCACCGATCCGAGCCGCAGGTGGTGAGCGTCGGCAAAGGCGCGTGACACCGCGATGCCGTCGTCGTCGATCGAGGCGATGTTGCCCGTGACCGCGCCGAGCTTGACGAACCGGTTTACCTGCGTGGGATCGAGCGCGAGCGCGCCGTCGGCCGAACCGGGCCCGCCGCTCAAATGGATTCCCTCGATGCGCAGCGGCACGAAGCCGACGCCGATTGCCGCGTCCACGTCGTGCACCGCGGCGACGCGGCGGGTGACGTCGGGACTCAGTGTGCCGCTGCCGCCCGACGCGCTGATGAAATAGTCGGTGGCGCCGAGCTGGGTATCGAGCGCGCCCGCGATCGTCTGCTTGAACGACGCGCCGATGATCGTGATGAACCCCACGAGGGCGACGCCGAGTGTGAGCGCCACCGCGGTGAAGGCGCTGCGCCGCGGATTGCGGCGGGCGTTGTCGCGCGCGAGCCGGCCGCTCACACCGCGCAGGCGGCGGATCGGCGCACCGAGCACCACGACCGCCGGGCCGACCAGCACCGGACTGGCCACGA
>DASXZO010000086.1:0-32101 GCA_036501845.1 Acidimicrobiia bacterium | reverse complement strand
TGACTTCGATTATCGAAGTCAAACGACGCCCGGCGCGACAGATCAGCTTGCTCGTGCCTCGCGGGTTGATCAGCTCGCTCGTGCCTCGCGGGGCCGTTCGAAGCGGTAGCCGACGCCGCGCACGGTCACGATCTGCTGCGGTGTCGACGGGTCGACCTCCACCTTGGCCCGCAGACGCTTGATGTGCACGTCGAGCGTCTTGGTGTCGCCGAAGTAGTTCGGGCCCCAGACGCGATCGATCAACACGTCACGCGTGAGCACGCGGCCGGCGTTGACGAGCAGCATCTCGAGGAGCTCGAACTCCTTCAGCGGTAACGGTGTGGCGTCACCGCGGACGAACACCTCGTGCCGCCCGGTGTCGATACGCACGTCGCCGACTTCGATCATCTCGGGCCGCTCGCCCACCTCGTCGTCACCGGGTGTGCGGCGGAGCGAGGCCCGCACCCGAGCGATGAGCTCGCGGAGCCGGAACGGCTTCGACACGTAGTCGTCGGCCCCCACTTCGAGGCCGACCACTGCGTCGATCTCGGCATTGCGTGCCGTGACCATGATGATGGGCGTTCGCGAACGGCTGCGGATGTCGCGGCATACGTCGATACCGGAGATCTTGGGCAACATCACGTCGAGCAGCACGAGCGCGGGCTTCGTGTCATAGAACCGGTCGAGCGCTTCCTCACCGTCGGCGGCCGTCACCACGAGGAACCCCTCGCGTTGCAACGCCACCGACAATGCGTCTCGGTATGACTGCTCGTCGTCGACCACGAGGATCAACGGCGCGTCGGTCATTTTGTGTCCTCCGAATCGGCTGCCAGGGGGAGTCTGAGCGTGAACGTGGAACCCTCGCCTTCGTGCGACTCGACGGCGATATCGCCGCCGTGCGCCGCGGCCACATGGCGCACGATCGAAAGGCCGAGACCGGTACCGCCGGTCTCACGGCTGCGCGCGCGGTCCACGCGGTAGAAGCGCTCGAAGATGCGTTCGAGGTCTTTGGTGGGGATGCCGATGCCGTGGTCGCGCACCGCGAACATCACGCGTTCGGCGTCCTTGTCGGCGATGATGTCGACGCTGGCGCCGCGCTCGGAGTACTTCACGGCGTTGTCGAGAAGGTTGTAGAGCGCGCTCACGAGCTGGCGCCGATCACCGGTGACCACGAGGTCGGATGCGATGTCGGCCACGTGGATCTCGATGCCGGCCACGTCGGCCGCGCCGCGCACCTGCTCGAGCGCGTCGCGCACCACCGCCGCAATCGCGAGTGGTTCGAGCTGCGCGGCTTCGTTCGTCTCGATCACACTGAGGTCGAGCAGGTCGTCGACGATGCGGGCCAGGCGTTCGGCCTCGCGCACCATCTGCCCGGCGAGGCGCCGCTGCACCTGGGGGTCGTCCTCGTCCGACACGGTCTCGGCGAGCAGGCCGAGCGCGCCGATCGGGGTGCGCAGCTCGTGACTCACGTTGGCCACGAAGTCGCGCCGCACGTCGTCGACGCGACGGGCTTCCGACACATCGCGGGCCCACACCACGGCGCCGGCAACCTTGTCGTGGTGCCAGAGCGGCTCGGCACGCAACAGGAGCACTTGGCGCGGTGGGCCGAAGAGCGACAGCTCGCGGGTGCAGCTCGAGCCGGCGAGCGCAGCCGACGTGACCCGGTTGATCTCGTCCTCGGCGATGGCGACCGCATGACGGGCGCCCACGTACTTGGCCGCGGCACGGTTGCGGGCCACGATCGTGCCCATCTCGTCCACGATGATGATGCCGTCGTCGAGCGCGTCGACCGCGCGTGCGAAGCGTTCACGACCCGTTGCGAGGTCGCCGCTACGAATCGTCTCCTCGCGCAAGTGCTCGGCGATCTCGCGCATCCGATCTCTGTTGCGCGACGCTTGGATCCACCCGGCGATGGCATAGCCCGAAACCGCGACCAACGCGACGGCGAGCAGGACCGGAATCATCCATCACCCCCGGGGGCTCGTCCCCACTCCCCCGCGACCGCTGCCGCGGCCGGACGTCGGCTCACCCGAAGCGTCCTGTGATGTAACCCTCGGTGCGCGAATCGGATGGGTTGGTGAACATCACCTTGGTGTCGTCGAACTCCACGAGGCGGCCCACCCGGTGCCCGTCGTCGACTTCCGCGGTGAGGAACGCGGTGCGATCCGACACCCGAGCGGCCTGTTGCATGTTGTGCGTGACGATGACGATCGTGTAGTCGTTCTTGAGCTCGGCCATGAGGTCTTCGATACGCGCCGTCGCGATCGGGTCGAGCGCCGAGCACGGCTCGTCCATCAGCACCACATCGGGCTCCACTGCGAGCGCCCGCGCAATGCACAGGCGCTGTTGCTGACCGCCGGAGAGCGCGTAGGCACTCTTCTTGAGCTTGTCCTTCACCTCGTCCCAGAGCGCGGCTTGGGTGAGCGCGCGCTCCACGACATCGCCGAGGCCTTTGCGCACACGGTTGATGCGGGGGCCGAACGCCACGTTGTCGTAGATCGACTTCGGGAAGGGATTCGGCCGCTGGAACACCATGCCGATGCGTCGACGCACTTCTACCGGGTCGACGTCGCGGCCATACAGGTCTTCGCCGTGGTACAGCACGGTGCCGTTCACCGTCGCCCCGGCAATGAGGTCGTTCATGCGGTTGAAGCAGCGCAGCACGGTGCTCTTGCCGCACCCCGACGGCCCGATGAGCGCGGTGATCTCGCCTGCCCGAATGTCGAGGTTCACCTTCTCGACGGCAACGGAGCCGCCATAGCTCACGCCGAGGTCGCGGGTGCTGAACACGATCGTGCTGCCCATCGGCGCGACGGCGCGATCCTCGAGAGCGGAGAGATCGACCGGTTTCGTCACGGCGCTCGACATCAGGTCACCGTCGTTGGGATCCAAGGGTCCTCTCCGAGACTCGGTGTCGCTCCAGCATCGCGCAACCCTGCCCTGCCGTCCCGAGTCCCGGCCTTCCTGACCGAACGGTACGGGTCGACGGTGGCCTCACGGCACACAAGAGGTAACGCGCAGGTGAACGCGGGTTGAATGGTCACCTGTTGCTCAGCCTTGGCCGTTGAAAGCGAGCGTGACCGGGCACAATGATGGTCCGAACGCGCCAAGGAGCCAGAACGTTGACCGAGCGCAAGAGCTTCGATGAACAGCTCGAAGAGGCCAAGGCCGACGTGGTGAAGCTCGCGTCGCGCATCGGCGAGCAGATCGCCCGAGCCACCCAGGGGATCCTCGACGGCGACCTCGCCGTGGTGGACACGATCTACAGCGAGCACGCGGTGATCGCGGTGGAGAACCACGAGATCGAGCAGCGGGCCTACCGGATCTTCGCCCTGCAGCAGCCCATCGCAGTCGATCTGCGCATGCTGCTCGCGGTCCTGCGCATCCTCCACGAGCTCGAGCTCACCGCCGGGCTGATGCGCAACGTCGCCCGGGCCACCCGCCGGCTCTACCCCCGCCAGCTCAGCCCGCGCATTCGCGGCATCATCGAACGCATGGGCAGCCAGGCCGCCACCCAGATGCACATCGCCATCGACGCCTTCGCCGACAACGATCCGATCGCGGCCTCGGCACTGCCCGACATGGACGACGTGATGGACGAGCTCCAAAAGGACCTCTTCCGCGCGATCTTCGCCGAGGGTGCGCCGGACGAGGCGGCGCTGCAGCAAGCCGTGCAGATCACCTTCGTCGGCCGCGACTACGAGCGGGCGGCCGACCACGCGGTCACGATCGCCCGCTGGGTGCGCTTCATCAGCACGGGCGTGCTCCCCGGCGACACCGGCGACGACTAACCCCGGGCCGCGCCTCCCGGTCGATGTGCTCCATCTGCGAGTAGGTCTCACGCCCGCGACGTAACCCCGCCGCCACGACGTACGGCTGAACAACAGGTAACCATTCGCCCACTGTTCACCGTGAGTTCAACTCCGGTCGGGCTGGCCGTCACCCACGCTGTTTACCGTCACGACGCGGAAAGCAGATGTGAATCGAATGTCGGGACCAGCCACCTTCGAAAGGGGCAATCAGTGAACGTCCACGCAACACGGCGCGGCGCGAAGTACGGCGCCGGAGCGCTTGTGCTCTCGCTCACGCTCGCGGCTTGCGGGAGCAGCAGCTCCAAGTCGTCAGGTTCGACCAACTCGAGCTCGAGCGGCAACAGCACCGGCAGCACGGCCCAGGTGAGCGGCACGCTCAACGGTTCGGGCAGCACGTTCCAGCAGATCTTCGAGCAGTCGCTGATCACCGGCTTCAAGTCGGTGCAGAGCGGCGCCACCGTCACCTACGACGGCACCGGTTCCACCGCCGGAAAGACGGCGCTCGCCAACGGCACCGCCGACTTCGCCGGCACCGACAGCCCGGTGAAGACCACCGAAACCGCCCAGTACAAGGGCAAGGCCCTGCTCTACTTCCCCATCGTGGGCGGCCCGATCGCCGTCGCGTACAACGTGGGCGGCCTGAAGAACCTCAAGCTGTCGCCCGACACGCTCGCCAACATCTTCCAGGCGAAGATCACGAAGTGGAACGACGCCGCGATCAAGGCCGACAACCCGGGCGCGTCGTTGCCATCGACGACCATCACCGTCGTGCACCGTTCCGACGGTTCGGGTACCACGAGCAACTTCACGAAGTACCTCGCCGCGGCGTCGAAGCAGTTCACGCTCACGCCGGGTGAGACCGTCAGCTGGCCGGCGGGCACGGTTGGCGCAGCCAAGAACCCCGGAGTCGCGTCGGCCGTCACCAAGACCGACGGCGCGATCGGCTACGTCGACTACTCCACCGCAGTGGCCGACAAGCTCAACATGGCATCGATCAAGAACTCGGCGGGCAGCTTCGTGGCTCCGTCACTTGCCGGTTCCACGGCCGCTCTCGACGCGGCCACGATCAACGACGACCTCACGTTCAGCCCGCTGAACGAGGCGGGGGCGACCACCTACCCGATCACGTCGCCCACGTGGATCCTCGTGTACAAGAATCAGACCGATGCCACCAAGGCTGCGGTGCTCAAGGCGTACCTCGCCTACGCGCTCGGCGCCGGGCAGCAACTCGCGGCACAGTCGTACTACTCGGCGCTGCCGCAGTCGCTCGACCAGAAGGCGGTCGCGCAGATCGCCCAGATCACCGTCGGCAGCTAACCGCGCTGACCACGAAGAGGTAGCGCGTCGATGACGCCCACCACCGTGCCCGTGCCCTTGGCAGGCACGCGACGCTCCTGGGGTGACCGAGCATTCCGCTCGGTCACCCTCGCGTCCGGACTCCTCGTGTTGCTCGTGCTCGTGTTGATCGCGGCCACGATGACCGGCAAGGCGTGGCCGGCCTTTCGCCACGCGGGCATCGGCTTCGTCACCAAGGACAACTGGGACCCGAACAACAACCACTTCGGTGCCCTCTCACTCATCTACGGCACCATCGTCAGCTCGGCCATCGCACTCGTGATCGCCGTGCCCGTGAGCATCGGCATCGCCCTGTTCGTGACGGAGCTGGCACCGGCTGGAGTGGCGCGCGTCGTGACGGTGATCGTCGACCTGCTCGCCGCGATTCCGTCTGTGGTGTTCGGCCTGTGGGCGATCCTTTCGCTCGCACTCACCGTGCAGGGCCCGTACAAGAACCTCAGCAACCTCACGAAGTCGATCCCGATCGTGAACTCACTGTTCAAGGGGCCGGTGCAGGGCGCGAGCATCATGACCGCGGGCATCGTGCTCGCGATCATGATCGTGCCGATCATTTCGTCGCTCGCGCGCGCCGCGCTTGCGACCGTTCCCGAGAGCGATCGCGCGGCGGCACTGGCATTGGGATCGACCCGGTGGGAAGCGATCCGCGTCGCGGTGCTCCCGAAGGTGAAAGGTGGCCTGTGGGGCGCCTCGATGCTCGGCCTCGGCCGGGCGCTCGGCGAGACCATCGCAGTGGCGCTGATCATCGGTCAGAGCACGCACGTGAGCGCCGACCTGCTGCATCCCGGCGCCACGATGGCCAGCACCATCGCGCTCGAGTGGCAAGAGGCCGGCGGTGAGCACGCGTCGGCGCTCATCGCGCTCGGCGTGGTGCTGTTCGTGATCACGATCATCGTGAACTCGATCGCGCGTGGCATCACGCGCCGCAGCGAAGCGAGGCTCGCGGCATGAGCGCGGTTCCTGCACCGGCCGGGCACCTCACCAGCTCGATCAGTGCCGGTCGGCGGGCGCGCAACTGGCTCGCCACAGTGTGGATGGTCGGCGCGGTCCTTGTCGCGCTCGTGCCGCTGATCTTCATCATGCTGCAGGTCGTACGCAAAGGCCTGTCGATCGTGTTGAAGAACTTCCCCGACTTTCTCACCAAGCCGATCCAGGTGCAGTCGATCTTCGCCGGTGGCGGGATGGGCCCAGCGGTGGTCGGCACCATCCTCATCACCGGCGTTGCCGCGCTGATCGCGATCCCGCTTGGTGTGCTCGCCGCGATCTATCTGAACGAATACGGCGCCAAGAGCCGGTTCGCCTCGATACTGCGCTTCTTCTCCGACGTGATGGCCGGCGTGCCGTCGGTGGTGATGGGTTTGTTCGTGTTCACCATCTACACGCTGCACCGCTCGAACGGCGACAAGCTCGTTGCATTCGGCGGTTCACTCGCCCTTGCCGCGCTCATGCTGCCGATCGTGATCCGCAGCACCGAAGAGATGCTGAAACTCGTACCGAACGAGCTGCGGAGCGCGAGCCTCGCCCTCGGTTGCCCGCGGTGGCGCACCACCGTGTCGGTAGTTCTCCCAGCTGCGGCAGCCGGCATCATCAGCGGCGCCATGCTGGCGATCGCGCGCGCCGCAGGTGAAACCGCGCCATTGCTGTTCACGATCGGGCTCACCTACACGAGCAACTGGCGGCTGTTCCACAATCAGAACACCACGCTCTCGCGTCAGATCTTCAGCAATTCCGGCATCGGCTTCCCGGCCGCCACCGACCGCGCCTGGGCTGCGGCACTCACGCTCATCGCCATCGTGATGATCCTGTCAGTGGCCGCGCGCATCATCTCGTCGCGCTTCAACGCCGTCATCATCGCTTCCTAACTGCTGCGCTTCCGTCGCGGTATCGACAGCTCCGCTGGCGCTCGTGTCTATTGCTGCGCTTCGGTCGCGGTACCGGCAGCTTCGCTGGCGCTCCGCTTGCCGGTCCCGCTCAGTCAGCTCCGCTGCGAGCTCATTGCGCGGCTCAGTCGCTGACGCTCCTGCGCGGCTCCATTCGCCGCCCGTATTCGGGGGCGCGATGAGCTCGGGTTAGTCCTCGGGGTAGCCGAGGTCCCAGTCGAGCTCGAGGCGTTCGCGCTCCGCGTCGCGCGCCACTCGCTCGCGGTTGCGGCGGAACTGCGGGTCGTGCGGCGGCAGGAGTTGGAGCCGCGCCATCACCCGCATGCGGAACTCGTCGACCACTTGCGGGTCGCCGAACACACGGTGCACTTCCCAGTGCGGCGCGACGGGGCCGAGGTACACGATGCGGACGTGACCCTGCAGTGGAAGGTCTTCAAGCTCCTCGGGCGTCATTGCCATGGGGCCGAGTGTACGGCCACCTGCTCGATTCGGTCCGAACCCGCTTCCCTTCTATTGCGAGCCGAGCGTGACCGTGGCCGTCTTGCGGCTGTCGTTGGGGAGCACGAACACCACTTTCACCTTGTCGCCGGGGCGGTTGCGCCGGATGTAGCGCCGCATCTCTTCGGTCGAGGTGATGGTGCGGTCGTCGAGCGACACGATCACGTCGCCGGTCTTGATCCCGGCCTTGGCCGCCGCGGACGACGGCTGGACCTGGTCGACGTACGCGCCGGAATCGACCTTGAGGTGGTGCTGGGTGACGATCTGCGGAGTGACGTCCTGGCTCGTCACTCCGAGGAGCGCGTCCTTCGGCGCGCGGCCGTCGGCGAGATCGGTGATGATCGGCTTCGCCGCCGAGATCGCAATGGCGAAACCCACGTTGGCGGCGTCGGTGGGCGGCGCGATCGCAGTGTTGATACCGATCACTTGCCCCTGCGCGTTCACGAGCGGGCCGCCCGAGTTCCCCGGGTTGATCGCGGCGTCGGTCTGCAGCGCTCCGAGCAACGTGTTGCCGTTCTCCTCGGGAACATCGCGGTCGATCGCCGACACGATGCCGGTGGTCACCGAGATGCCGAGGTCGAGCGCGTTGCCCACTGCGATCACGGGATCACCCACGGCGAGCGCATCGGAGTCGCCGAGCACCGCGCTGGCGAGATTGTGGCGCGGGATCGTGATCACCGCGAGATCGTGAGTGGGGTCGACACCCTTCGCCTTGCCCGTTGCGACATCGCCGTCGGGCAGTTGCACACGGATGCTCGTGGCGCCGGCCACCACGTGCGCGTTGGTGACGATCGTTCCATTCGGGTCGATCACGATGCCGGTGCCCGCAGCCGCGCCGTCGGACGTGGTGATCGAGATGCGCACCACCGCGGGCTGGACCCGCGCGAGCACAGCCGGGATATTCATCGCCGACGAGCCGTTGGACAGCGGTGCCACGTCGTGCGCGTTGCCGCCCGTGATGGCGAGCGGCGTGGTGGTGTCAGTGGACGACGTGTTGTTGTCGTTGCGGAACGCGACGAACAGCCCACCCGTCACAAGCGCCGCGACGAGCGCGCCCACAAGCGCGGCGAGCAAGACCGGGCGTGTCGTTCCCGACGGCCGCGAGCTCGACGGTGCCGGCAGCGGTGCCGCCGTGCGCGGTGGCGTGCCCGCGGCGTTCGTGGTTCCCGCCGACGACCACCACGGCGTCACTACCGGCTCGACCGGCTCGGTCGGTGCATCTGATTCGTCTGGTTCGATCGACTCAGACGACTCGGCGGGCTGGCCCGTCCAGGTGGACCCGCCTTGGGGTTCGTCGTCCGCGTCCGTGTGCCCCTCGGGGGACGTGGGTACATCGCCGGCAATGCCCGACCATCTCGGGCGCACAGTGGGCGGCACAGCGTCGTCGCCGGCACCGCTCGCACCGGCGCCCTCGGGCGGAGCGGCGTCGTCATCCATCACAGGTTCCTCGGCTCGTCCACCAGGCAGGATGAACACGAATACGGGGTGCAACCAAATTGGCTACCGCGACGTCTGAGAGCTGACTGAGTGCGCATGATTGCTGCGACATGGGCAAATGGTGAACTGCGGGAACCATCAGTGCGTATCCAGCGTTGGAAGGCGTAACTATGGAATCGTTCCCCAGCGACAACCCGCTCGAAGCGCACCTCGACCCGACGGCGGCCGAGTTCACATGGATGCGCGACGCAAAATGCCGCGGCATCGACCCCTCGGAGTTCTTCCCGTCCGACGGTCTCGGTGTCGATCGCGCCCGACGTGTGTGCGACGACTGCCCGGTGCGGGCCGAGTGCCTCGAGTACGCGCTCGAGTACCGCATCGAGCACGGCGTGTGGGGTGGCGCGTCGGAACGTGAGCGCCGCCGCATCCTGCGTCGCCGTCGTGGCGTCACGCTCACGACCTCGTAATCCGCGCCGTTTCTAGCGTCCACTCGCGCCCCTCGCGCTGACCGACGCGAACAGTTCCGCGTCGTCGAGCGCCGCGAGCTGGAACGGCACTGCACCGAACCCTGCGACGATGGTGTCCACGCCGAGCTCGGCCCACTCCGCGAGCTGCTCGGTGATCTGGTCGACCGTGCCCACGAGCCGACCGCGGCGGAAATCGTCGAGCGCCACACCGTCGAGCACACCCGACGGCGACGACGCGACGAGGCGTTCGAAGCGCCGCCGCACGTCGCGCTCGTCTTCTCCACACAACGTGTAGAGACCGAGCGAGCGCGAGATCGTGGACGGATCACGATCGACGCGCTCGCACGCGCGCTCGAGCGCAGCGAGCCGCTCGCGGTACGCATCGGCGGTCCACGCCCAGCACGTGTTCCAACCGCTCCCGAGGCGCGCCACCGTTGCGAGCAAGCGGTCGCCCTTGCCGCCGAGGAACACCGGCACCGGTTGCTGCACCGCGGGCGGATCGTTGCGGGCACCACGAACGTCGTACTCGTCGCCGTGGTGTTCGACCGGACCGGTGGTGCCGTCGAGCATGGCTTGCACGATGGCGGCGTATTCGCCGAGCCGCGTGATGCGCGCGCCCGGCGGCGGCATCGTCATTCCGATCGCGTCGTAGTCGGGTTCGTACCAGCCCGCGCCGAGCCCCACATCGAGGCGCCCGTTGCTCACTCGATCGATCGTGGCCAGCGCCTTCGCCAGCACCGCGGGATGACGCAGGGCCTCGCACAGCACGAGCGAACCGATGCGTACGCGTTCGGTGCCCGACGCGAGCGCAGCGAGCGTGCCGAGCGCCTCGGTGACGCCGTAGATCGTGTCGTCACCGCCGTACTTGCGCAGGTCCCACGTGAGATGGTCCGACACCCACACCGAGTCGTAACCCCAACCCTCGGCGCGCCGGGCGACGTCGAGCACCGTGTCGAGCGATGTGGGGTTCACGCCGGGCGTCGAGCAGTCGTAATGAGGTAGGGCGAGACCGATCCGCACGCGGCGCACGCTAAAGGACAGTGCGGGTCGAGGAGACCCGGCGAGCGCGGATCGCCTCTATCCTGCGGCCGTGCTCGAGTGTGTGCCCAACGTGTCCGAAGGACGCAACGAGAAGGTGCTCGACGAGCTGGCCGACGCGTGTGGGCTGTCGCTGCTCGACCGCCACTTCGACAACGACCATCACCGCAGCGTGTTCACCCTGGCCGGGCCCGGGCCGGGCGACGCCGAGGACGCGGCGCGCAGCCTGGCGCGGGCGGTGGCCCGCCTCGTGCGCGTGCACGACCACGAAGGCGTGCACCCGCGCTTCGGTGCCCTCGACGTGGTGCCGTTCGTGGCCCTCGGCCCCACGCGCGCCGAGATGGAGCACTGCATCGAGGCGGCGCGCGCGTTCGCCCAGTGGTGGTCCGAGGAGCATTCGGTGCCGTGCTTCCTCTACGACGAGGCCGCGGCGAACAACGTGTCGCTCCCCGACGTTCGCCGGCGGGCATTTCGCATCAGCGCGCCCGACTTCGGCCCGGCCGAGCCCCACCCGTTGCTCGGCGCGACGGCAGTGGGCGCGCGGCCGTCGCTCATCGCGGTGAACTGCGTGCTCGCGGCTCACGACATGGCGGTCGGCAACCGCATCGCCCGAGCCGTGCGCGAGTCCGACGGCGGCTTGGCGGGTGTGCGCGCACTCGCCTTCGAGCTCGACGACGAACGCGTGCAGGTGTCGATGAACCTGGTCGACCTCGAGACCACGGGGCTCGAAGCCGCGGTGCTCGCGGTGCGCGATCGGGCGCGGATCGAGGACACCGACGTCGAGGACGTGGAACTCGTCGGCCTGATCCCGGGTCGCGAAATGGACCGGTGCTCGATGCAGTTCCTGCGCTGGGCCGGGATCGACGTGGACAGGACCGTCGAGACCCGGATCGCCCAGCGGGTGGCCGAGCGGACCGCGCCGGCCTAGCGGCGCGGCATCGGGTTACGCCGAGGCGCTGGCCCGGCGGGCAAGGGCACGCTGGCGGCGCAAACGGCGGCGCTCACGCTCCGACATGCCACCCCAGATCCCGAACTTCTCGCCGTGCCGCAGCGCGTACTCGAGGCAGTCCATACGGACCTCACAGCTGTTGCACACCCCCTTCGCCTCCTTCGTGGACGCTCCCCGCTCGGGGAAGAAGAGGTCGGGGTCGACACCCAGGCAGTTGGCGCGCTCTTGCCAGCCCTTGTCTTCGGCGTCGTCGAGTGCACTCAGTATGAGTTCCCGCATCGGCTACTCCCCTTCTGGTGGGTGTGGCATGGACTTCGCGGGTGTTCCCGCGAATGTCGCCGATGGAATTACAGCGGTGTCATACTGGCTGGAATTGCGCGAATGCGCAAGGGGGGATCGACAATCCAGCACAACTTTGTGTGCTTTACGCGCGCAGCGTGGTCAAACAGCGCGCGTAAGTCACTTATTGCGCTCGATCAGGCCGCGGCGATCGGAGCAGCGCAGGAGCGACGAAGGAGCGAGATGCGTGCGACGAAGGAGCGAGATGCGTGCGCAGTGAGCTCTCCGTGCCGACGCAGGAGGCACATGCAAACGCCGCGCTACTTCTTGTCGAGCTTCAGCGAGGCGCTGTTGATGCAGTAGCGGTCGCCCGTGGGATTGGGGCCGTCGGGGAACAGATGGCCGAGGTGGGCGCCGCAGTTGGAGCAGCGGACCTCGGTGCGGACCATCCCGTGGCTGCGGTCGCTGAGCTCCTCGACGCCTGCGCCCTCGGCCGGCTGCCAGAAGCTCGGCCAGCCGGTGCCCGAGTCGAACTTGTGATCCGACTCGAACAGGGGCGCGTCGCAGCACACGCAGCGGTAGGTCCCCGCGTCGTGACAGTCCCAGTAGACACCGGTGAACGCCGGCTCGGTGCCGGCCTTGCGGGTGACCGCGAACTGCTCGGGCGTGAGCTTGTTGCGGTACTCCTCGTCGGTCTCGGCTGCTTCGTACGTGTCGGCCATCATCCGCTTCCTTCTGGAGAACATCGTCAAGCCTGCAACGTCAACTGGCTCGTCGGTGTTTCCGCTTGTGGTCGAGGAAGTCGACGAGCACGTAGTCGCCGAGCGTCTCGGGTGTGGTGAAGAACGCGCGGCCACGGTTCATGTGCATCATGCGTTCGACGAACTCGCGCAGGTAATAGCTCTCCTCGAGGCAGAACGTGTTGATGCGGATCTTCTCCTTGGTGCAGCGCTGCACCTCACGCAAGGTCTGCTCGATCGTCTCGGGGTCGGGCGGATAGTCGAAGTACGTGCCGCCACCAGGAAGGATGTGGGCCGTCGGCTCGCCGTCGGTGATCATGATCACCTGCTTCTGGCCGCTCTGACCGGCGAGCATCGTGCGGGCGAGCATCAGCGCGTGCTGCATGTTCGTGCCCCACTCGAAGTCCCAGGTGGCCTCGGGGAGCCGTGCCGGCTTCACCTCGCGTGCCACCCGGCCGAAGCTCACGAGCCCGAGGTAGTCGCGCGGGAACTGCGTGCTGATCAGCGAATGCAGCGCCATCGCGACTTTCTTCGCCGCGAGGAACCGGCCGCGCATCTCCATCGAGAGGCTCACGTCGAGCAAGAGCACCGTGGCCGACCGGGTGACGAGCTCGGTGCGTTCCACCTCGAAGTCGTCGGGGTGCAGCCGCACGCTGCCATCGCGCGAGATCCCGTCGGTGGCGTTGCGGAACACGGCATTGCGCACGGTGCGGCCCACGTCGAGGTGGAACGGATCGCCGAACTCGTAGGGCTTGGTCTCGTCGGCCCGCTCGTGACCGGCACCGCTCGGCTCGACCTGGTGACGACCGGCGCGGTCCTGGAGCAAGCGCTGGAAGAGATCGCCGAGCGCACGCTGGCCGATCTTGCGGATGCCCTTCGCCGTCATCTCGTAGCGGCCGTCGCGCTGCTCGATGAGGCCAGCCTCTTCGAGCATCTTGGCGAGCCGTTGCAGTTCGCGCATCGACGCGGCCGCGTCCTCGCCGAGGAGATCGCGCAGTTGGTCGGGGTCGACTTCGGCGAGCTTGCCCGGGTCGGTGGCGCCGCGCAGCATCTGCTCGAGCGTGTCGATGTCGCTGATCTGGTCGAGCATGCCCGTCATCGAGTTCAGCGGCATGGGCTCGTCGCCGCGGAAGTTCATGCCCTGGCCCCAGCCCATCTGCGGGAACGCCTGCTGCAGGTTGCGGGCCAGCTCGTCGACCTGCCAACGCAGGTCCATGTCGTCGAGCAGTTGCTCACTGAGCTGCATGAGCTGGGCGCGCTGCTCCGGCGACATCGAGTTGAGCAGGCGCGACATCGCGGCCATCGAGGCGGCCATCTGCTCGAGCAGTTCATCGAGCGACTGCGGGTTGCCGGGGAACATGTCGCCGAAGCGGTCCATGAACCCTTCAAAATCGGGCTCGTTGCCTTCTTCGCGGTCGCGCAGCATCTGGTTGAGCTCGCCCATCATGTCCTTGGTGCGCTGGAGCTCTTCGGGTGACATCTCGCTGAGCCCTTGGCTCATCTGGTTGAACATGTTGTCGAGCAACTGCTTGCGCAGATCGTCGAGCAACTCCTCGAACTGCGCGCGCGCGTCGTCGTCCATCCAGTCGTACTGCTGCAACTCGCTCACGCGACTGGGGAGGTCGCCCGGTAACTGGTCGAGCTGCTCGCGGCGCTCACGCGCGAGATCGTCGACAACTTGTTCGCGCCGTTCGTCGCCCGAGTCGCGAGCCTCGGCGCGCCGGCGCTCCATGCCTTCACGCTCGGCGTCGAGAACGTCGTCGAGCCGCTGGTTGATCTCTTCGAACACGCCGCTCGGGTCGTAACGGTCGAGCATCTCCTGGCGGCGCGACCGCAGCTTGTCGAGCATTTCGCGCAGACCCTGCAGGTCGCGCCCGTCGCGGTCCTGGAAACCCTGCTGCATCATCCGGCGCATCGCCGCGTTGAGGTCGCCGTGGTACAGCAGGTCGTCGGTCATCTCGCCGAGCAGCGTGTCCGCGTCGAGGTCGAACCCGGTCTGGGTGCCGTCCCAACGCGAATAGCGGAAGCGAGCCATGACCCACCGTACCGAACGCTTTCAACGCGGCGCGCGGGTGGTTGCGCGAATGAGGGGGTTGCGTCTCGGTGTCGATACTCTACAATTATGATCATGTTAGTCAGTTTTAGGCCATCGGCCCGGCGCTCCCTCATTCCGCTCCTCGCGCTCGCGCTCGCCGGCACCGCGGCCTGCGGTTCGTCGACGTCGGAGCACGCTGCGGGCGTGGGTGGCGGTGCGGGTGGCGTCGTGCCCACCGTGGCGCGCACGGTGCCACCTGGCACCACGCTGCGGGTCGGCGACCAACTCGACTCGTTGCAGCTCGTGCTGCGCACGGCCGGGCTCGCCAACACCACCGCCTACAAGCAGCAGTACGCCACCTTCGTAGGCGGCCCGTCGATGCTGCAGGCCTTCCACGCGGGCGCGCTCGACCTCGGCTTCGTGGCCGACACGCCGCTGATCATCGCCCAGGCCGCGCACCAGAACGTGGTCGGCGTCGCCGCGTGGGCCACGCGCAACGACTTGCAGGAGCCCATCACCGCGCCTGGCGTGCACATCACCAGCTGGAAGCAGCTCAAGGGCAAGCGCGTCGCGTACCAGCAGGGCACGTCGCTGGAAGCCGTGTTGCTCACCGGCTTGCACAGCGCGGGTTTGTCGCTCCACGACATCAAGAGCGTGAATGTGCCGGTCACGCAAGTGGCGTCAGTGCTCGAGAGCCATTCGGCCGACGCGGGGATCCTCGTGCCGCCACTCGACAGCCCCTACCTCGCCAAGCACACCGACGCGCACGTGGTCGACCGGCCGAACGACATCACCTTGCGGGTGAGCTTCCTCGTCGCGAGCAGTGCGGCGCTCGCAAACCCGGCGAAGGCCGCCGCGATCGGCGAATACGTGAGCCGCCTCGTGCGCGCGTACAAGTGGATCGACGCGCACCGCGACGTGTGGGTGCAGAAGTTCTACGTGCAGCAGTACGGCCTCACCACGGCACAGGGCGAGAAGCTCGCGGCCGAGGCCGGCGGGGCGAGCTTCCTGCAACTTCCTGGCCCGCTGCTCGGGCCACAGAAGACCTTGATCGGTCTCTACGCCGCGGCGGGCGAGATTCCGGGCACGCTCGACGCGGCGCAAGAGTTCGACTCCCGCTACAACGCGACCGTTCGCGAGGCGGCTCGATGAACGCGGTCGGCCTCGACACACCCGCGCTCGTCACATTGCCCACGCGCACAACCGGAACCACCTCGGGATCCGGTGCGCGCGTCCCACGGCGCAAGGTTCGCGTGCCCACCGGTGTCGAGCGCCTGCTCGGGGTGTTGTTGCTGCTTGCGCTGTGGCAACTGGCGAGCAGCACCGGCCACCTGAGCTCCGACACGCTCGCAGGGCCGATCTCGATCGGGCGCAGCGCCTGGCATCTCACTCAGGACGGCACGTTGCAGAGCGCGATCTGGGTGTCGCTGAAGCGCGTGCTTTTCGGGCTCGCGATCGGCGTGCCGATCGCGACGGTGCTGGCGATCGTCGCGGGCCTCTCGCGCGTGGGTGACGACCTCGTCGACGCGCCCATGCAGATGTTGCGTTTCCTGCCCATCATCGGGCTTCAACCGCTCGTGGTGCTGTGGTTCGGCATCGGCGAGACCGCGAAGGTGTCGCTGATCGCGTTCGCCGTGGCGTTCCCGATCTACATCAACACCTACGCCGCGATCCGCGCCATCGATCCCAAGCATCTCGAGCTTGCGCGCGTCGTCGAATTGCGACGATCCACGCTGCTGCGCCGCGTGGTAGTGCCCGGCGCGCTGCCGGGCTTCCTCGTGGGGCTCCGCATGGCCGTGGCGGTGTCGTGGTTGATCCTCGTGTTCGCCGAGCAGATCAACGCCACGAACGGCATCGGCTACCTGATGGTGCGGGCGCAGGAGTTTTTCCAGACCGACGTGATCCTCGTGGGGCTCGCCGTGTACGCGGTGCTCGGACTGTTCTCCGACGCGCTCGTGCGTGCTCTCGAACGAAAGGCGCTCGCATGGCGATCGACTCGCTGACCACATTTCCGCCGCGCGCCCGGGAGGTGGGGGACGCGCTCGCGGCGACGACCGACTCGGCGGTCGTCGCGCGAAGCCGGCACCTGCACCGCTGGTTCGGCGAGCGCGCCGTGCTGCGCGGCATCGACCTCGAGTTGCGGGCCGGCGAGTTCGTCGCGCTGCTCGGCCGCAGCGGCACCGGCAAGACCACCTTGTTGCGCGCCTTCGCCGGCCTCGACAACGCCGTGGAAGGGCACGTCGAGGTGAGCAGGCAGCGCGCCGTCGTGTTCCAGGACGCGCGGCTCCTGCCCTGGGCGCGCGTGCTCGACAACGTGGTGCTCGGCCTGCGCGGCGCGACGGCTTCGTCGGGCGGACGTGCCGCGCTCGACGAGGTGGGCCTGGCCGGACGCGCGCGCGACTGGCCGAACACGCTGTCGGGCGGCGAGGCCCAGCGCGTGGCGCTCGCCCGCGCGATGGTGCGCGAGCCGCAGTTACTACTGCTCGACGAACCGTTCGGCGCGCTCGACGCGCTGACGCGCATCAAGATGCACGCGCTGCTGCGCAAGCTCTGTGATCGCCACCGGCCCGCGGTGCTGCTCGTCACTCACGACGTCGACGAGGCGATCCTGCTCGCCGACCGCGTGCTCGTGCTGAGCGACGGCGGCCTCTCGCTCGACGTGCCAGTCGACGTCGCAGCACCGCGACACCGCAGCGACCCCTCGTTCGTCGCGTTGCGCGAGCGCTTGCTCGCAGAGCTCGGCGTCGTCGACCAGATCGAATCAGAAGTCATCGGACAAGGAGCGTCATGACCCTCACCATCTCACCCACCACATCTACCGGCACACCTACTGGGCTCGACGTCCGGCCGCTGTCAGGCACGATCGGCGCCGAGATCCGCGGCGTCGACCTGAAGCGACCGCTCGACGACGCCACCGTCGAGGCGATCCGCGCCCAGTTGCTGCGCTACCACGTGGTCTTCTTCCCGGGCCAGCACCTGTCGCCCGACCAGCACGTGGCGTTCGGCCGCTACTTCGGCGAGCTCACGCCCGCGCATCCGGTGATCCCGTCGGTCGACGGCTATCCGGAGTTGTTCGAGATCGACTACCAGCGCACCGCGCGCCTGCAAGCCACCTACGGCGACGTCGCGCATCCGTACGACGGTCTGTCGTGGCACACCGACGTCACGTTCGTGGAGCGCCCGCCGCTCGGCTCGATCTTGAACGCGGTCGTGATCCCGCCGAGCGGTGGCGACACGATGTTCTCCGATCAGCAGGCCGCCTACGCCGACCTCAGCGCGCCGCTGCGCGAGTTCCTCGAAGGCCTCACCGCAGTGCACGACGGCAGCCGCACGTTCGCGCCCTACATCAACGACCCCGACAAGAGCGATGTGGAGTGGGAAGGCGAGCTCTACACCGCGATCCAACCGGTGGAGCATCCCGTGGTGCGCACACATCCCGAGACGGGCGCCAAGGTGCTGTTCGTGAACCCCGGCTTCACGTCACACATCAAGGGGTTCACGGCCGCCGAGAGCGACGCGCTGCTCGCCTACCTCTACACGCACTCCACGAAGGCGAAGTACACCGTGCGCTACCACTGGCAGGCCGGCGACCTCGGCTTCTGGGACAACCGCGTCACCCAGCACTCGGTGGTGGGCGACTTCGGCGACCAACCGCGCGTCATCCAGCGCGTCACCATCCGCGGCGACAAGCCGGTGTGAGCTCACCCGCCCGCCGTGGTCCCACAGACAGTTGACAAGTCGACTGTTTGTGGGACCACCGGGTGCGTGGTCGGTCGGTTCAGTTCAGGAAGCCGTCGATGAAGTCGAGCGGCTGCTGGGTGAGCCCGGTGCACGGCCCCGGCGGCGTCTCGCCGGTGCACTTCTGGTCGCGGTTGAGCGACCAGAACGCCAGCCGGTGCACACCGTTGTTGTGTGCGAACACCACGACGGCCTGCGAGTTGTTGTACGTGAAGGTCTCACCGGCCGAGTCGTTCTCACCGATCATGGGCGTGATACCGAGGTTCTTGTAGCCGTCGGCCGGCCAGATCGACTTGATCTGCGCCATCGAGTCACGCGCAGCCGTGGTGGCCGCCGTGCCCATGTTCGCCACCGCGCTGCCGTAGTTCATCGTCATGATGTTGAACACGTCGATGCGCGTGTTCGTGGTCTTGGCCAACTTCAAGAACGCCACCGCGTTGCCGTACGTCGGGTTGGCGTTGAAGCCGGACAGCCCAACGGGAATCGTCAACGACACCTCGAGCTTCGGGAACTTCTGCTCGAGGCTGCGGATCGCCGTGTAGCGCCGCGTGTTCGTGGCCGTGTCGTTCAGCGCAGTGGTGCCCTCCACGTCGAAGTCGATCTTCGACACGCCGAACTTGTTGATCACGCCGGTGTACGCGGTCACGAGCGACGTCACGTTCGTGCACGTCTTGGCGAGCTCGGCGCCGAACTCTCCACCGAACGAGATGATGGCGGTGGCGCCCGAGGTCTGACCGGCCTTCACGAGCTTGCTGCGCGCGTCGGTGCCGGTGATCGTGGAGCCGTCGTCCCACGTGGCCGTGCAGCCCTTGCCGAGCACGAACGCGGCGGTGAACGAGCGCAGCCCGTGCGACGCGATCGCGGTGGCCAGGTTGCCCGAGTGAGTGGCCGTCGTCTCGAAGTAGGGGGCCACCTCAGGGATCGGCGTGGTTGCCGACGCCGTCCCTGCTTGCAGTGCCACGACCGGCCCGATACCGATGCCGAAGAGCGCGCAGCACACAACGGCCACGCGCCCGATACGTCCGCCCATCATGATGCGATGCTCCCGTCCGTCCCACCGTTCGGTCCCACCGACTTTTCGAACACACAGTGTGGCCGCGATGCGGCCCTCTGCGCCAGCTCTAGCCGCGGCCGCGGTAGGTGACGTGACCTTTGAGGTCGTCCTTGTTCAGGCGCTTGGTGAGGTGCATGCCTTCGAGCACGAACTCCACCGCGCTGGCCACGGCCGCGGGCTGTTCGCCCACACCGAGGTCGGCGAGCACCGGAGCCAAAGGGATCTGCTCGAGCGTGCGGAGGTAGTCGGCCACCGGTACGTCCTCGCCGGCGCTCACGGTCACTCCGCCTTCGAACGCCTGCACCACCGGGCCGAGATGCTCGGGCTTCACGCGGGCGCGGAACACCTCGAGGATCGCCGACTTCACGATCCGGTCGAGCACGTACTCCTCGCGGCCCTCTTCGATCGTCTCGATCTCGATCTTGCCCGACGTGCTGGGCACGATGGCGTCGAGGTCGCTGACGCGCGGCGCCACTTCCTTCTCGCCGGCGAGCAGGGCACGCCGAGTGGCGTTGGCCACGAGCGTCTCGTAGTTCGTGATCGACAAACGGGCCGACACACCCGAACGCTGGTTCACGTGCGGCGACCGGCGCGCCTGCTGGCTGATCTCGGCAACGAGCTCTTCCATGAACGCGGGAATCACCACGGTGACGGCCGGCGTGGTCATCGGCCGCGCCTCCTGCGTGACGATCGCCGTCTCGATCTCGGTCTCGAGCGGGTAGTGCGTGCGGATCTGCGCGCCGAAGCGGTCTTTCAACGGCGTGATGATGCGGCCGCGGTTCGTGTAGTCCTCGGGGTTCGCCGACGCGAACAGCACGAGGTCGAGCGGCAACTGGATCTTGTAGCCACGGATCTGCACGTCGCGCTCTTCGAGCACGTTGAGCAGACCTACCTGGATGCGTTCGGCGAGGTCGGGCAGCTCGTTGATGGCGAAGATGCCGCGGTTCGTGCGCGGCACCATGCCGTAGTGCAGCGTGAGCTCGTCGGAGAGGTAGCGCCCCTCGGCCACCTTGATGGGGTCGACCTCGCCGATGAGGTCGGCGATCGACGTGTCGGGCGTGGCGAGCTTCTCGCCGTAGCGGCGGCTGCGGTGCACCCACTCGATGGGCGTGTCGTCGCCCTTGTCGGCGATCAGATGGCGCGCCTGCGCCGACACCGGGTGGTACGGGTCGTCGTTGATCTCGCTGCCCGCGACCACCGGCATCCACTCGTCGAGCAGCTCGATGAGCCCGCGGATGGTGCGCGTCTTCGCCTGGCCGCGCTCGCCGAGAAAGATCACGTCGTGGCCGGCGAGGATCGCGTTGGCGAGTTGCGGCAGCACGGTGTCGTCGTAGCCGAGCACTCCTTCGACGAGTGGTTCGCCCGCCGAGAGCTTCTCGATCGCGTGCTCGCGCAGCTCGTCCTTGACGCCACGCGATACCCAGCCCGACTCTCGGAGCGCCCCGAGGGTGGTCGGCCGGCTCATCGGGCGCTCTTTTGCACTACTCCGCTGTCCATCAAGCGAGTGTACGGCCCACGTGGTGGCGGCAAAATCGGCGTGAGGGGCGGGTCGCGCACGCGTACCGTGCTCGCTCGTGGGCAGTGCGAGCTTCATCGACGCAACTGCGGTCGGGCCTCGAGATGTTCACGGCGACGGTCGCGCCCGGTACCGCACCGACGTGCCCGACGACTGGAACGCGCCCGTGCTGCCGCACGGAGGTGTGCTCGCGGCGATCGCGGCGCGCGCGATGGAGCGCGAGCTCGACGCGCGCGAGCAGACGTTGCGGTCGATCAGTGTGGTGTTCGCGTCGCCTGTGCGCCCAGGTGCCGCCGGGGTCGACGTGCAGGTGTTGCGGCGCGGCCGTTCGATCTCACAAGTGCTCGCCACCCTCACGAACGACGGCGAGCCTGCCGGCCTCACCGCGATCGGCGTGTTCGGAACGTCGCGGCCCGGCTTCGAGTTCACCGACTGCGCCATGCCCAGCGTGCCGCCGCCGCTCGAATGTCCGTCGTTTCGCGACCCGTTGCCCGACGACGTCGTGTCCGAGCGGCGCTTCAACGCCACCTTCTGGGAACACGCAGAGGGTCGCGCCGGCCTCGGCCTGCCGTGGTGGGACCCCACGCCGCGCACGTCGTCTGAGCAAGGTTCGTGGTATCGCTTCGACGCGCCGCCGCTGCTCGACGACGGCAGTTGGGATCCGCTCGCGATCGTTGCGTTGTGCGACACCATGCCCGGCGCGGTGGGTCAGCGCATCGGTTTTCGCGACGACCGACCGATGTGGATGAGCCCGAGCGCCGACCTGCACGTGCACCTGCTCGGCACTGCCCGATCCGACTGGCTGTTCGGCCACAACTTCTGCCGCAAGGCCGGCGACGGTTACGCCTCACTCGAGATGTTCATGTGGGACCCAGTCGTTGGCCTCGTGGCCTACGCCACCCAGCAGATGTTCTTCAGCTTCCCCGACGGCCCACCAACCGCGTCACAACTCACCGTCTAACCCCATCCTCGGTGCATACCGGCGCCACTATCACGCCGATAGGCACCAAGAATGGTGAGACTGACGGCCGCACCTACGACAACGACGACAGCATGACGCAGACCCAGACCGCCAAGAGCGCGAGCGTCTACGGGACGTTCACGTACACGCGCGATCCTGCGTCACAGTTGGCGTCGACCGCGACATCGGGCGCGAACCTGGCGCCGGGCGGTACCGAGAGTTACGGCTACAACAGTCTGCAGCAGCTCAGCGGCACGTCGGGCGCGAGTTCACTCACCTACGGGTACGACCACGGCGACAACCCGACCCGGCTCAACAGCGCCTACCAAGCGTTCGACAGTGCCGACGAGCTCTGCTGGCAGAACACGACGTCGTCCGCCAACCCGTGCGGCACGCCACCGACCGGCGCGACGACCTACGCATACGACGCCGAAGGCAACCGCCACACCCAAACCGTCGCCAGCACCACCACCACCTACACCTACGACCAGCAGAACCGGCTGAGTTCCGTGTCGGGCGGCGCGACCGCGAGCTACACGTACATGGCCGACGGCACCCGCATCTCCAAGACCACCGGCGGCGTCACCACGAACTTCACGTACTCGAACGACGGCGGCACACCACGCCTCCTGCTCACCAGCGGAGGTGGCGTCACCACCAAGTTCCCGTACGGGCCGGACGGCAATGTGTTCGAACAGAAGGTCGGTACCCCGACCACCTACCTGTCCGACGATCAGCTCGGCTCGGTCAGGATCGTGACCGACAACACCGGCAACGACGTCGGCACCTACAACTACGACCCGTACGGCAACCCGACCAGCCACACCGGCACCACGTCAGCGCTCCAATACGCCGGCCAATACCTCGACACCGAAACCGGCTTCTACTACCTCCAAGCCCGCTACTACGACCCCACCACCAGCCAATTCACCACCCGCGACCCCGCCTACGACACCACCCTCGACCCGTACGGCTACATCAACAACTCGCCACTCAACGGCACCGACCCTAACGGGCTGATCGGCATCAGTCTTGGGCCGATCCATATTAGCGTTGATTGCCCGCTAGGAAAAAACCCGAATGGATCATGCCGCGGGACTGGCGTGGTAAAGCACGCTGCGAAGACACTGCGCACCGTCGCCACTAATACCGGGAACGCGGTCGGCAGTACCAGTCGCTTCGTGGCAGATCACTACGGCCAGATCGCAACCCGTGGAGCGATCCTTTATTGCCTAACCCCAGGAGTAGGCTGGGTCAGTTGCGGCATAGCTGGTGCAGGAGCATGGCTCGCACGCTCCGCGCAGCGAGCACAGACCGAAGGCATTTCCAATTCACTAGGAGACGATTTCGCTGACGCGGGACTAACTTATGTGAGTTGGGGTCTAGGTGGCGCACTTGAATATGCCGCGGAGGGTCAAGGTGCTCTGGGATGGCTCACCAGGCTCATTCCGGCTGGCTACGACACAACGACATTGTATGCCGATTCACAGACCGGACGATGGTATTCTGATCCACCGAATCAGTGCGCCGATGAGTGACGGCATGAGCATTACACCGTCCCCTGACGTGCGAATTTCGCAGTTCAACAACCGCCAAGCACAAGTTGCTTCACTATCACTCGGAGCGCTCGGCATTCTGATTGGCATCGCGGTCTTTGCGTCCTCCAACCATCTTCAGGGCGCCGTGTGCGTATTGTTCGGTCTCGCGTTTGGAACTCGCGGTTGGGTCTCGTCCTCAATTCAAGTCTCGGACCAAAGTATCCTTCTTCGTTCCATCGCCTACGCGCGCCGCTACAACCTTGCGGACGTAGAATCCGTCGATGTCACTTGCGGTCGAACGGGGCTCAACGGGTTCGGTCGCGAGTATCTCGTATTCGCGTTTCGAGACGGTCAAAAGCGCGAATTCAAGGACTTTAACGCTCGACCACCGAGGTCGAGCGACGGAGCGTCTGTTGTCCGGTACGCAGCGTCCGTGATTGCTGGACGGCTACGCGGTCGTGGGGCCTGAGAGGTCGCATCAGTGAGGTAAAGTCGGCCGTATTACATGTATCCCCGACGCCAGAAACTCGCATCCAGAGCCTCAGGCTGATTACGACCATGGTGACAACCCGACCCGGCTCAACAGCGCCTACCAAGCGTTCGACAGCGCCGACGAGCTCTGCTGGCAGAACACGACCTCGTCCGCCAACCCGTGCGGCACGCCACCAACCGGCGCGACGACCTACAGCTACGACGTCGAAGGCAACCGCCACACCCAAACCGTCGCCAGTACCACCACCACCTACACCTACGACCAGCAGAACCGGCTCAGCTCAGTGTCGGGTGGCGCGACCGCGAGCTACACCGACATGGCCAACGGCACGCGGATTTCCAAGACCACCGGCGGCGTCGGCGGCACACCACGCCTGCTCCTCACCAGGTTCGAACACGTTCCCGTCCTCTCCGACGACCAACTCGGGTCGGTGAGGATCGTGACCGACAACACCGGCAACGACGTCGGCACCTATAACTACGACCCCTACGGGCATCGCCCTCGCCGATCTGCAAATGTCGACATCTAATGACAGTGCGATCTGCGTGACAATATGAAGGATCCGGGTATTCATAGGCGCGAACCGCCGCAACGCAGCCCAGTTGTGGAAGGTGTCGTCGCCTCTGTATTCTGCGGGTTGAGTATCGTTGCATACGAGGTGATTACCCGCGGGATATCTCGACGCTTGTGGCCGCTGGCTGTCATTGCGCTCATTGCATCCATCGCGTTTGCGCCACTGTGGATACTCGTAGCTAAACGGTCTCGTCGCCGTTGAGTGCTCGCGGGTCGCGCACGTTCGCCTACGCGACCCGGCATTCCTGGCACTTCGGATTTCTGCGGCGTGTGATGGCTGGGAGCGCAGTTCGCTGGCACTGATCGTCAGCCGGCCGACACTGGGTACACATGGTCGCGACCTTCGCCCTGCGCGAGGCCGAGGTCTTCGTAGACCGCTGTCGCGATCGCGTCCATGCGCAGGTGGTGGCGTTCGCCTCCGGGCATGCCGTTGCACACGACGGCGACAGCTACGCCGAACTCGGGGTCGCAGAACGCTGCGGAGCTCTCCATGCCGCCGTGGCCGAACGCGCGTCGTGAGCAGTGCCGGCCCATCGCGTACGAGTCGATCGCGAGGCCGAGACCCCAATCGAGCACCACACCGAATGTCTCGTCGAGCAACTCGGTGCGGTGGCGCGCGCTGATGGCCGCGACTGTGGTGGGCTCGAGGATCTCCACGCCGTCGCGCGTGCCTTCGCCGAGGAACATCTCGTAGAGCCGGCGCAGCTGTCGCATCGGGCCGCGGCCGTTGGCTCCGGGCATCGGGTTCGCAGTGGCGGCTGGGTTGTCGATCGTCATCGGCTTCGGTGGCGCGGTGACTGTTCGATGCATCACGCCGATGCGGTCGCCGTACTCGGCGAAGCGCTCGGGCGGCATGCCCACCCAGCAGTCGTCCATACCGAGCGGCTCGAAGATCGCTTCACGCACGTAGCGGTCGTAGGTGCGGCCGTCGACGGTCTCGACGATCGCGCCGAGGATGGCCATGCCGCTCGTGGGGTGGTAGCCGGCACGCATGCCGGGCGCCCAGTCGCGTTCGGGTTTGGCCGCGTTGATGCGAGCCACGCTGTCGGCCATCGACTCGCGCCACGGCCACGACTCGAGGAAGCCGTCGGCGAAACGGAACCCACCGGTGTGCGTGAGCAGGTGACGGAGCGTGATGTGGTCCTTGCCGTGCGCGCCGAAGGCCGGCAGGTAGCGCACGACCAGATCGTCGAGGCCGAGCCGGCCGAGCTCCCACTGCTGTGCCACAGCCACCGCGCAGGTGGCCTTGCTCATCGAGAACCAGATCATCATCGAGTCGGTGGTCATCGGCACGGCGTCTCCACCGTTTCCGGGTGCCGCGATCCCGAGCGCGAGATCGGCCACCTCACCGGCATACGACACCGACAGCTGCGCGCCCACTTGGGTGCCGTCGTCGATGCCGCGCTCGAGCAGGTTCCGAGTCCGTTCGAGGTTCATTGGTGGCCCCTTGTGCGCGCGATCACGAGTCGATTCCCCGTACATCACTAGGTCACAATTATGTTCGACAAGTCCGACAGGTTCGGCCCGTGCTTCGAGGAGGCAGGGTGGCGCAGACAATGCCCCGCGTATCGGCGGTGCCGATCGCGAAGCCGAGGCGGCGAGCGCCGTGGCCGGTGGAGTTCTACCGATCGGCGGTCGGCAAGAAATGGGCGATGGCCCTCTCGGGCATCATCCTCATGGGCTTCGTGGTGGCCCACCTCATCGGCAACCTCAAGCTCTACCTCGGCCGCGGCGAGATCGACCTCTACGGCGAGGCCCTGCGCAACATGCCGGGCCACCTGCTCCCCCGCACGGTGTTGTTGTGGACGATCCGTATCGTGCTCATCGCCGCCTTCGCAATCCACATCCAGGCGGCCGTGGTGCTCACGCGCATGAACCAGAAGGCGCGCACCACCCGTTACCAGTCGCCTCGCGATTACGTGGCCGCCACCTACGCGTCTCGCACGATGCGCTGGTCGGGCGTGATCGTGATCCTCTACCTGATCTTCCACCTCATGGACCTCACATGGGGTGTGGCGAACCCGCAATTCGTGCGTGGCGATCCCTACAACAACCTGATCTTCTCGATGCAGCGGCCTGCCGTGGCGATCGTGTACGGGGTGGCGAACGTGGCGCTCGGGTTGCACCTGTGGCACGGCGCCTGGTCGATGTTCCAGAGCCTCGGCATCAACAACCCGCGCATCAACGCGTTCCGCCGCTGGTTCGCCCGAGGGTTCGCGGCCGTGATCGTGCTCGGCAACCTCAGCTTCCCGATCCTCATCCAGGCGCACGTGCTCGAACCCACATGCAGCGCCAACCGCACGCCGAAGACCACGCGTATGTGCGCCACGAACACGCTTCCGGGCGGCTCGTCGAACTCGACCGCCGCGGCAAAGGCGGGTTGAGCCCAATGACCACCACCGCAGGCAACACCGTGCTCGATTCCAAGGTGCCCGACGGGCCGATCGCCGACAAGTGGGACTCGCACAAGTTCAACGTGAAGCTCGTGAACCCCGCCAACAAGCGGCGCTTCACGATCATCGTGGTGGGGACCGGCCTGGCGGGCGCGTCGGCCGCGGCCACGCTCGCCGAGCTCGGTTACGACGTGAAGGTCGTCACGTACCACGACTCACCGCGGCGCGCGCACTCGATCGCGGCGCAGGGCGGCATCAACGCGGCCAAGAACTACAAGAACGACGGCGACAGCGTGTACCGCCTCTTCTACGACACCGTGAAGGGCGGCGACTTCCGCAGCCGCGAGGCCAACGTGTACCGCCTCGCGCAGGTGAGCGTCGACATCATCGACCAGTGCGTGGCCCAGGGCGTGCCGTTCGCACGCGAGTACGGCGGGCTGCTCGACAACCGCAGCTTCGGCGGCGCGCAGGTGAGCCGCACGTTCTACGCGCGCGGTCAAACCGGCCAGCAGCTCCTGCTCGGCGCCTATCAAGCGCTCATGCGCCAGGTGGGCCTGGGCGCGGCCACGCTCTACAGCCGCTCGGAGATGCTCGACCTCGTGGTGGAAGACGGCCACGCCGTCGGCGTGGTGTGCCGCGACCTGATCACCGGCGACGTGTACTCGCTCGCGGGCCACGCAGTGGTGCTCGCAACCGGCGGCTACGGCAACGCCTTCTATCTCTCGACGAACGCCAAGCAGTGCAACGTCACCGCGCCGTGGCGCGCGCACAAACACGGCGCGTTCTTCGCCAACCCCTGCTACACGCAAATCCACCCCACGTGCATCCCGCAGAGCGACGACTTCCAGAGCAAGCTCACGCTGATGTCGGAGTCGCTGCGCAACGACGGCCGCATCTGGGTGCCGAAGAACCCCGACGACAAGCGCCCACCCTACGAGATCCCCGAAAGCGAGCGCGACTACTACCTCGAGCGGCGCTACCCCGCGTTCGGCAACCTCGTGCCGCGCGACATCGCGTCACGCGCCGCGAAGCACGAGGTCGACTCGGGAAGTGGCGTCGGCCCGTTGAAGAACGGCGTGTACCTCGACTTCAGCTCGGCCATCGACCGCCTCGGCCACAACGTGATCGAAGAGCGCTACGGCAACCTTTTCGAGATGTACGAGCGCATCACCGACGAGGACCCGTACAAGTTCCCGATGCGCATCTATCCCGCCGTGCACTACACGATGGGCGGGCTCTGGGTCGACTACAACCTGATGAGCAACGTGCCGGGGTTGTACGTGCTCGGCGAGGCGAACTTCTCCGACCACGGCGCGAACCGGCTCGGCGCGTCGGCGCTGATGCAAGGGCTCGCCGACGGCTACTTCGTGATCCCCGCCACGATCAACGACTACCTCGCGCCGTTGCTCGGCACCAAGCCACCCACCACCGACGACGCGGTGTTCCGCGCCGCCGAACAGCAGGTGCGCGACGACACCAAGAAGCTGCTCTCGATCAACGGCACGCGCAGCGTCGACGACATCCACCGCGAGCTCGGCAAGGTGCTCTGGGACAACTGCGGCATGGCGCGCACCGAAGCAAGCCTCGAGAAGGCGATCTCCGAGATCCCCGCGATCCGCGAGGAGTTCTGGAAGAACGTGCGCGTGCTCGGCGACGACCAGTCGCTCAACCAATCGCTCGAGAAGGCCGGCCGCGTGGCCGACTTCCTCGAGTTCGGTGAGCTGATGTGTCGCGACGCGCTGCACCGCAACGAGAGCTGCGGCGGTCACTTCCGCGAGGAATACCAAACGCCCGAAGGCGAAGCGCTGCGCGACGACGAGAACTTCGCGTACGTCGGCGCGTGGGGATGGTCGGGCAACGCCTCGACGCCGCAGCTGCACAAGGAACCGCTCGAATTCGAGAACGTCCACCTGGCGACCCGGAGCTACAAGTGAGCATCGACACCCCGACGGTCAGTGGAGCGAACAGCAGCGCTCCGGCCGCGCACGGCTCGCGCATGCGCATCAAGGTGCGCGTGTGGCGCCAGGCCGGTCCGGCGGCACCAGGCTCGTTCGGCAACTACGAGCTCGACAACGTGTCGCCCGAGATGAGCTTTCTCGAGATGCTCGACACGCTCAACGAGATGCTCATCGCGCGCGGCGAAGAGCCGGTGGTGTTCGACCACGACTGCCGCGAAGGCATCTGCGGGAGTTGCGGCATGGTGATCAACGGCGTGCCCCACGGGCCGGAGCGCGGCACGGCTACCTGTCAGCTCCACATGCGCAAGTTCTCCGACGGCGACAGCATCACGATCGAGCCGTTCCGCGCCACCGCGTTCCCGATCAACAAGGACCTCTCCGTCGATCGGGGTGCGTTCGACCGCATCGTCGAAGCCGGCGGCTACATCACCGCACCCACAGGTTCCGCGCCCGACGCAAACCTGATCCCGGTGCCGAAAGACGTTTCCGACGCGTCGATGGACGCGGCGCAATGCATCGCCTGCGGTGCGTGCGTGGCCGCGTGCCCGAATGGCGCCGGCCAGCTGTTCACGTCGGCGAAGCTCGCGCACCTGAACCTCATGCCGCAGGGCCAGGCCGAGCGTTTCGACCGCACCGTGCGCATGGTCGACACGATGGAGCGCTACTTCGGTTCGTGCACGAACCATCGTGAGTGCGAGGCCGCGTGCCCGAAAGAGATCTCGATCGACTTCATCGCGCTGATGAACCGCGACTACGTCAAGGCGCAGTTGAAGCAGCGCCGCCTCGCCGGCCAAACGTTCCCGTAGGAACGCGCGGTCAGTCGAGGGCTTGCAACAGGTCGGCGCGGAGGTCTTCGGCTGACTCGATGCCTACCGAGAGCCGTACGAGGTCGGACGGCACTTCGAGGGGTGAGCCGGCGGCGCTGGCGTGGGTCATGCGCGCCGGGTGCTCGATGAGCGACTCCACCGCGCCGAGCGATTCGGCCAGCGTGAACAGGCGCGTGCGCGCCACCACTTCGAGCGCGGCGTCTTCGCCGCCGGCGCAACGGAAGCTCACCATGCCACCGAAGTCGCGCATCTGCTTGGCCGCGACTGCGTGCGCAGGATGCGTCGCAAGGCCGGGCCACAACACGGTCGACACCTTCGGGTGCGAAGTGAGCGCGTCGGCGACCACCCGAGCATTGGCACAGTGGCGGTCCATGCGCACCGCCAAGGTCTTCAAGCCGCGCAGCGTGAGGTAGCAGTCGAACGGCGACGGCACCGCGCCTGCGGCGTTCTGCACGAAGCCGATCCGCTCCGCGGCCTCGTCGTGGTCGAGTGCAACGAAGCCACCCACCACGTCGGAGTGACCACCGAGGTACTTCGTGCTCGAGTGCACCACGATGTCGGCGCCGAGTTGCAACGGCAGCTGCAGGTACGGCGTGGCGAAGGTGTTGTCGACCACTACGAGCGCGCCGCGGTCGTGCGCGAAGGCGGCGATCGCCGCGATGTCGACAATGGTGAGCAGCGGGTTGGTGGGCGTCTCGATCCACACCATGCGTGTGGTGTCGCGCCAGGCCTGCTCGAACGCGCCCTCGTCGGTGAGGTCGCACGCCGACCAATCGAGTCCGGCGGGTGCGTGCACCTTCGAGATCAGCCGGAAGGTGCCGCCGTAGGCATCGTCGCCCATGAGTACGTGATCGCCGGAACGCAACAGTCGCAGCACGGCGTCTTCGGCCGCGAGCCCGCTCGCGAACGCATAGCCGTAGGCCGCGCCTTCGAGCGACGCCATGCACGTCTCGAGCGCGTGGCGCGTGGGGTTGTCGGAGCGGGCATATTCGAAGCCGAAGTGCTCGCCCACCGCCACCTGCTTGAAGGTGGTGGCGAGGCTGATCGGCGTGACGACCGCGCCGGTGATCGGGTCGGGGTCTTGCCCAGCGTGCACGGCGCGTGTCTCGAAGCCATCACGGTCTTCGCTCGCGCCGGTCATGGGGCGCCCTCATTGACGAACTTGAGTACGTCGGAGCGCGACAGCACCGCGCACGGACGGCCACCGTCGAGCACCACCACCGCGGGGCAACCTTCGAGCATCGCCACCACCTCCGACACCGCCTCACCGATTCCCACCGTGGGCAGCGGCGGCGTCATCACGTCGCCGACGCGGCGATCGAGCACCGACGGCTCGTGGAACACACGGTTCATCAGCTCGAGCTCGCGCACCGACCCTTCGATCTCCTTCGGTTGCAGCGGCGGCTCGGGCGCCGCCACCACGAGCTGCGACACGTCGAGCCGGCGCATCATGTCGATCGCGGCGCGCGCCGGTTCATCGGGATGGATACGCACGAGCGCCGGCAACGTGCTCGCGCGCGCCTCCACGACGTCGCGCGTGGTGGGACCGTCGACCGAGATGAAGCCGTGATCGATCATCCAGCGATCGTCGAAGATCTTCGAGAGGTAGTTGCGCCCCGAATCCGGGATCAGCACCACCACCATCGCCTCGGCTGGGAGTTCGCGCGCCACTTCGATGGCCGCGCACACCGCGGTGCCGCCGCTCCCGCCGATCAGTAAGCCCTCTTCGCGGGTGACGCGGCGCGCCATCAAGAACGAGTCGGCATCCGACACCTCGACCACCCGGTCGACGATCGAAGGGTCGTACGTGGTGGGCCAGAAATCTTCGCCGATTCCTTCCACGAGATACGGGCGGCCCGAACCGCCGGAATACACCGAACCCTCGGGGTCGCCGCCCACGATCTGCACGTTCGGGTTGCGCTCCTTCAGCGACTTCCCCACGCCGGTGATGGTGCCGCCGGTGCCGATTCCCGCAACGAAGTGCGTGATGCGACCGGCCGTCTGTTCCCACAGCTCGGGGCCAGTGGTCTTGATGTGCGCGATCGGATTGTTGGGGTTCGAGTACTGATCGGGCCGGAACGAGTTCGGCGTCTCACGGGTGAGGCGATCGGCCGTGGCGTAGTAGCTGCGCGGATCTTCTGGCGCCACCGCGGTGGGGCACACGATCACTTCGGCGCCGTAGGCGCGCAACAACTGCGCCTTCTCGGAGCTCTGCTTGTCGGCCATCACGAAGATGCAGCGGTAGCCGCGCTGCGCGGCCACGATCGCCAGCCCCGCGCCGGTGTTGCCCGACGTGGGCTCCACGATCGTGCCGCCCGGGCGCAAGAGACCCTCGCGCTCGGCCGCGTCGAGCATCTCGATCGCCGGCCGATCCTTCACGCTGCCGCCAGGATTGGTCGTCTCGACCTTGGCGACGAACTCGCACACAATGCCTTCGCTCGCGGCAAGCCGGCCGAGGCGCACGAGTGGTGTGTGACCCACGAGATCGAGCACCGACGCGGCGATCTGCGGCTGGTTCGTCGCGCGGTCAGTCACATTCTCGACCGTACCCGCCTATGCGTCGTTTGACTTGCAATATGCAAG
>DASXZO010000085.1:0-32180 GCA_036501845.1 Acidimicrobiia bacterium | reverse complement strand
TAGATATTGCCCACTCCCGCCACCGGACGCTGCGACAGCAGTTGCGTCTTGATCGCGCGCCGCGACGCGTTCAACGCCGCGTGCAATCCGCTCGGCGTGAACTCGTCGCCCAGTGGTTCGGGTCCGAGGGAATGGAGTGTCGGCAGGCTGCGGTAGTCGCCGCGCGGTACACACGCGACTCGCCCGAAGCGACGGATGTCGGAGAACTCGAACACCGAGCCGTCGTCGAGCGCCCACCAGGCCCGCAGGAACGGGTCGCCGTCGGTCGCTTCTGGCACCACGCGCAGGACGCCGGTCATGCCGAGATGGATCACCAGCTCCCGGTCGTCGTCGAGGCCCAGCAGCAGGTACTTGCCCCGCCGGCCGATCACCTCGAACGTCGCGCCTCCGGCCTGTGGTGCGGCATCGAATTTGGCCGACGGGAACGCGCCCGCGTCGACCACCGTGCGGCCGCGCAACCGCGGCTCGAGTGCGGTGCGGATCGTCTCGACCTCGGGGAGCTCGGGCATGCGGCAGTACTCGGACGCGGCGGCAGGCAGTTCGCCGTCAGTGGCCGGTCCACATGGGCGCCCGACCTTCGGCCGCCGCCCGCATTCCTTCGCGCGCGTCGTCGGTGCTGCCCACGTAGCGCCGCAATGTTTCGCCGAAGCGCACCGCCTCCGTCCAGTGCATCTCCTGGCCGCGGTACGCCATCTCCTTGACCGCACGCACCGCGAGCGGCGCGCCGGCGCAGAGCCGCACCGCCAGGTCGCGCGCGGTGTCGAGGAGTTCCGAGCGCGGCACGACGCGCGACACCAAGCCGATCTCGAGCGCGCGTGCTGCGCCGATGCGTTCGCCCGTGAGCAGCAGCTCGAGCGCGTGCTGGAAGTTCGGGATGCGGCGCGGAAGCCGGATGGCGCCGACGATCGTGGGTGAGCCGAGCCGTACCTCGGGCATCGCGAACTCTGCATCGTCGGCCGCGATCGCGAAGTCGCACGCGGCAACGGCGGTGAGGCCGTAGCCGATGCAATAGCCACCCACCGCGGCGATCGTCGGCTTCCACACTTCGAGCCCCGACTCGAAGCTGTTCACCGTGGGCATCTCGAAGAAGCTTCCCGGGAACTCGCCGATCGAGCCGCCTTCACGCATGTCGGCACCCGCACAGAACGCGCGTCCCGCGCCGGTGACGATCGCGACCCATGCTTGGTCGTCGGCGAGAAACGTCTGCCACGCCTCGTTCAGCGCGGCGCGCATCGCGCCGTTGATCGCGTTCAGCCGGTCGGGCCGGTTGTACGTGATCGTCGCGACGTGATCCGCCCGCTCGTACGTGGCCGGCGCATCGCTCAAGGCGTGTTCGCCAGCCACGACACGATCACCTCGGCGAGCTCGACGCCGCGGTCCTCTTGGATGAAGTGTCCGCCGCCCGCGATCGTGGTGTGCGGCTGGCCCGCGGCGCCCGGGATCTCGGCCTTGAGGTACTTGTCGGAACCGGCGGTGATGGCATCCGAGTCGCCGAACGCGCACAGGAACGGCTTGTCGAACTTGTGCAGCCGTTCCCATGCCGCGCGGTTCGGCTCCGACGCGGGGTCGTCGGGCCGCGCCGGCACGAGTGTGGGGAACTGGCGCGCCCCCTCCTTGTAGGTCTCGTCGGGGAATGGCGCGTCGTAGGCGGCGACGACCTTCTCGTCGAGCTCGGTGGTGCAGCCGCTGTTCACGATGAAGCCGGTCGGGAACGTTTCCACCCGCTGCGAGAACGAGCGCCAGTTCTCGAACGCTTCTCCAGGGTCGCGATCGCCGGTGGGCAGGAACGTGTTGGCGGCGACGGCCGCGTCGAAGCGCTCGGGGTGCTCGGCGAGGAGACGGAGACCGATCAGCCCACCCCAGTCCTGGCACATCAGCACGACGTGCGTGAGATCGAGCGCATCGAAGAGCGCGGCACGCATCCAGTCGACGTGGCGCTGGTACGTGTAGTCGGTGCGCTGCGTCGGCTTGTCGGAGCGGCCGAAGCCCACGAGATCGGGCGCGATGCAGCGGTAACCCGCGCTCGCGAGCACCGGGATCATGTGCCGGTAGAGGTACGACCATGACGGTTCACCGTGCATGAGCAGCACGGTGCGACCGCGCCCCTGGTCGGCCCGCTCGGTGGGCCCGAAGTCGATGTAGTGGACGCGTAGCTGCCCACCGTCGCCGTCGGGAATCTCCACGTAGCTCGGCGCGAAGTCGAACCCCGGGAGGTCGACGAACTGTTCATCCGGTGTGCGCAGGATCTCCATCGCGCTCACTCTATTGACGCGACTCGCGGGACCGTCCCGGGACGCTCTGGGTCAGACGTCCGGGAGGTTGAGCGCGAGGTTCGCCTCCTCGAGGCCGCCGTCGATCTCGAAGATCTTGCCGGTGACGAAGCTTGCTGCAGGCGACGCGAGGTAGAGCACGCCGAGCGCGATGTCGTCGGGCTCGCCCAGGCGTTGCAACGGTGTCTTGGTGACCATCTCGGTGCGGATCGCGTCGTCGGTGAGCACGGTTTCCAACGCGCTCGTCGCCACCGAGCCGACTGCGATGCCGTTGACGCGAACCTTGGGCGCGAGGTCGGCGGCCATCAGTCGCGTCATGTGACTCAACGCGGCCTTGGCGGTGCCGTACGCGATGAAACCGCGGTCGCGCAGCCGGCCGATGGCCGACGAGATGTTCACCACGCTCCCGCCGCCGCGCTCGAGCATCGCCGGCACCGCGGCCTTCGTGAGCACGAACGCCGTGGTCACGTTGAAGTGGAACGAACGCTCCACGTAGCCCGCGCTGGTCGCGAGGAACGGCCGGGGCGCGGTGCCGCCGGCGTTGTTCACCACGATGTCGAGGCCACCGAGCTCACCGACTGCAGTGGCCACCAGTGCTTCGACGGCTTCGTTCTCGTTCACGTCGGTGGGCGCCACCACGGCGCGCCGCCCGTGCGCGCGAACCTGCTCGGCCACGGTGTCGAGTTGCTCCTTCGTGCGCGACGCGAGCACCACGTCGGCGCCCGCCTCGGCGAGGGCCAGCGCGCTCGCGGCGCCGATTCCCCGGCCCGCACCCGTGACGATCGCGACCTTGCCGTCCAGCTTGAACCGTTCCATCACCATGGGCCTGGAACGTATCCTGCGTGCCGCGGCGGATGAGAGGCGAGACCAGCCGAGCGACCGCGAGGCTGCGATCTGCGGCAGCGAAACCGGAGCGAGGGAAGGCCAACCGGCCCGTGAGCGAAGCGAACAAGAGGTAGGAGATGCTCAGATACACCGATCTCGGGTTCCAGGCGTTCGACGCCGATCACCATTACTACGAGGCGCCCGACGCGTTCACCCGCCACATCCCCAAGGGCTGGGAGCGGCGGACGATGCAGTGGGCCGAGATCAACGGCAAGCGACGCTTGCTCGTGGCCGGCAAGGTGAATCGTTTCATCCCGAACCCGTTGTTCGACCCGGTGGCGCGGCCCGGTGCGCTCGACGAGTACTTCCGAGGCAAGAGCGCGGGCGACGACATCCGCGCCGCGTTCGGCGAGCTCGAACCGATCCATCCCGGCTATCGCGATCCCGCGGCACGGGTGCCGCAACTCGACGAGCAGCACATCGAGTCGGCCTTCCTGTTCCCGACGCTCGGCGTCGGTATGGAGGAGGCGCTGGTGCACGATCCCGACGCCGCGCACGTGGCGTTCCACGCGTTCAACGAGTGGATGCACGACGACTGGACGTTCGACTACGAGCGCCGGCTCTACGCCGCGCCGTATCTCACGCTGGCCGATCCCGCACAGGCCGAACAGGAATTGGATTGGGCGCTCGCGCACGGCGCCAAGGTCGTGGTGATGCGACCCGGTCCGGTGCGCGGCCCCACCTTCTCGCGTTCGCCGGCCGACGCGGTGTACGACGGTTTCTGGGCACGCGCGGCCGAAGCAGGCGTCACCGTCGCGTATCACTCGGGTGACGCGGGCTACAACCGCTACGCGGCCGACTACGGCGTGGGCGGCGAGATGGAGGCGTTCCGCTACAACCCGCTCACGGGCCTGCTCACCGGTCATCGCCCGATCCACGACACGATCGGCGCGCTGGTGTGCGGTGGTGTGTTCACGCGCAACCCGCGGCTGCGCGTCGCCACGATCGAAGCCGGGTCGTCGTGGGTGGCCGACCTGTACGCCTACTTCAAGAAGGCGTATGCGCAGCGGCCGACGGCGTTCGAGGCCGACCCGTCGGAGCAGTTGCGCGAGCACGTGTGGATCTCGCCCTATTACGAGGACGACCTCCCGATGCTCCGCGATCTGCACGGCTCCGACCGGATGCTGTTCGGCTCGGACTACCCGCACGCCGAGGGTCTTGCCGATCCGTGTTCGTTCGTGCACGACCTTCCTGGTTTCGACGACGGCGAGATCCACAGGATCATGCGCGACAACGGCATGGCGCTCGTGCAGCCCGTGTAGCAACGGTCCCGCCGTTCGCTGCCAGCGTGCTCACCAGCTACTGGGTAAGGACTGCCGCGCCGAAGCGCCCGCGAAGGTGCGGGCTACTTCGGCGGGAAGCGCACCGCGCCGTCGATGCGGATGACCTCGCCGTTCAAATAGGCGTTCTCGACGATGTGCTGCGCGAGCTGCGCGTACTCGTCGGGGTCGCCCATGCGCGTGGGGAACGGCACGAGCGCGGTGAGCCCCGACTTCATCGCGTCGGCGCCGGCCCCGCTCCCGAAGATCGGCGTCTCGAAGCTCCCGGGTGCGATCGTCATCACGCGGATGCCCACCACGCCGAGGTCGCGGGCCATCGGCAACGTCATGCCCACCACGCCGCCCTTGCTCGCCGAATACGCGACCTGACCGATCTGGCCGTCGAACGCGGCGATCGACGCGGTGTTCACGATCACGCCGCGCTCGCCACCTTCGTTCGGCTCGTTCTTGCTCATGGCTGACGCCGCGGTGCTGGCAACGTTGAACGTACCGATCAGATTCAGCTTGATCACCCACTCGAACACGCTGAGGTCGTGAGGTGTGCCGTCGCGACCGATCGTGCGACCGGCCATGCCGCTCCCCGCGCAGTTCACCGCGATGCGCAGTGCTCCGAGTTCCGTGGCGGCGTTGACCGCGGCGTGCGCCGACTCGGCCGACGTCACGTCGGTCTCGCAGAACAGCGCCTTGTTGCCGAGCTCCTTGGCGAGCGCGGTGCCTCGTTCGGCGTTCTTGTCGACGATCACCGTCGACGCGCCGCGTGCGTGCAAACGTCGCACCGTCGCTTCGCCGAGCCCTGAAGCTCCGCCCGTCACCAACGCCACCGCACCCTCGATCTGCATGTCTGGCAACGTAGTTGGCGCAACTATGTTGCTTCACATGGCGGTGACGAGCTTCGACGGTCCCAAGGCGTTGATCGATGCGGTCGGCAGCACGCTCGGCCCCACCGACTGGGTCAAGATCACCCAGGACCGCGTGAACCGTTTCGCCGACGCCACCGACGACAATCAGTGGATCCATGTCGACGAGGCGCGCGCCAAGTCGGGGCCGTTCGGTGGCACGATCGCGCATGGCTTCCTCACCATGAGCCTGTGCGCGTCGTTTCTCGCGCAACTCGTGCACGTGAGCAACATCTCGATGGGCATCAACTACGGCGTGAACAAGGCGCGCTTCATCGCGCCGGTGAAGGTCGGTGCGCGCATCCGCGCTCAGGGCGAGGTCGTGGAGGTCACCGAGGTGGCCGGGGGCGTGCAGGCGGTGGTGCGGATCACCGTCGAGATCGACGGCGAGGCCAAGCCCGCGGCGGTGATCGACACGGTCAGCCGCTACCTGGCCTGAGTGTTCACCGTCCCTCGCGCTGTCGCACCCTTCTCGTAATCTCGGCGCCGTGCCGACCGCCAGGAACCGCTCGTCGAGCGGCTACAACGCCGAGCAGATCCAGGTGCTCGAGGGGCTCGACCCCGTCCGCAAGCGGCCCGGCATGTACATCGGGTCCACCGGCACGCTGGGCCTGCACCACCTGGTGTGGGAGGTGGTCGACAACGGGGTCGACGAGGCCATGGCCGGCTACGCCACGCGGGTCGAAGTGGCGTTGCTCGCCGATGGCGGCTGCCGGGTCAACGACAACGGCCGCGGCATCCCGGTCGACGAGCACCCGCAGTACAAGGGCAAGTCGGCGGCCGAGATCGTGCTCACCACGTTGCACGCCGGCGGCAAGTTCGGCGGCGGTGGCTACAAGGTGAGCGGCGGCCTGCACGGAGTGGGCGTCAGCGTGGTGAACGCGCTGTCCACGAGGCTCGATCTCGAGGTACGCCGCGAGGGCAACGTGTACCGACAGAGCTATGCCGCGGTACGCGACGGTCGCAACGTGCGCCCGGGCGTGCCGCAGGGCAAGTTGAAGCTCACCGGCAAGGCGGGCCGCGCCGGCAACGGCACCACGGTCACGTTCTGGCCCGACCCCACCGTGTTCGAGGAGACCGAGTTCCGCGCGGCCACGGTGCTCGAGCGCTTGCAGGTGATGGCGTTCTTGAACCGTGGCCTCACGATCGTGTTCACCGACGAGCGGCCGGGGCACCGCGATCAGCAGACTTTCTGTTTCGACGGCGGTATCTCCGACTTCGTGGCGCACCTCAACACCAGCAAGGAGCCGTTGTTCAAAGACGTCGGCTACTTCAGCGCGGCCGAGCCCGAGGGCGAGGTGGAGGTCGCGTGGCAATGGAACACCGGCTTCAACGAGGGGATGCACACCTTCGCCAACGGCATCTCCACCACCGAAGGCGGCATGCACGCCGAAGGTCTCAAGCGCGCGCTCACCAACGCCATCAACAAGTACGCCAAGGACCGCGGGCTCGCCAAGAACAAGGACGCATCGCTGCAGGGCGACGACGTGCGTGAGGGCCTCACCGCGATCGTGTCGGTGCGCCTCGCCGAGCCGCAGTTCGAAGGCCAGACCAAATCGAAGCTCGGCAACACCGAGATCCGTTCGATGGTCGAGCGCCTCACGAACGAGCGCTTCGGGCGCTGGCTCGAAGAGCATCCCACCGCGGCGAAGGCGATCGTCGGCAAGGCCAGCACGGCGGCGAAGGCGCGCACGGCCGCGAAGGCCGCGCGCGAGTTGACGCGCCGCAAGAGCGCGCTCGAAGGCGTCGGCATGCCCGACAAGCTCGCCGACTGCTCGCAGCGCACCGCCGACGGCACCGAGTTGTTCATCGTGGAGGGCAACTCGGCCGGCGGGTCGGCGCGCGACGCGCGCGATCCGCGCAACCAGGCGATCCTCCCATTGCGCGGCAAGGTGCTGAACGTCGAGCGCGCCAGCCTCGACAAGATCCTGGCCAACGCCGAGATCCAGGCGCTCGTGGCCGCGATCGGCGGCGGCATCGGCAATGATTTCGACCTCGACAAGGTGCGCTACGAGCGCGTCGTGATCCTCAGCGATGCCGACGTCGACGGCGGTCACATCCGCACGCTGCTCATCACTTTCTTCTTCCGCCAGATGTTCCCGCTCGTGGAAGCGAAGCGTCTCTACGTGGCCCAGCCGCCGCTGTACTCGGTGGAGATCTCGGGCAAGAAGAGCTACATCGCCGACGACGCCGCGCGTGCGCGGCTCCTCGATGAGCAGCCCAATCGCAACCTCGTGTTCGCCCGCTTCAAGGGCCTCGGCGAGATGGACTATCCCGAGTTGCGCGAGACGTGCATGGATCCTGTAACCCGCACGCTCGTGCAGATCGATGTCGACCAGGCCTCGGTGTGCGACGACATCCTCGCCAAGCTGATGGGTGACGATGTGGAGCATCGCCGCCAGTGGATCCAGCACAACGCCAAGGACGTGCGCTTCCTCGACATCTGACGTCACGCCAGCCACGCGCCGGCGGTCCGTTCGTTCTCGGGAATGTCGCAGCCGAATGTCACGTTGCCTCGCGTCGACGGCTGGGTACCGTCGACCGTAGGAGAGCGACCTCAGATATTGGGGGTGCAGCGTGAGAAACGCGATCGCGGCACTGTTGGCACTCGGTGCCGCCGCGCTCTTCGGTGTCGGGAACGCCCTCGAACATCGCGAGGTGTTCGAGCACGAAGGCGAGGAACTCGATCCGGCGTTGCTCGGCCGGCTCGCCAAGCGCAAGCGGTGGTGGCTCGGGATGAGCTGCGACGTCGGCGCCTACGGCTTGCATGCCACCGCGCTCGCCATCGGTTCGCTCGTGCTCGTGCAGCCGATCCTTCCGCTGAACCTCTTGTTCGCGATCCCACTGGCGGCGCGCTGGCGGCACCGGCGGGTGTCGCACCAGGAGATCGGGCTGGCGATCCTGCTGTGCGCGAGCCTCGCCATCTTCTTGTACCGCGCCGCGCCGAGTGAAGGTGCGGCGTCGGCGTCGATCACGCGCTGGTTGCCGGCGCTCTTCGTGATCGGTGCCGCGGTCGCGGCCACCGTCGGTATCGCTCAGCACCTGCATGGTTCGCAGCGCGCGGTGTGCCTCGGTCTCGGCGCCGGCCTCTGCTACGGCGTCAACTCGGCGCTCACCAAGACGTTCGCCCATCTCGTTCCCGAGGGTCCGATCGCCGTGCTCACCCATTGGGAGCCGTACGCGCTCACGATCGCCACGTTCGTCGGTCTCTGGCTCGCGCAGAGCATGTTCCAGGGTGCCGAGATCGGCGCCGGCCTGCCCGTGAACGAGACCGTGGAGCCGATCACCGCGTCGGTGCTCGGCATTGCGCTGTTCCACGAGTCGATCAGCGTGGGCGCCGGGGGCAACGTGATGCTGCTCTGTGTGGCCGCCATCGTGGCCCTGGCGTGTGTGTGGCGTCTCTCGCAATCCGGCGCCGACACGTTGACGACGGCCTGACACCGCCTCGGGTGTCGCGCGAGAATTCTGGCGTGCGCGCAGGGCTGGCGCCTGCGTCGGGCAGCATCGTCGGAGGTTTTCGGATCGACCGCTGGCTCGGCGGCGGTGACGACACGGAGGTATGGCGGGCCGACGGCGACGGCATCGTCGTCGCGCTCAAACTGCTGCGCGATCCATCAGACGTGTTCGCGCGCGCTCGCATGGCGCGCGAGGCGGCCGCGCTGCGCAGGATCGATCACGAGCACGTGGTGTCGCTGTTCGCGGTGGGCGAAGAGGACGGTGAGCCGTATCTGGCCACTCCGCTCCTCGACGCGGGGACGCTTGCCTCGCTGCTCGACGACGGTCGGCTCGAGGCGTCGGTGGCCGCGGCCATCCTCGCGCCGGTGGCGTCGGCGCTCGCGGCTGCGCACGCGGCTGGCGTCGTGCACCGCGACGTGAAACCCGGCAACGTGTTGTTGACACCCGCCGGCCCGGTGCTCATCGACTTCGGCGCCGCTGCGCTCGATGGCGTGACGCTCGATGGCTGGGTCGAAGGCGCGCCGGCGCTGGTGGCCACCACGGCCTACGCGCCGTCCGGCACCGAGGTGAGCCCCGCCGTCGACGTGTGGTCGCTGGGCGTGATGCTGCTCGAGGCGTTGACCGGTACCACTGACGTGTTGGTGGCGATCGAGCAGGGGTTGCCCGACGTGTCCGCGCACGCACGCGCGCTGATCGAGTCGTGCTGCGCCGCCGACGCTGCGCTCCGGCCGAGCGCCGCTTTCGTGGCCGCGCAGTTGCGATCGCTCGCGGGCTCAGTGTCGGCGCCTTCGGTTGCGGCGCCGATCGTGCTCGACGACGGACCTACTCGCCGCGGCGCGCCGACTCCGTCGTCCGACGCGCCGGCTGCACACCACGGCCGCGAGCTCGAGGTGGCGCAGCTCCTCGACATGATCGACGCCGCGCAAGCCGCGCGCGAGTTGCGGGGCCTGCTCGTGACCGCGCCCCCCGGGATGGGCAAGTCGTGGCTGCTCGACTCGGCCGCGACGCGCGCCGCGCTCGGCGGCGCCACCGTGTTGCGCGCAGCCTGCACGGAGGCGGTGAACGACCTGCGTGTGCTCGCGCCGTGGGTGCGGCGCGTGGGTGACCACGCGCGGCTCGTCGAGCTGCTGGGCGAGCACCATGCCGACCTCGTCGTCCACGTGACCGGCGTCGAGGCGGGCGGCAGTGTCGAAGCCGATCCGGCCACGATCGCCGACGCGATGGCGGCGCTCGTGGGCGCGTGCGAGCGGCCGGTGGCCGTCGTCGACGACCTGCACCACGCGGCCGACGACCTCGTCGACCTCCTCGGACGCCTCGCGTTCCGACCCGGCATCGCAGGCGCGCTGTGGCTCGGGGCGCGACCTGGGTTTGTCGACGGTGACGATCTCGATGTGCGCACGCTCGCGCTCGGCCCGTTGCCCGACGACGTGATCGTCGATCTCGCCGGCGCCGAGGCGGTGGAGCTGGCGGGGGGTAACCCGTTGCTCGCGCGCGAACTGCTGCTAGCGCGGGCGCTAGCGCCAGAGCTCGCAACCGAGCTAGCGCCGGCGCTAGCACCGCTTCACGCCGCCACTACCGACGTGCGAGAGCTCATCGGTCAGCGCCTGGCGCGAGTCGGTTCCGCCGCGGGAGCCGAACTCGACCTTGCCGCCACCTGCGGCGAAGTGTTCTGGCCCGAGACGATCGGCGTCACCATGGCCCTCGGGCTCATGTGCCGCAGCGGCCTCGTGCGCCTGCGCCCTGATTCCACGATCGCGGGGTCGACTGAAGCCGAGTGGACGCATCCGCTGCTGCGAGAAGTCGCCTACGACCGCCTCGACGACGGCACCCGGCGCGACGCGCATGTCAAGGTGGCGCACAAGCTCGACGATGCGGCCACTGAGCCCGAGGCGATCGCGCACCACGCGGCCGCGGCGTTCGAGCTCGGTGCGCGCGACGAGTCGGCCTTCGTCGGTGACGTGTCGTCACGAGCCGCCCGGGTGGCCCTCGACCGTTTCGCGCTCGCCAACGCCGACCGCTGGACGTCGCTCGTGCGCGAGACCGGTCACGAGCCCGTACCCGGCACGGCCGACACGCTCGAAGCCGAGCTGTTGTTGCGCCGCGGCGAGTTCGAGCGCAGCGGCACCCTCGCCGACCGCTGGACCGAGCGCGCCGACGATGTGGGCACCCAGGCACTGGCGGTCAGTGCCGAAGCGCACCTCGCGACAGGGGAGTACGACACCGCCGAGCACGCTGCCGCGGCAGCGTTGGCCCGCATCCCCGACAGCCGCCGCCGCGACCAACTCACGAGCACCTACGTAGAACTCCTCAAACGCCGAGGCGACTACGAACAAGCCGCAAACCTCGCCGCCGCCGCAGCGTCTGCAGCGCGGTCCAGAGGAGACGGTGCGTATGCCGCGCGTTTAGCGGTCCAAGCCGCGACTAACGATGTCTACGCAGCCAATGCCCGGGGTGCGCCGATCATCGAACATGTTTGGCGCTCGTTCGATGCTCTCAGAGAGCTTCAAGGCGCGGGCGATCGCCGCGCGTATGTCGATGCTGCGTTCGCCACGGCGACGCTCGTCGCGGTCGTTGACCCGGCTGCCGCACGCAGCCTTCTCGACGACGCAATCGACGACGCCGAGGCGCTTGGCGCTGCGACGCAGCTTGGGAGCTTGGCCATTCACGCGTCGGAGATCGCGTTTGAGCTTGGCGATGTCCCAGGGGCGCGCGTGTATGCCGAGCGCGCCTCGCGGCAACCGTTGGAGCGTCTCCAACGCGTCTATCTGGACTCGCTCAGCGCTTCGATCGAAATCGCGAATGGGTCCGACGCTCCCGATCTTCTGAACAGAGTGATCGTTGCGGCGGATGATCCGCTGTGTGACTACCCAACGCGGATGTTCGGGCTAACTGTGCCGATGTGGACCGGTCAGATTGCGAGTGTGAAGCGCGATCGGTTCGTCGGTGACGGAGTGATCGATGCAATCGCTGACCTGTCGTATATAGCGTTGCTCGGTCCGCCTTGGGCTGCCGCGTTCAACGGGACCCATCCTCCGGGCGCCGCCAACGAATTGGCGCTGCTTCACTACCTGCGCGGAGAGCACGATGCCGGTGATGCATTGCTTCGCACGCGTGCGGCGTTCCTCACGGCGAGCGGGTCGAGCTACGAGCGGTTCAACGTTGTCTTCCCGGGCCCGTTACTCATGGCGCTTGGTCCGCCAGACATCGCGCCCCGCGTCGACTGGCTCGTCGAGCAGATCCTGAGGCCGGCGTTACGGAACCTGTGGGCGATTCATCGGGCGATCTGCGCGGCTCTGCTTGCCGAACGACAACACGAACAGGCCCGCGAACTCGCGTCCGCGGGCCTGGCGATTCTTGACCGTGCAAAGCCGGATCCCGTGGTGAGCACGTGGCTCACAGAGCGGCTCGGACGAGCTTTTGATCAGTGATGCACCACGATGTCGCCGAGCACGGGGGCGAACTGCGCGACGGCAAGGGCGGCGACGGGGACGATGGCGAGGGCGGCCTTGGTGAACTTGCGCATTTGAGGACTCCTGGGTAGGTGGGTGCAGGAGTTCTCGGTTGGCCACGCTGCGTGGTTGATCGCCTCCGAGACTGTGGTGGCCTATGTCACCCATTGTGGGTGTTGGTGCTGAGGTGGCTAAGCCTCCAGCGGGTGCCCCAGGCTGCCGATATCCGTGGTCAGAGGCGTGAACGGACGCCGTCTCTCGACCAAGGCACCTATGAGCCAGGAAGCTCCGCAGCCGAACGGGCGGCCACACGGCGGTGGCGCGCGCCCTGACGCCGGTATCCGGGTTGCGGCGCTCTCTGCAGCACTGCTCGTCGGGACGGCCGCGCTGGCCCCTGTGGTCGCCGGCCACCCGGTGATCCACGCCAACGGGCTGCTGCCGCCGTGGCTGCTGGCGGTGCTGTTCGCGGCGTGCGCCATCTTCACCGTCGAGATCGAGATCCGGCGGGAAGCGCACGCCTTCACGTTCTCGGAGATCCCACTCACGATCGCGCTGTACCTCGCCTCGCCGGTGGCGCTGGTGGTGTCGCGGGCGATCGGCGAGATGGCGGTGGTGGTTCCCAAGCAGCGCTCGGCGCGCAAGGTGATGTTCAACTTCGCGCTGTTCACGTTCGAGAGCGTCGCCGCCCTCGCCGTGTTCGGTGTGCTGTGCCACACGGCCGACATCACCCAGCCCCGCACCTGGCTCGCCGCGGTGGCGGCCGTGCTGGCGGCAGACGTCGTCGGCTGGACCTCCGTCAGCACGGTCATCGCCTGGCATGGCGGTGAGCGTGAGGCACTCACCACCATGGTGGTGGGCGTGGGCACCGCGGTTGCCAACACCAGCCTGGCCCTGGCTGCGAGCCTGCTGATCCACTTCAATTCCGCCGCTGCGATCCTGCTCGTGGTGATCGGCGGTGTGCTCTACGCCGCGTACCACGGCTACAGCGCGCTGGCGCAGCGTTACGCGAGCCTGCACCTCCTCTACGACTTCACGCGCGCGGTGAGTGGGGCGCGGCGGGCCGAGTCGGTGCTCACCGCCATCCTCGAACAAGTGCGACGCGCGTTGCGTGCGGACATCGCCGAGATCGTCCTCGTCGGCCTCGACGGGGAGCGGTGCCTGCGGATGCGCCTGTCGGGCGACGCCGACGTCACCTCGGAGATGGTCGACGCCGGCGGCCCGTTCTGGGATCGCGTCGTGCAACGCCACGAGGTGCTGCTGGTCACGCCCGACGGTCGTCGCTTCGCGCGACGGTCGAGCGCGCGCGCCGAGCTGCTCGACGACTTCGGCGTGCGTGATCTGGCCGTGGCTCCGCTCTACGGCGAGGAGGGCGTGGCGGGCTACCTGCTCGTGGCCGACCGCCTCAACGAGGGCGCCACCTTCGACTCGGGCGACGGCCGTCTCCTCGAAGCGCTCGCCAACCACGCGGGTGTCGCGCTCGAGAACGGTCGGCTGATCGACCGCGTGGCTCGTGAGGTGCGCGAGCGCGAGTACCAGGCGGCCCACGACGCGCTCACGGGACTGGCGAACCGTACGAGCTTCGTCGACCGGGTGAGCGATGCGCTCAACCGCAGCGGGAATGACGGCGTGGCCGTGATGCTCATGGACCTCGACCGCTTCAAGGACGTGAACGACACGCTCGGCCACGACACCGGCGACGAGGTGCTCTCGCTGGTCGCGTCGCGGCTCTCGGGCGCGCTCGGAGACAGCGCGACTGTGGCCCGGCTCGGCGGTGACGAGTTCGCCATCGTGGTGCCGGGCATCGCCGACGTCGAGACCGCGCAAGAGGTTGCGAACCAGGCGCGCTCGGTGCTCGTCCCGCCGTTCGCGTTGCGCGGTGTGTCACTGGAGATCGCGGGGAGCATCGGCATCACGGTTGCGCCTCTGCACGGCGCCGACGCGCACACCTTGCTCAAGCGCGCCGACATCGCGATGTATTCGGCCAAGCGCGAGCCGAGCGGCATCGCCGTGTACGACGCCGAGACCGACGAGAACACGGTGACGCGGCTCGCGCTCGTGGGTGCCTTGCGCGAAGCGATCGAGCGTCGGCAACTGCAGGTGTACTACCAGCCGAAGGTGCGCATCAGCGACGAGCACGTCGTGGGCGCCGAGGCACTTGTGCGCTGGTTCCATCCCGAGCACGGCTTCATGTCGCCTGACGTGTTCGTCGCGATCGCGGAACGCACCGGTCTGATCGGGCCGCTCACTCGTCTTGTGGCGCGCGAAGCGATCGCGCAGTGCAAGGAGTGGAACGACAACGGCTACGACATGTCGATCGCGGTCAACTTGTCGGCCCTCGGCTTGCTCGACATGTCGACGCCCGACCTCTTCGCCGACCTGCTCGCCGAAATCGGTCTCGAGCCCAGCAAGCTGACGCTCGAGATCACCGAGACCACGATCATGGAGCCGGCGCGGTCGGTTGCGGCGATCGAGCGGCTGGCCGCGCTCGGCGTGCGGCTGTCGATCGACGACTTCGGCACGGGCTACTCGTCGCTGAGCCACTTGCAGCGCCTTCCGGTACAGGAGATCAAGGTCGACCGCTCGTTCGTGATGACGATGGGCGCCAACGAGAGCGACGCCGCGATCGTGAAGTCGATCGTCGACCTCGGGCACAACCTTGGTTTGAAGGTGGTCGCCGAGGGCGTGGAGGACCGGGTGTCGTGGGACCTGCTCGCCCGTCAGTGCTGCGACATCGCGCAGGGCTACTTCATGAGCCGACCGATCCCGGCCGACGCTTTCAACGAGTGGCTGCAGGGCTGGGAACCGCGGCGCATCGAGCCGATCACGCAACTCGAGCGTGCCGTGACGGCCATCGGCCACTGGCGCTGAACCGATCGCGGGGCCGCGCGGGGGTGCGGCCGTAACCTGCCTCGCCATGGCAAGGCTGCGGGGGCGAGGTCACGTCGGCGGCGATCGCGAGCTCGATTCGGCAACGGCCCGCATCGGGCGCGACCCCGAGAACGAGATCGTGATCGACGATCCCGGCATCAGCCGGCTGCACGCGCGCGTCGAGCACGAGGCCGGCGTGTGGCGGATCGTCGACTGCGAGTCGACCAATGGCACACGCGTCGACAGCGCAGCGTTGCGACCTTGGCAGCCGCAGGTGCTCGCGCACGGCGCGGTGATCGAGCTCGGCGGGGGAGCCGCCACCTTCGACTTCCTCTTGAGCGAGGACGAGCGGGCCGGCGGTGTGGCCGCGACGGTGCGTCAGGTCGCCAAACGTCAGATCCGGCTCACGCCGACCGAGGCCGAAGTGCTCGAGCTGCTGTTCGCGTATTACGACGAGGGCCGTCCGTCACCGCGACTCGCGACACTGAGCGAGGTCGCGAGCCGGCGCTTCACGAGCACGGCCGCGGTGAAGATGGTGTTGCAGGGCCTCTACGACAAGCTCGACCTCTTCGACGAGGATCGCAACAAAGAGACGCTCGCGCTGCGTGCTCAGCAGTGGGCGCTCACTCGCACGCGGTACTGACGCGTTGCCGCGGTGATCGCGAAAGAGGTGCCCCGCATCGGCGAGGCACCTCTCACACGCTTCGTCGGTGGACTAGTCCCACCGGTTGCCCTTGCGGCGAATCATGGTGCACCTCCTCACTCCAACCCCGGGCTTGGACTTCTCCATGATCCCGAAAGGTGGATCGAGGGGTGATCACCTGGCGGTCAGTGTTCGGTTACCGGTCAGAGGCGCGAACAGGGCGCCCTGTCTCGCAGAGCGCCCGTTCAGCGACGTTCGTGTTTCGTAGGACCTAGTCCCAGCGGTTGCCCTTACGACGGCTCATTGCTGCACCTCCTCGAACTCGCCAGCCCCAGACGAACTGTTTGATGTACTGATCATCCAGGAGTTGGCCGTTCGCAGTGATGCCCCGGCGGGCAAGTCTTTGGTTACCTACCTATCCCGCGTGGGGGAATGGCCGTCGCCCACAGCAAGGCACGTGTTGCGGGGCAACGAGCGCCGAGGGCGAGGTAACCGAAAAGTAACCCCGAGGGTGAGGTTGCCCCTAGGGGGTCTCCCGCAGGATTGCGCCAACGACGGGTGCCGCCAGCGCGCGGCCGCGCACACTCCTGGCGGGGTTGAGCGCAGTAATCGCGTCCAGGTCGGGCCGCCGCCCGTAGGCCCGGCCTGGGCGCACCGGTACGTTGACGGCCGGATCAGCGCTGCGACATCCTGTGCCAATGATCCGTACTCCACTTGCGATGGCGGGCGTTGCCGCGATCCTCCTCGCCGCGACCAGCCCCGCACAAGCACACCCGCGCGCCGCTCAACGCACTGCGCGCGCAACAGCACGGCCCGCGGCCGTGGCCGTGCACCGTCCGGACTTCAACCACGACGGTTATGCCGACCTGGTGGTGAGCGCCCAAGGCGACAACGTTGCCGGCGCGCAGGCGGCGGGCGGACTCTGGGTGCTCTACGGCGGCGCGCACGGTGCCAACACCGGGAACCACCACCAGTACTTCACCGAGGCATCGATCGGGCGCGGCGCATCGTCGGGCGCCGACGACAATCTCGGTTTCTCGTGGACCACCGGCGACTTCAACGGCGACGGCTACGACGATCTGGCGATCGGTGCCGTGGGCAAGACCATCAACGGTCAATCGCATTCCGGTGCTGTCGTCGTGCTGTACGGCTCGGCCTCGGGGCTCGTCACCTCGAATGCCCAGTTCTTCAACGAGGCAACGAGCGGGATGCCTGCGACCGCGGCTCCGTTCCAATACTTCGGCTATTCGGTCGCGGCGGGAGACTTCAACCACGACGGACGCGCCGACCTTGCGATCGGGGCGTACGGCCAGCACGTGGGTTCTGCCAACATCGCCGGCGCGGTATTCGAACTGTTCGGCACGGCAAGTGGGTTGTCCCACGCGGCACCGTTGCTGCCGAAAGAGTTCACCGAGACGACACCAGGGCTCCACGGTGGCGCGGACACTGACGACGAGTTCGGCAACACCCTGGCGGTCGGTGACTTCGAGGGCGACCACTACGCCGACCTCGCAGTGGGCGCGCCCGACAAGGACGTGGCGGGCCAACCCGGTGCCGGTGCCGTCGACATCCTGCGGGGCAGCTCGGTAGGCCTCACGGGCACGGGTGGCCAGACGTGGACCGAAGACACGTCGGGCATCCCCGACTCGAGCGAGAACAACGATCAGTTCGGCGCCACACTTGGCGCGCTCGACATCAACGGCGACGGGCGATCCGAGCTCGTGATCGGCGCGCCGAGTGAGAGCCAGGGCTCGACTGCCAGCATCGGGGCCGCGACGGTGCTGTACGGCAGCGCACACGGGCTCACGGCCGACGGTGCGCTCATCTATCTGGTGAGCAACACCACGGTCGGTCAGTCGCCCGCGGCCCACGACTATTTCGGTTCGAGCTTCTCGGCGTTCGACTTCGACGGCGACGGCCGTCCCGACCTCGCGATCGGCGTGGAAGGTCGCAGTATCGGCGGTCATGCGACTGCGGGCGAGGTGGTGGTGCTCCACAACGTCGGCGGCCGCCTGTCGCGCTCGGGTGGCTTCACGGTCGACCGCGACACCGCCGGGATGATCGGTCCCGCCGGCGAGGATGAAGAGTTCGGCGCGCTCGTTCGGGGCGGCGACTGGAGCGGCAACGGCAAGGACGATCTTGCGGTGTCGGTACCGTTCCTCGACCTGAGCGGCCACACTGATGCCGGCGCCATGCAGGTGTTCTACAGCTCCGGTGCCGGCCTGGCGACGAACGACCAGCTGTTCACGGCCAACTCGCTCGGAGGCACCCCGTATGCAAGCGGCCACCTCGGCGGCTTCGACTACTGAGACGAGGCCTGTGCGAGTGCGGCCGCGATGGTGCGGTTGTTCACCTCGCCCATCGCCGCCACGAACAACGCGAAGCCCGCGGCCGCGAGTGCCCAGAGCGGCGCTCGCAGTCCGACTGCCTGCACGAGGAAGCCCATCACGAGCGCGCCGAGCCCAGCCGACGCGAAGATGACGACGCGAAACATCGCCGAGACGCGCCCGCGCAGCGCGTCGGGCACGAGTTGCTGGCGCAGCGTGACCACCACGATGCTTGCCGCCGTTCCCGCCGCGAAGCTGCACCCGAACCCGAACGCGAACACGACGGCGTTGTGTGAGAGCGCCGCGGTGGTGCCGGCGATGCCACCCAGCAGGAACGTGGCGAGGATTGTGTGGCCCGGGCCGAATCGATCGACGATGCGTTCGGTCAGCCACGCCGCGATCACGCCGCCCACCGCGAACCCGGCCCACGTGAGGCCGAACGCGCCGTCGCTCATGTGCAGCCCGCGTTTGGCGAACAGCACGGTGGTGGATTCGGAGCCGACGGCGAAGAAGTTCCACGCGGCTCCGAGCACGATCAACGACCGCAGTAGCCGGTGCCCGCGCGCGTAGTGCCAGCCCTCGGCGATCGCTGCGCGCACGGAGGTCACGGGCTGTTGGGTTGCGCCGGCGTCGGCATCGGCATCGGCATCGGCGTCGGCGTCGGCGTCGGCATGCTGTTGCTTCGGCCGGAAGGAGCCCCGCAACGTGAGCACGACCATCGCCGACGCAAGGAACGACCACGAGTCGAGCAGGAAGGGGAGCGACGCGGCCGCGGCGAAGAGAAAGGCCCCGATCGTCGGCCCGAGGAGGTCGACGGCAACCGATTGGGTCACGTACAGCCGTGAGTTGGCCCGCTCGAGCAGGTCCTCCGAGACGACGTTGGGCAACATCGCCTCGGCCGACGTGTCGAAGAACACCTCGCCGCAGCCGAGCAGGAACGCGGTGATCCAGAGCAACGCGATCGGCGGTGTGCCCATCACGATGGTCACGCCCAGCGCACCGACCGCGATGGTGCGCGCCAAGTCCACGTACACCATCACGCGTTGGCGGTCGGTACGGTCGGCGACGACGCCGCCGATCAGTCCGAGCAGGAGCCACGCCGCGTAGCGCATCGTGACGATGCCGGTCACGAGCACCGCGCTCGACCCGGCGCTGCCGTGATGCCGCGTGAGTTGTTCGGCGAGGAGTGGCATGGCCACGATGAGCAGACCGTCGCCGATGTTCGAGACCGCGGCACCCGTCCAGAGCCGGCGGAACCCAGGCCCGAGCCGGATCTTCTTCCCGGTTCGCTTGGCCGTCCCGGGCCCTGTGCTCACGTCGCTCACAGCACCGCCAGGCTACGGCGAGTGCCGCGGCGGTGTCGCGACCTTCACGTAGCGTCGCCTTCATGGCCCGTCGCAAGTCACCCGCTGCGTCCGGCGACACGCTCTTCGCCGCACCGGTCGTGAGCCGCACGCTCGCGGAAGAGGTCGAGTCGTCGTATCTCGACTACTCGATGAGCGTCATCGTGTCGCGCGCACTGCCCGACGCGCGCGACGGCCTGAAGCCTGTGCATCGCCGCATCCTCTGGGCCATGCACGACAGCGGGCTGCGTCCCGACCGTCCGTTCGTGAAATGCGCCCGGGTCGTCGGCGACGTGATGGGTCGATTCCACCCGCACGGCGACTCCGCCATCTACGACGCGCTCGTGCGGATGGGCCAGGATTTCGCGCTCTCGCACCCGCTCGTCGACAAGCACGGCAACTTCGGTTCGCCGAGCGACCCGCCCGCCGCGTCGCGCTACACCGAGTGCCGGCTGAGTGCCGTCGCGATGGAGCTGCTCGCCGGTATCGACGAGGGCACCGTCGACTTCCAGCCGAACTACGACGGCGCCGACGAAGAACCTCAGGTGCTTCCCGGCCGGTTCCCGAACCTGCTCGTGAACGGCATCCACGGCATCGCCGTAGGCATGGCCACCAGCATCCCGCCGCACAACCTGGGGGAGGTGTGCGGCGCGGCGCTGAAGCTGATCCGCAAACCCGATACGAGCCTGGCCGAGCTCATGCGCTCGGTGAAGGGCCCCGATTTCCCCACCGGCGGGCTCATCATGGGCTCCGAAGGCATCAAGGACGCGTACCGCACGGGCCGCGGCACCATTCGCGTGCGCGCGGTCACGAGCATGGAGGCGACGCGCCGCGGCCAGGCGATCGTGATCAGCCAGATCCCGTATCAGACGAGCGTCGACGCGATCGCCGGGAAGCTTGCCGAAGCGGTGGAGAACGGCCGCATCGACGGCGTGCGCGACATCCGCAACGAATCAGGCCAGGGTGCCACACGGCTCGTGATCGAGCTGCGTGCCGACGCCAACGAGCAGGTGGTGCTCAACAACCTGTTCAAGCACACACCGGCACAGGTGAGTTTCGCCATCAACACGGTCGCCCTCGTCGACGGTGTGCCGCGCACGCTCAACCTGCAGGAAGCGTTGCAGCACTGGATCGACCATCAGGTCGTGGTGGTCACGCGCCGCACCCGCTACCGGCTCGAGAAGGCCGAGGCGCGGCTGCACATCGTCGATGGTCTCGTGCGCGCGGTCGACATGATCGACGCGATCATCAAGACGATCCGCGCGTCGAAGGATCGCGGCACGGCCCGCACCGCGCTGATGGCGAAGCCGTTCGAGTTCTCCGAGATCCAGGCGAACCACATCCTCGATCTCATGCTCGGCCGTCTCACCCAGCTCGGGCGCGACGAGCTGCTCGCCGAGCAGAAAGAGCTGCGCAACACGATCCGCGATCTCAAGAAGGTGCTCGCCGAGCGGGCCACCTTGATGGCACTGATCGCCGAGGAGCTCACCGCGGTGCGCGACAGCTTCCAGTGCGCGCGCCGCACGCAGATCGTCGGCGACGACACCGGCGAGATCAGCGCGGCCGAGCTCGTCGACGACGAGCCGCTTATCGTCACCGTGACGGCGCGCGGCTACGTGCAGGCGCGGTCGGCGCGGGGCCGCGGCGCCAAGGTTGCCGATCCCGGTGACGCCGACGGTGTGGCGCAAATCGTTGACACCACCGCGCTCGGGGCTCTGCTCGTGTTCACGACGCACGGCCGTGCGTACCGCGCTGCGTGTCACGACCTGCCGAAGGCCCGGCTCACCGCGATCCCGAACCTGTTCCAGTTCGCGGAGGGCGAACGCGTCGTGGGCGTGATCGACGCCGCGGTCGCGGCCGAGCACGAGCACGTGGTGTTCGTCAGCGCACAGGGTGCGGTGAAGCGCACATTGCTCGCCGAGTTCGCCGAGGCTTCGGGCCGGTCGATGGGCATCGCCGCGATGAAGCTCGCCGCGGGCGATCACGTCGTCGCCGTGTTCCCGGGCTGGGACGACTTCGAGGTGTTCGCGGTGAGCCGCGACGGCTACGGCATCCGCTTCGTGGAAAGCGAGGTGCGCCCCACCGGGCGCGGCGCGGGCGGAATGCGCGGCATGAAGTTGCGCGGCGACGACACGGTGGTGGGCGCGTGCGCGGTGGCGCACGAGGAGATCGTGGTGCTCGCCACCGACGCCGGCTACGCCAAGCGGGTACGCGCCGACGAGCTTCCCGTGCAAGCGCGCGGCGGCACCGGCGTGCGTGTGGTGAAGCCCGAGCGCAAGCGCGGTGTGCTTGTGGGCGTGGCGCCGGTGGCCGAGCGCATGGTGTTCCTGCTCGACGCGGCCGCGGCGGTGGTGCCCGGCACCGAGATCAAGCTCGTGGCGCGCGACGCGGCGTTGCCCAAGGCTCCCGTGCCCGACGGCGCCGTGCGCCACATTGCCGCGGGCGCGTCACAGTCGAGCATGACCGCCGACGACGCGGCCGACTGAACGGTTAGACCTCGGACGCGGCGGCCGCGAGGTCTGCGGCCCGCTGGCGCTCTTCGGTGCCGGGCGGCGCGAGGCGCGCGGCGAGCTTCGGCCAATGCTCGGCCGACAGGCGCTCCCAATACGCCTGTCTTCGGGCGCGCGTGGCTAGCTCCGCCCAACTGATGAGTATCACCACGGTGGCGCCGATCAGCGTGTCGCTCACGTAGTGCTCGCCGTTGTAGACGAGGGTGAGCACCATCGCCACGGGATAGGAGATGATGAGGAACCGCAGCCATTTTCGCTTGGTGCGGGGTAGGAGAGTGAGCGCGACGAGCACCGAGAATCCGGTGTGCAGCGACGGGACGGCGGCGTAGTCGTTCGACGATGCCCGGCCCTTGTTCACCAGCTTCGTCGCCTGGTGCAGACCGAGCACTTCCATGCCCCGTGAGCTCTTGGGCTTGCCGTCGCGCAGTTCGAGCTGCAACAGCGTGTTGTGCGAGTCGCGCGCGGCGGCCCACGGCGGGGCAGTGGGCTGGATCGCGAACCAGAACGCCGACACGAATGCGATCACCACGAAGCGTGTCGCGAACGCGCGCCACGCGGGCCAGTCGCGTCGCCACAAGCAACCCGCCACGACGAACGGCACGATGAAGTACGACATGTAGATGACCGAGCCGAAGACGTCGTACCAGCGAATGTGTGTGTAGCTGAAGAAGTGCTGTTGCAGCACTTGGGCCGGCACGTGCCCGAGGAACAAGAACTTGTCGACCGAGATCTGCCACCGGTACGAGATCGGCCGGTCGAGGCGCGCTGCGAGACCACGCGCGAGGTCGTAGATCGCGAGCGCGAGCGTGAACGGCAGCCAGTCGAACGCGATGCGCAGCATCTCGCTCACCGGCCGGCCGATGCACGACAGTGCGAGCCCGCCCATGATCACGAGCACCACCTGCTCGCGATCGACGGGGACACCCGAGAAACCAAGCGACGCCAGCGCCAGGATCACGTAACCGGTGAGGAGTACGGCCCGCCAGTGATAGCGGTCGTTCCAGGCTGCCAGCTTCGGGATGAGCGCGAGCGTGGGTTTCTCGGTAGTGGCGACCAACGGCTCCTCGCAGTGCCCCGACAATTGGGTCCGGGTGACTGTAGACGGTGACCACGGCCGGGACTCGGCAGGGCCGATTGCCGTACGCTGCGCCTTCGCTGATCACACGACGGCAACACAACTGGAGGTGCAGCGTGCGTGCGCTTGTGTTCGGAGTGGCCCCGGAACCACACGAAGTGCCTGACACAGACAATGTGCTCCTGCGCAAGCTCGCGATGACGCCGACGCGTCTCGATCGCGACTATCCGGATCCGCGACCGCTGCTGTCCGACTGGGTGGTCACCAAACCGCGCCTCACCGGGATCTGCGGCTCGGATTCCAAACAGATCTTCATGGACTTCGGCGACGAGTCGCGCTCGCCCGACAATCCGATGAAGGGTTTCTTCTCGCTGCCACAGGTGCTCGGCCACGAGGTGGTCGCCGACGTGGTGGAACTCGGCCCCGACGCGGAGGGTCTCGAGGTGGGCGACCGCGTCGTGCTCAATCCGTGGTTGTCGTGCGGGCCGCGCGGCGTGTCTCCGGTGTGTCCCGCGTGCGAACGCGGCGACTACTCGTTGTGTGCGTCGTTTTCGGCGCCGCCGATCTCACCAGGGATCCACATCGGCACGTCACGCGACGCGAGCGGTGGCTACGCCGATCTGATGCCTGCGCACGATTCGTTGCTGTTCAAGGTGCCCGACGGCATGTCGGACGAGGTCGCGGTGTTCGCCGACCCGTTCGCGGTGATGCTGCACGGCATCACCCGCAACCCGCCGCCGCCGGGGGGCAAGGTGATGGTGTACGGCGCCGGCGCGCTCGGCACCTGCGCCACCGCGATCCTGCGCGCGCTGTACCCGGATGTTGACGTGCTCGTGGTCGCGCGGTTCGGCGCACAATCCGATATGGCGCGCAAGCTCGGCGCCACTGTCATCTCGCACGAACCGGCGCTGGCCGTGATCGAGCAGGCCGCGGAGTGGTCAGGCGGTGTGCTGCAGCCGAGTGACGGGCTGCCGATGGCCTACCCGGGCGCGATCGACGTGGTGTACGACACGGTGGGCAAGCGCGAGACGTTCGAAGTGGGTGTGCGCGTGCTGAAGGCGCGCGGCACGCTCGTGAAGGCCGGCGTGCACGGCCCCACGTTCTGGGAGGACACGCCGCTCTACTTCAAGGAGATCTGCTTCGTCGGTTCCAACGCCTTCGGCTTCGAGGACGTGAACGGCGTGCGCAAGCACGGCATCGACCACTACCTCGAACTGGCGAGCGATGGCCGCGTCGACCTCGACGGGATGCTCACGCACACCTTCGACCTCGATAACTGGCGGGGCGCGTTCGAGGCAATCGCATGCCAGGGCGAGACCGGCGCGATCAAGGTGGCGTTCGACTACCGCGACCGCGCCAACTGAGCCGGGCCGGTCGAGTCGCTCACGATGGAGGTCGTGCCCAAGCCGCCTGAACTGCTCGCGCTGCACGACGTGACCACGGAGCTGTTCGTCACGTTGCAACGCTGGTTCTCGGTGCCGCCGTCGATCGACGTCGACGTGTCGGCCGTCGACTCCGAGGGCGCGGTGCGCGAGCTCGGTGATCCCACGATGATCGCGGCGTTCGCAATGCGCAAGCTCCAGGCGTTGCACCTGCTCTCCACACCCGGAGTGCGTACGAGCACAGACGTGGTAGTCACGATGGTGCAAGACCTGACGCGCGCGCTCGTGCAGGCACCGGTGATGCGCCTACGCGTGCAAGCCGAACAGATCGACTGGGACGCGGCCTTCGCCGCACTCGACGAGGGTGCGCCCGACGTGGTGGACGACGTCGATGCCGCCGACCCGGAGGCCGAGCGCTTCGAACAGCTCCACGCTTTGCTGCACGTGGCCGTGCAGGCGGTGCTCGACGCCAGCGACGGCGAGATCACGTTTTTCGAATGACGGGACGAGGACCACGCCATGACTGACTCGCCGGTGCTGCTCGACGTGAGCGACCGGGTCGCGTTGATCACGATCAACCGGCCGGAAGCTCGCAACGCGCTCAACCGGGCCGTGCGGGCCGCGCTTCCTGCCGCGATCGCGCAGTGCGAGGCCGACGACGGCGTCGACGTGATGATCCTCACCGGTGCCGATCCGGCGTTCAGCGCCGGCGTCGACCTGAAGGAGTTCGGATCAGGCGCGACGCGCGAAGCGGGCGAAGGTTTCGCCGATGTCGGTGCTGGCGACGCACGCAACGCGCGCGAGCGCCGCGAGTCGTGGCGCGGCGCGCTCGGACCGCACAACAAGCTGTTGATCGGTGCGATCAACGGTGTCGCCGTCACCGGTGGCTTCGAGGTCGCGCTCAATTGCGACTTCCTGATCGCGTCAGAACGAGCGCGCTTTGCCGACACGCACGCGCGCGTCGGCGTGATGCCGGGTTGGGGTCTCACCGTGTTGCTCGCGCAGCGGATCGGCGTGGCGCGGGCTCGCCAGATGAGCGTCACCGGCAACTTCATCGACGCCCGCACCGCGTACGAATGGAATCTCGTGAACGAAGTGGTGCCGCACGAGGAGCTGCTGTCGCGATGCCACACGCTCGCGGCCGACTGCATCTCGATCGACCAGCGTGCGGTGCGCCAGATGCTCGCGACGTATCGCGACGTGAGCGACGCCACGGTCGCCGAAGGCTGGCGGATCGAGGGCGAGGTGTCGCGCGCGTGGGAAGGCGCCGGCTTCGATCCGGCCGAGATCGAGCGCAAGCGCATGGCGATCGTCGAGCGCGGCCGCGCCCAGATCACCGGCTGATCCACATCCGGCGTCCGGGAACCGAATCGGGGCGCGCTACGTCTCATCGGCCGTGAAGAGCATTCGTCCGGCGTGCGTCGGAGTGCTGGCCTGCGTCTTCGCCGGTTGCGGGAGCGCGGCTTCGAATACGAATCCTCGGCTCCCGTCGACCACAGACGCCCCGCAGGCCGCGGCGGGACTCCGCTTGGGGCCGTCGCGCTTCGTCTCGTTGCGCCAGGACGCCGGCGGATCCGTCGTCGCGATCTCGGACGCGCGAACCGATCGGGTCGTCGAAGTCGTGTACCGGATCAAAGCTCCTCTCGCTCCGTCGCTTTCGCTCGATCCGGATCGCCGCCACGTGTGGATCACCACGTCCGAAGGTCCCTCGTGCACGAGCGACATCGCGGGCTGCGGCCCGCGTGCGCACTCGTGCAGCAGCGACGTGATGCGCCTCGATCTTGCGACCCGGAAGATCGACGTCGTGCTGCGCGGCAACGACAACGAACTCATCGACGATGCCGTCCCGTCACCGGATGGCAGCCGAATCGCGTTCAGCATGAGTGGATGCGCGAACGGATATTTCAACAACTGGCTGCAGGTGATGGACCTGCGTACGCGTCATCAGTTTTCGATCGGGAAGCAAGCGGCTCCCTGCCATCTGCTCACAGACCAGCAATGGAGTGCCGATGGGCGTCACCTCGTCGCGGTGTACGGCGCGTCCTTCGACGCGCACTCCCCGGACGACGGCTATGGCATGTGCGAACAGCCCCACACATCGCAGCTCGTGCTCGTCGACGCCGGCCGCCCGCAGCCAGGATTCCAAGGGAGGGTGGTGCGCAACGATCCGGGCTGCGAGCCGAACGCCGTGACAACCACCTCGCATGGTTACGCCGCGATCGAAGTCTGCGGTCCCCAGCCCGGGATCACCGGGCCAATCCGACTCATCCGCTACAACGCGCGGCTCGCGGCACTCGGCCGCACCCCGCTCGGACGCTGCGACGGCGGCGCCTCGATCGCCGCCGACACCAACGGCGACCTCATCACCAGCACGTACCAGTTCTGCGCTGAGGCGCGCGGCACCGAACCGATCACGAAGGTCATCATCGACACCGACGGCACGCTGCACACGATTGCCGAACTCTCCGGCGGCAACCTCATGGTCGACAACCTCGGCTGGTAACGATCGCCGCGTACGTCTGCGCCGAGTTGCTAGCGACCGAGGCGGGCCGCCGCGAGGGTGCTGCCGAGCACGGCGGCGAGCAGCGCGGCGACGAGGATGATCCCTGCCATGCCGAGCATCGTGCAGCTTCGGCGCTCGCCGCGGAATGGGCCGATCGGCCCTCGTGACCAAGGTCACCGGCCAACGAGGCGCGGACGTCAGCCGGTGAGGTTGCTGCGCACTTCGATCACCGGATAGTCGCCCGACACGGTGAGCCACGCCGTACCGATCGACGTGGCGCGTGCCTCCAGGCCCGGTCCCGTCATCGCCACGGTGGCCGTCCACATGGTGCCGACGGCGACGCGGTAGGTGCCCTTGCGCTCGTACATGTGCGTCAGGGCCGGCGCGCCTTCGCTCCCGCCACTGCCGCGTTGCACCGCGCCACCGTCGCCGTCGCCGGCGTCGAAGACGAACGCGGCACGGCGCGCGACGCCGCGCACCGTCCAGCCGTCGAGCGTGGCGTCGATCGCGATCGTGTCGGGGCTCGACGACCACATCCACGTGGCGAGACCGGTCACACCGTCGTCGGGGGGCGACAACTCGAGCGGCGGATCGGGAATGTGCGCGGTGCGCCAGATCTCGCCGATCGTCGGCGGCGTCGTGCCCACCGGGCCCGGTCCCGGTGGACCGGCGGCAAGCGAAAAGGCGATGCACTCGGGTTCGTCGGACACCACGGCATTGGTGACGGTGTCGATCACCTGCACGCGCCAGGTCCAGCCCCACATGGTGCCGTCGTCGGGCTTGCACAGGCCGGCGAGCGGGCTCGTGGGATCGCGAGCCGGTGTGGCCACCACCCGGTAGGGGCTTGGCGTGTGCGAACTGCCGGCGGGGACGCCCGGCGCGCCGTCGAGCGACACGGTGAGGCCCACCGTGAGCGTGCCGCCATGGGGTCCCCGGCCGATGTGGCCGCCGTCGTCGGCCGGCGCCGCGGTGTGGCTCGCGAACGACTCCGACCCCGAGAATGCCATTGTGGCGGGCGCGGGGCTGGGGCCCAGGTTCGAACTCGCGGAGCTTCCCGCACACGCCGAGCCGGTCAGGGCCAACGCGCCGACAAGCAGTATCAGGCGGTGTGAAAGTGTGTCATGCCCGCTTTGCCCCACTCGTCGAGTGTAGAGATCATCGTCGCCGACGGCATCGTCCAAATGGATGAGATCGGCGAGTGCGCCGGAGCGGCGCCGCGGTCAGGCGTTGGCGGCAACAGGCGCGAGGTGTGCCTCGAACCAGGTGAGCGTGCGCGCCCAGCCGTCCTTGGCCGCGGCCTCGTTGTAGTCGGGCCGCAGGTCGCAGTGGAAGCCGTGCTTGGCGCCCGCGTAGCGCACGATCTCGGTGTCGACCGGCGCGTGCGCGCTGAGCTCGCCCCGCAGCGTCTCGACGTCGTCGACGGGGATCGATCCATCGTCGTCGCCGAACAAGCCGAGCCACGGCGTCTTCATTTCGCTGACGCGACCGACCAGCGCCGGGAACTGCGGGGCGCGAGCCGTGACGATGCCGCCGCCGTAGAAGCCAACAGCCGCGCCGATCGCCCGGTTCACCGCGAGCAGGAACGACGCTCGGCCGCCCATGCAGAAACCGACCGCGCCGATGTTGGGATCGGCGAAGCCGCGCTCGTGGAGCCGCTCGCGCGCGCCGTCGAGATCCTCGAGGATCGTGTCGTCCGACAGCGCGCCCATCACTTCGATGAGCTTGTCGAATTGGCCGTACTCGAAGGTGGGGTCGCCCTGGCGGTGGTAGAGGGCCGGCGACACCGCGTGATACCCCGCCGCCGCGAAACGGCGCGTCACGTCCTCGATGTGCTCGTTCACGCCGAACGCTTCCTGGATCACGATCACGCCGCCGCGCGCGGTGCCTTCGGGTACTGCCTCGTAGATGCGCATCTTCTACCTCTTGCTCGCTTCGCTCACGGGCCGGTCGGCCTTCCCTCGCTCCGGCATCGCTGTTGCAGGTCGGTGGCTCGTTGTCGCTCGGCCGGTCGGCACCCTACCGAGGGGCCGGTGCGGCCGGCGAGCGCCCCGAAGTAGGGTCGATCACGATCCCGACAACGCCAACGACCGAGGTAGCCATGAAGGTGATCGTCGACTTCGACCGCTGCGAGAGCAACGCCGTGTGCATGGGCATCGCGCCCGACGTGTTCGAAGTGCGTGACGACGACTTCTTGTACATCCTGCAGGAAGAACCGCCCGAGGCGATGCGACCGAAAATGGAGGAAGCCGTGCGCCTCTGCCCGAAGCAGGCGATCTCGATCGAGGGCTGACGACATGGCGAGCGAGGCCTTTCACGCCATCGTCGACTACCTGCGTTCGAACCTCGAGCTCGACGCACCCGACCGCAGCCCCGAGGAGCTGCGTGCCGCGATGCAAGGTGACACCTCGCTGCTCCCGCCACTTCCGGGTGTGACGGTCGACGAGCGCACCATCGGCGGAGTCACAGGCTTGTGGCACCGTCCTGACGGTGCGGCGCGCGCCGACGACACCGTGGTGCTCTACCTGCACGGCGGCGGCTATGTGATCGGCTCGCCCGACACGCACCGCAACCTCACCACGCGCCTGGCGCTCGCGCTCGGAGCCGCGGTGTTCAGCGCCGACTACCGGCTGGCGCCCGAGCACCCGCATCCTGCCGCGAGCGACGACGCGGTCGCCGCGTACACGGGGCTGCTCGACGCCGGTTTCGCGCCCGACCACATCGCGATCGCGGGTGACAGCGCCGGCGGCGGCCTCACGATCGCGACCCTGATGTTGCTGCGTGATCGCGGTGTGCCGCTGCCGGTGGCTGCCGTGCCGATCTCGCCGTGGACCGACCTTTCACTGAGCGGCGACACGATGCGGACGCTCGCCGACGTCGACCCGATGGTGTCCGAGGCCGGCCTGCGCCGCATGGCCGAGTGGTTCCTCGCCGGCACCGACGCGCGCGACCCGATCGCATCGCCGCTGTTCGCCGACCCCCAAGGCTTACCGCCGCTGTTCGTGATGGTCGGCGAGTGTGAGACGCTGCTCGACGACAGTCGTGGGTTCGCCGATCGCGCCCAACAGGCGGGGGTCGACTGCCGGCTCGAGGTGTATCCGGAGATGATCCACGTGTTCCCCGCGTTTGCCGGCATCACTCCTGAAGGCGACGCGGGGGTCGACGACATCGCCGAGTTCCTGCGCAAGCATCTCGCCCTATGAGCGGCATCGAGGGACGCACCGCGCTGGTCACGGGCGGTGGCAGCGGCATCGGTTTGGCAGCCGCGTCATTGCTCGCGCGCGACGGCGCTGCGGTCACCATCTGCGGGCGCACCGAAGCGAAGCTCACGAGCGCGGTGGCCGAGATCGGCCACGGCGCTCGGTGTATCGCCGCCGACGTCACCGACGAAGACCAGATCGCTGCGGCGATCGCGTTCGCCGCCGAGCCCACTGGGCGTCTCGACATCGTGTTCGCCAACGCCGGTGGTTCGCTCCACATGGGCCCGATCGCCGACGCCGACATCGAGGCGTTCCGCGCCACCGTCGACGTGAATCTCACTGGCACGTTCCTCACCATCAAGCACGCCGCGCAGCAGATGCGCGCGCAGTCGCCGTCGGGCGGCGCCATCGTCGGCATGTCGTCGGGTGCCGGACACTTCCCGCACCGCTACCTGCCCGCGTACGGCGCGTCGAAGGCCGGTATCGAGATGCTGTGCCGGTACGCGGCCGAGGAGTGGGGTGGTGACGGTGTGCGCGTGAACGTGGTGCAGCCGGGCATCATCGCCGACGAGTTGATGGCGCCGATCACCGCGGGTGGCAAGCTGCTCGACGACTACCACGCGAACATGCCGCTCGAGCGGGTGGGCAACGTCGACGACGTGGCCGCGGCGGTGCGTTTCCTCGTCGGCCCCGAGTCGTCGTGGATCACCGGCGTGTGTGTGCCGGTCGATGGCGGCCACCATCTCCGCCGCGGCGCCAACTACGCCCTGCTCTTCGGCTGACAGTAACGTCAGTTCTCGTCATCCAGAGCGAGGAGTAGCGCGTTGGCGCAGCAGGTGGTGGTCGAAGAATCGGCCGAGGAAGCGGACTTCCGCGCTCGGGCGCGAGCGTTTCTCGAGAAGTTCGCCAAGCCCAAGGTCGGGAACACCGACCTGCGCACCACGCTCGGGAACACCGACACGAGCACCGAGACCGAGCTCGCCCACGTGGCCGCGAGCCGCAAGTGGCAGCGCACGCTCTATGACAACGGCTGGGCCGGCATCACGTGGCCCAAGGAGTACGGCGGGCTCGGGCTGAGCCAGAAGCACGCGCGCATCTTTGCTCAGGAGGAGTCGAAGTTCGCGGTGTCGGTGGGCTTTTTCAGCGTGGCCACACAGATGGTGGCGCCCACGATCATGGCGCACGGCACCGAGGAGCAGAAGCAGCACTTCCTGCCCAAGATCCTGTCGGGCGACTACCTGTGGTGCCAGCTGTTCTCGGAGCCGGGTGCCGGTTCCGACCTCGCGGGCCTCACCACTCGTGCCGACCGCGACGGCGACGAGTTCGTGGTGAACGGGCAGAAGGTGTGGAACTCGGGCGCGCACTACGCCGACTGGGGCATCCTGCTCGCCCGCACCAACTGGGATGTGCCCAAGCACCGCGGCATCTCGTACTTCCTCGTCGACATGCATTCCCAGGGCATCGACGCCAGGCCGCTGAAACAGATCACCGGCCACGCGCACTTCAACGAGACGTTCCTCACCGATGTGCGAATTCCCGCCGACAACGTGCTCGGCGACGTCGATGACGGCTGGCGCGTCACCCTCAGCACGCTCATGAACGAGCGCACGATGATCGGTGGCGGCGGCGGGGGCATGAACTTCAAGGCCGTCCACGAGCTCGCGCAGGAATGCGGTGTGACCGACCAAGCGGTGATGCGGCAAGAGCTCGCCAAGTGCTACACACGTTTCGAGCTCGTGAAGTGGCTCGGCCTGCGCGCTCGCGCCGCGGCCAAGTCGGGTCGACCGCCGGGCCCGGAATCGTCGGTGATCAAGCTCTTCGTGTCGCAGCGTGTGGCGCTCGACGGCGATCTGCTGATGGCGATCGAAGGCGCGCGCGGCATGTTGATGGACGGCGACGCGCCCCACGAGGGCTCGTGGCAACAAGTGTTCTTGAGTCAGTGGTCGATCCGCATCGGCGGCGGCACCGAACAGGTGCAGCGCAACGTGATGGGCGAGCGCGTGCTCGGACTCCCCGGCGACATCCGCATCGACAAGGACCGTCCCTTCAAGGACGTCCCGCGTAACTAGTCCTGCTGAGTGCGTCGTTTGACTTGC
>DASXZO010000084.1:0-12013 GCA_036501845.1 Acidimicrobiia bacterium | reverse complement strand
GGCGGTGGAGGAGGCGGCGGTGGCGGCGGCGCCTCCGGCGGACCGAGCATCGGCGCGCTCACCGCGGGCAGCGGCGCGATCACGTCCTTGAACGCGGCTCTGGTCACCGTCGGCACGGGCGGGAAGTCCGGGAGCGGCGGCATAGGGGGCGGCCGCTCCGGCATCACGGGTGGTATGGGATTCCCGGGCCAAGCCGCGGCCAGCAAAACCGTGGACTGACCGCCTGGCGCGGACCTCAGGCCAGGGCGGGCCACAGGTCGCGGTGCGCATCCTCGTAGTCGGCAAGGATCGCCTCGGCCGCCCGCGACGAACCCACCACCGGGTCGAGCAGTAGCGCCTGCAACGCCGCCTCACGCGAACCGAGAAACGCTGCGTCGGCCACGAGCTGCTGGATCGCCACCTCGTGGCGCAGCGTGGCCGCGAACGCGAGCGGGAGATCGTCGCTGCGGTCGCCGGAGATCTGCGAAGCGCGGGCGATCCCACTCACCTCGACCGCGCAGTCGGCGGGCAGGTCGGGGATCAGGTCGTCGTTCGGCAGGATCGCCGAGGCGATGCGTTCGGGCTCACCCGAGATCGCAGCACGCAAGATGCCCTTCAATGGTTCGCTGGTCTCGTAGGCAAAGAAGGCTCCGAGGTCGATCTTTCCCTCGATGATCATGCCCGCGACCTTGTCCATCACGTCGCGCAGTTCGCCCTGGCTCTGCACGAAGTCGTGCGGCTGGGCGTGCTCGACGGCCTCGGCGTAGTACTCGCCGGCGTGGCTGTCGCTCGTGGCGATCACCGCGCCGAAGCGGTCGTGCAGATAGCGCACGAAGCCGTACGTCTCGCCGTCGCCGTCCTCGAGTTTGTTGACTGCATCGTGCAATTCGGCGGTCAGGTCGTCGCCAGTGTCGGCGTCGCGCGCGGTCACAAGTGCCGTGAGGTGGTTGAGGCCTGCAGCGCGACACTCGATCGGACGGCCCATCACGTCCACGAAGCGCCGGCGCGCGAGCTCGACCTCGTGGCACAGCCCCACGATCGGCTGGTCGAGGTGGCGGCGGAAGGCGGTGCAGATGCGGCCTTCGGGGTTCGTGAAGTTGATGAGCAGCGCGTCGGGCGCAAGTGCCTCCACGTCGCGGGCGATGCCCGCGACGAGCGGGATCGTGCGCAGCGCGTGCGACATGCCGCCCGGCCCTGCGTTCTCACCGAGCACGTGCTCCACGCCATGGCGGCGCGGGATCTCGTAGTCGAGCACCCAGCGGCGATCGCGGTCGACCTCCACGGAGATCACCACCGCGTCGGCGCCCGGCAACGCCTCGCGCCGGTCGGTGAAGGCCTCGACGGTGATCCCCTGACTGGTACCGGCCTCGAGCGCGCCGGCGAGCGTGCGCACGCGCTCCACCGCGGCACCGTCGAGGTCGACCAGCCGAAGAGTGGCGCCGCGGAACACGTCGTCGCCATACAGGTCGTGCATCGTCGACAAACCAAACGATGTCGATCCCGCGCCAATCAGAACGATCGTGGGCGCCTCACGCATGACAGTCCTTTCGTGTCTTGCACCGGATGAACCGGTGCAAGACTACGAAACGATTCACCATGACAGAGCGTGGACCGCGTCGGTCAGCTGTTCACACCGCCAACTGCGATCACTGTCGTTCCGGAGAACGTCTCCTTCGTCCACGCACCGGTCAAACCCTGCCGCACGTAGAAACCGGGCTGCTGATTGATTCCGATGATCGGTCCATTGGTGCTGTCAGTCGCCACAGCGACCGCCGTCGGTCCGCCCAGTGTTTCACGCGTAAAGGCTCCGGTGATACCCACCTTGGCGTAGACACCGCTCGACTGCACGTACCCAAGTAGCGGACCATGGGTCGGATCAGACGCCACCGAGATACCCGTGACGCCGGAGAACGTCTCCTTCGTCCACGCACCCGTCAAACCCTGACGGACATAGAAGCCCGGCTGCTGCAGGATCCCAAGGATCGGTCCATTCGTGCTGTCGGTCGCAACCGAAACCGCAGTCGGCCCAGCCAACGTCTCGCGCGTGAACGCACCAGTAATCCCAACCTTGGCGTACACGCCGCTCGACTGCACGTACCCAAGCAATGGTCCATGCGTCGGATCCGTCGCCACCGAGATACCCGTGACGCCGGAGAACGTCTCCTTCGTCCAAGTGCCCGTCAAGCCCTGACGGACATAGAAGCCCGGCTGCTCGAGGACTCCAATGATGGGTCCGTTCGTGCTGTCGGTCGCAACCGAAACCGCAGTCGCCCCAGCCAACGTCTCACGCGTCCAAGGCGCGGTGATCGAACCTTGCTTGGCGTAGACACCGTTCGGCGTGAGCACTGCGATCACCGGTCCGTGCACTGGGTCGCTGGCAACTGAGATCGCGCTTACACCCGTATCGATTCTTGTCCAGGTTCCACCGACTCCTTGCTTTGCCCAGGCGTTGCCCTTCGAGTCGACGTAACCGAGTGTCGGCGTCGTGCCGCCCCCGCCGCTCGCGGTCACCTGGAGCGCCGCACTGAACACGCCGCTGTACGTCGGGTTCGAGTAGTCCGGCCGCACGTCGATGGCGTAGGTACCGGCCGCCGGCGGCGTGAACGAGAACGACGGGTTCGCGCTCTGGTTCGCCACCACAGGTGTGCCGGCTTCCTGCGTGTTGGCGAGGGCCACATTGTCGAAGTGCCACGCGCTGTTCGTGCACTCGCACACGCTGCCGCCGTTGTTCTGGTAACCGACGGCAAAGCGGATCTTGATCTGCTCACCGGCGTACGCGGCGAGCGACACGGTCTTGTGCGAGAAAGCGCCCTCGTTGCCGTCTTTCTGGTCGTAGACGTTGCCACTCCACGAGTTCCCGCCGTCGGTCGACACCTGCACGCTCGCTTCGAGGTTGTCGAAGTTGAGAACCTTGCTGTCGAACGTGAGCTGACTCGCCGCACTTGGTACCAGTGTGCGGTTCAACGTGAGCGTGTCAGGACCTGTGAACGTGGTCTGCGCGAGTTGGAACGCGTGGGTGCCGCTCGCAACGTCGGTGGTCTCGACGGCGTCGTAACCACCGCCGTTGTTGTTGAGGGTCCAGTTGCTCGAGCCGTTCTCGGCGCCGTCGCTGAACGTCGACTGCGTGAGCGGCGTGGTGCGGAACTCGTAGCCCGTGGCGTTCGGAACGGCCGGCACCGTGTAGGTGCTCGCCTGTCCGACGGTGGGCGTCGCAGAGCCGCTCGGAGCGTGCGCCGCGTCACCGACCGACGGATCGATCACCGTGGTGTTGTACGTGAAGTTCTGCGGAGCGCCGCCATTGACCACAACGTTGGCAACCGTGACGGTGTAGGTCTGGTCGCCGGACGGCTTCGGCCACGCCTGGCCGTCGGCCACCCCAGGCAACGTGGGAACCCAGATCATCGCCGGATCACCGAAGTTCGACATCGTCGGGTCGACCGTGACCGGGATGTTGTTGCCGTTCTGCGACATCGTGACAGTGGCGTTGGTGAAGTCGGCGCCCGCCAAGCTGAAGTTCCAGCGCGGGTACACCACCTGGTAGGGCACGAAGCCCTTCGGCGGCCACGCCATGAAAGTGTCGCGCGGAGTGGGCAGCGGGTTCACCGACGGGGTGAGCACGTACTGCGCTTCGGCCGCGGGGTTGGTGCCGTTCGCGGGCACGCTGCCCGAACCCATCACGTCGGTGCCTTCGTAGAGCATGTTGCGACGATGGCCGAGCTCGGTGTCGTCGAACATCAGCTGGTCGATCGCGTCGGGACCGGTGTTGCCGAGCGCGAGGTTCGACGACGCGGCTCCGTCGTGACCGTCCTGCGAGAAGCACGTCCACGTGTTCGGCGGATCGTGACTCAACTGGCCGTTCGCGCTCATCATCAACGCGGCAGCCTGCGCCTTGGCGTTGTCCGTGGCGTCGAGGGTGACGTTCGAGGACACACCCGCCATGGCGCGGAAGTAGTTGATCCGCGTCAGCGTCGCGTTCAGGTAGTCCTGCGACACGGTGCCGGGATTACAACCCGCCACACTTCCCGTCCAACCGGGGTCGACACCGTTCGACGAGTCGTGCACGTGGAAGTAGAACTGGCGCACGTCCTCTCGGTTGGTCATGTCGACCGTGAACGGCCCTGCGGGCGTTGCGGCCGCCGCGGACGTGGCGGTCACGATGCTCGCGGCGAGCGGACCGACGAACGCGGTCAACATCACCACGACGGCACCGGCCGCCGTCCAACGCCGACGCGCGAGACGCGAATTGACGATCATTCTGCTAGCCCCTTCACCATTGAGTCGGTCCCCCTGCTGCGTACCGACATCGCGCCGCCAACGTTCCACCATCGCGGCCGCGCGGCTCACTCTAAGTGAGCGCGGCTCACGTCGCAACGACTGTCATAATCCCGGCAGCCGGATGGCCCATTGGTGGAGTGCCTCGTCGACCCCAACGACCACCGCCCGGCCGGCGCTGACGAACTCGTCAACGGCACGCTTCACCCCGTGATGGCGGTGGTGAGGGTCGGTCTGCCAGTCGTCCCCCGCGACGATTCCGCCCGGGCGCACCTTCCGAGCCAGGAGATCGAGCTCGGCGCACGTGTGCTCGTACTGATGCGTGGTGTCCACGTACGCCCAGTCGAGGTGGGCGTCGTCGAGGTCGGCGAGGAAGTCGGTATCGAAGGCAACCCGTACCTCCACGATCCCGTCCTCGATCGCACGGCGCGATCGGCGCAGGGCTCCGGCGAGGCCAAGCACCGTGGATCGGTGACCCCGCGCCCATGTCCACTCGGGTTCGGCGAGATACCAAGGATCCACTGCGTAGAGTCGCACGGGCCGCGTCACCTCGGTGAGCACCGGGGTGAGATGACCTTTGAACACGCCCAGCTCGGCGCCGGTGCCGCCGGGCCCGAGCACGCTCGCAAGGAAGTCGCGGCGCTCGCGCGCTCGCACCCTGCACTGCACGTCGTCGGCGAGCTCGAACCGACCGGCCGTGCGTTTCAGCAACGTCTCCGCCCACGCCTGCACGGCTCGAGCGTATCGACGACGCCGTTCGCGCATCAGTCGACGGGAACGCCAGGCAAGGACGCGCTGACCTACGAACACAGCTTCGGGACGACCTTGGAGAGAAGCCCCCATTGCCGGTGGGGCAAAGCACCGCTGACCGGCGAACGGGCATCGACGTAGCGTGCGCGCGGCAAGGGAGCGCGACGTGACGAGCCTGCGAGACACCGTGCGGCGGCTGCCGGTTGTATCCGACGCGCTCTCGGCGCGCCGCAATCGCAACTTCGAAGGATCGCAGGACTATTGGGAGCGCCGCTACGCGAGCGGCGGCACGTCAGGCACGGGCTCGTCCGGCCGGCTCGCCGAGTTCAAGGCGCAGTTCCTCAACGAGTTCGTGCGCGTCCACCGGGTGACGAGCGTGATCGAGCTCGGGTGCGGCGATGGCAACCAGCTCGCGCTTGCCGCATATCCGCGCTATCTCGGCCTCGACGTGTCACCGGCAACCCTCTCCGCATGCCGGCAACGGTTCGACGCCGACGCCACGAAGAGCTTCGTGCTCAGCGCGCCCGACACGTTCGCCGATCCCGCCCGCTTCCTCACCGCCGACCTCGCGATCTCACTCGACGTCGTGTATCACCTGGTGGAGCGGGACGTGTTCGAGGCCTACCTGCATTCGCTGTTCGGCGCCGCACAACGCTTCGTGATCGTGTACTCGTCCGACCACGACGAGCCGGCACACGGTCACGTGCGTCACCGCGCGTTCTCGGAGTGGGTAGCCGATGCGTTCCCGCAGTGGCAGCACACCGAGCATGTCGCCAACCCGTATCCCTACGACGAGCGTGACGCCGCGAACACGTCGTTCGCCGACTTTCACGTGTACGGGAAGACCCCGGGCACCGACCAAGCCCGGTAGGCGGCGCGTCGATCAGGCCACCAGCGGCGCGACCGCGCGCGTGAGCTCGTCGAGCTCGCGCGCGCAACGTTCGAATGCGTCGCGGTCCTGCCCGATCGGGTCGGTCACGTCGAGATCGCCGCCACCGCGCAGCACGTCCGACGCTCGCCGCCCGCGATGTACGCGCGCCAGCCACTCGTCGAAGCCCTCGCCGGCGCGCCGGGCGCCGCGGTCTTCGGCGCGCGCCGCGAGCTCGCGCAGGCAGAACGTGTGACCGAACGCGTCCGGGGCCGTCGCCACTACGTGCGCCACATGCGCTCGCTCCATCACGAGCACGATGCCAGCCGCGTCGAGATCGGCGTGACTCAGCAATTGGGCTCGATGGTCGGCGATGTCGGCTCCGAGGCCGGCCACGGCGGCGACGGCTTCTGGGGCAGCCGGCGCATCGACCGCATGCGTGCCGGCCGACTTGACCACCGTCGACGAGCCACCCGCTCGAAGCTCGCGCGCCAGCAACCCCGCGGCCATCGGCGAGCGGCAGACGTTCGCAGTGCACACCACGAGCACCGTTCGCGTCATCCGGATGACGCGATCGTGGCCATGATGACACTGAGCCTACGGCCGGTGCATCGCACCGACCCGCAGCGACGCGGCCGGGCTCAGTACGCGCCGCGCCGTCGTACCACGGCGGGCACGGTGCGCAACAGCACTTTCACGTCGAGCCACAGCGACCAGCGCAACGTGTAATAGGCATCGATGTCGCTGCGCTCGGGGAACGCCACCTCGCTCCGGCCGCCTACCTGCCAGAGTCCGGTGAGACCGGGCTTCACCGCGAGGTACGCACCGAGCTGTTGCCCGTAGCTCGTCAACTCCTCGCCGATCACCGGTCGTGGACCGACCAGGCTCATGCGCCCGACGAACACGTCCCACAGCTGCGGGAGCTCGTCGAGGCTGAGGCGACGCAGCACGCAACCCGTGTTGGTGAGCCGCGGGTCCTCGTGCTGATGCAGTTTGTAGCCGCCTTCGACATAACGCCGCTTGAGCTCAGGGTCGGCGTCGAGGATCGCCGCGGCGTTCGGCACCATCGTGCGGAACTTCGTGACGCGGATCTTGCGACCACCCCGACCGACCCGCTCCTGGCGGAAGAACACCGGCCCGCTCGACGTGGTGTACACGCACACCGCGATCAGCGCGAACAACGGGAGGCTCACCACGAGCAACACGAACGAGACGGTGACATCGACGGTGCGCTTCACCACGCGTTGGGTGGTGCCGACGCGGACGACAAGCGAAAGCTCCGGCGCCGGCGGTGTTGCGAGCGCGACTGCAGGTACGGATGCGGCGGAACGGGGCGCGGCCACAGGAGCCGCGACCGCGGCCAGCCGCGCCGGCTCCCGGAGCTCGATCTCCCACGCCTCGCCGACCGTCACATCAACCTCACCCGAAACGCGTCGCACCCTCGTTGACGATCATGACGAGCCGGCGACCCGGGCAACACTCGGTAAAGCTCCTAGGGGCGTATGCCGGTGATCCCCGTGCGGGACAACCCCTCGGCGCGACCGGGAGGTATCCCGGCGTTCCGCACCAGTCGACTGCAGCCACAATGTCCACGTCATGCGCCACGCTCCCCGAACTGGGGTTCGCGCCCGTCTCGTGCAGCCGCTCGCGACGGCTGCGGTGCTCGCACGATCGGTACGCCGGTCGTACGGCGTTCACCCGCGCGCCTGCACCGTGTGCGGCTACGAGGGCCGCTTCCACGCCTACGGCGCCCCCCTGCGCTTCGACGCCCTGTGCCCGCGCTGCCGTTCCGTGGAGCGCCACCGGCTCTTCGCGTTGTGGCTACGCGATCAGGGGCACAGGTTCGTGGCCGCCGACGTGCTCCACTTCGCACCCGAGCCCGGCGTGGCCACGCTCGTGCAGCCCTACTGCCACACCTACACCACCGCGGACGCCGCCGCGCCCGACGCCGACCGCCGGCTCGACCTCGAGCAGCTCGACCTCGCCGACGCGAGTTACGACTACGTGATTTGCTCGCATGTGCTCGAGCACGTCGGCGACGACGAGCAGGCACTACGCGAGCTGCATCGCGTGACACGCCCCGGCGGCGCCGCGATCCTGCTCGTGCCGCTCGTAGAAGGCTGGGAGACCACGTTCGAGGACCCCGGTGTGACCGATCCAGCCCAGCGCGAGCTGATGTTCGGCCAGTCGGACCACGTGCGGATGTACGGCCACGACTTTCGCGACCGCGTGTGCAAGGCCGGCTTCGTGCTCGACGAGTACGTGGCCACCGAGCCGGAGGTGAGCCGTCACGCGCTTTTCCGCGGCGAGACGATCTTCGTCGCCGAGCGCGTGTCGTGACGACCGGCACGATCAGCTACGAGGTGTCGGACACCGACGACATCAACAGCAGCGCGTACATCGAGCGGGCGATCCTCGACAGCGGCGCGCGCCGCGTGGTCGACATCGGCGGTGGTGCGAACCCGCTTGTTCCTCTCGACTTCGTCACTGCACACGACATCGCCTACACGATCCTCGACATCTCGGCCGACGAGCTCGGCAAGGCCCCGGCCGGCTACCTCACCATGCAGGCCGACATCGGCGCGCGCGACGTGACGGGCGACGGCACGCACGACCTCGTGATCAGCAAGATGCTGGCCGAGCACATCGACGACGCCGAGGCCTTCCATCGCAACGTATACGGGCTGTTGCGCCCGGGTGGCCGCGCGATCCATCTGTTTCCCACTCTGTACGCGCCGCCGTTCGTGGTGAACCGCGTGATCCCCGAGCAGGTCTCACGTTCGGTGTTGCGCGTGCTCTCGGGCCGCGAACGCGTTCGCGACGGCGAGTTGCGCAAGTTCCCCGCCTACTACCACTGGTGCCGCGGTCCGATTCGCCGCCAGCTCGCGCGGCTCGAGCAGATCGGGTTCGAGGTGGAGCGCTACGTCGGCTATTTCGGGTCGACGGCCTACTTCACGCGTTTTCCGCGCCTCGCACGCGCCGACGACGCGCTAGCGGGTTGGCTCGTCCGTCACCCCGCGCCGTGGATCACCACCTACGCGCGCGTGACGCTGCGAAAGCCGCTCGACGCGACACTCGCCGCCTGACAACTCACGCCTGCATACGCCACCGCCGGCCCGGCGCGCGGTGGCGTCAGGACTTGCGGACCACCCACGTGTAGCCGAGCGGGAACTTCGCTCGCGTCGAGGCGCGCAGGCGCGTGCCGTACCGCGTACGCCCGAACGCCAGGGTCACATGGGCGAGCATGCGCGCCAGAGGTTGCCCCACGACCGGAATCGCGCCGATGTGCTTGCCCACGAAGTCGGCGAACACGTCGGCGCTCCCACCCATCGCGTCGAGCAACTCGATCCGTCCGCCCGCGTCCTCCACCGACGCGCGCAGTGCGTGCTCGGTGTAGCGGTGGAAGTCATACGGCGCTTCGTGCACCCAGTACAGGAACGGTGCGTTCCCGAGGATCGTGCCGCCCGGCGCCAGCGTGCGCAGCAGCTCGGCCCACGCGACCTCGGGCCGGCGTAGGTGTTCGAGCACGTCGGACACGATGATCGTGTCGAACGCCGCGTCGCGCACGGGGACACCCACGTTGAGATCGCACGCCGCGTCGAGCGCGCGGTTCTCGTGCAACGAATTCGGCCAGTCGATCCACACCACCGACTGCGCGTGCGGCTCGTACAACTCGTACAGCGGCGCCGCACCGCAGCCGAGATCACCCAGCCTGCCGCGGGCGTGGCTCGGGATGGCGTGTGCGTAGAAATCCGCAACGAGCGCGGCCACGAGATAAGACGAACCCGGCGTGGCCGGCGCCGGCTGCAAGCGGTCGCCCTTGAACATGAACTTCGACGGCCGCCAGCCGACCCGCTTGGTCACGGGCTGCTGCCGTGCCCGTCGACGCCCGCGATCTCGTGCACGTCGCTCAGCAAGTCGCGCCGCCTTGCCAGCACCGCGATCCACACGACCACGGCCACGCTGCTGCCGATGATCGATGCCACCACCGGTCCTCTCACCCCCAGCGGGCCGACGAGTACGAAACTCAGCACAGCGTTGCCCAGCGCGCACGAGCCGTCGATCCAGAGCGATGCGTACATCGAGCGCGGACCCGTGGCACCGAGGCTGAACGCGTACTGGGCCGAGCTCGTGATGCCGAGCACGAGGAACGCCACGAACAGTGCCCGGTTGGCGCCGGTCTCGCCGTGGTCGAGGAAATGGGCCACCGAGGGACCGAGGATCACGAGCACCACGCCGCACATCCCGCCCACCAACGCGTAGATACCAGCAGTCGCGAGCAGTTCGCGGAACGTCGCGTGGTGACGGCTCCCGCGCCGTTGCGCGTAGTGGGCGGCGATCAGGGGGCCGACGCCGGCCGGCACGATCGTGGTGACCACGCTCATGCGCTGGGCGACTCCGTAGGGCGCAGCGGCCTGCGGCGACACACGAGCAGAGATCACGAATGGATCGAGCGCGCGGCTCGCGAGTGGCGCCGCCGCTTGTGCACTGCCGAGCGCCGCCGCGCGCCGCGCGACGTGGGCCGGCACCACGCCGCGGTGTTCGTGGTGCAGACGGAACACCACGTAACCCAGCGGCAGGTACCAGGGCAGCGCGCTCGTGCCGCTGTTGACGATCGCGTACACGAAGAACGACTTCGTCACGAACGTGAGCGCGGCCGTCAACACGAGGCCGAACACGGCGGTGCCAGCGATGAAACCGTTGAGCAAAGGCACGCGGCCCTCGGCCTCGAGCTTGCCCCAACCGACCGCGCCGAGGCATGCGCCTGCACACAACGCGATCGTGACCGCGATCGACGCGTTGAACTCGCCCTCGCTCACCAGTGATCCGGCGCCGAGCCAATGGTGCAGCGGAAGTATGTACGTCAGGGCGATTCCGGCCGCAGCCAACCCGAAGGCCGCACGCAACGCCACCAGGTTCATGCGAGCCATCGTGGGCGCGATCGTGGAGTTCGCCTTGGCGCCGCGCTGCTGGGCGACGAGCGCTCGGCTCGCGATGCGCACACCGCCGGCGATCGCGAGCAAGAACGGCGCGAGGTTGCCGACCACGAAGTTGAGGCCGAACCGGCCCTGGCCGAGCACGCTTGCGAGCAGCGGCAGCCGCACCACCGACGAGGCGGCGATCGCGAACTGCGCGCCGCCGAACGACGCAATCGACGTGGATACCGATCGCCGCGACACGAGCCCCGTGTCGCCGTCGCGCGCCGGCAACCATTCGTCACGATCGCTCGCGAGCAGCGTCAGCTCGTCGGACTCGCTCATCGTGGGGTCACCGCGACACCTGCGAGGCGTTCGAGCTCGGCGTGCCACTGTTCCAGCACGACCGCTTCGCCGAAGGTGACAGCGCGCCGCGCCGCCGCAGCCGCGAACCGCTCGGTGTCTCCGCTCAACGTCGCAGCACGGCGCACGCCTTCGGCGAAGGCACCCGCGCTGGCCTCGCCCACCACCACGCCAGGCACGTACTCCGGAACCATCTCGGCAAGCGCGCCACCAGCAAGGCACGCCACGGGCACGCCGTGCGCGGCCGCCTCGACGAGCGACAGTCCGAACGTCTCGGAATACGCAGTGTGGACGAGCACGTCGGTCTGGGTCATGAGCGTTCCCACATCGTCGACATGGCCCGGGAACGCAACCCGCGCACCGACCCCCGACGCCGCGGCCAGCGCCTCGATCGCGCCCCGCCGCGGGCCGTCGCCGGCGCACACCAGCGTGGCCGAGTCGGGAAGATGCGCAAGGGTCTCGACGGCGAGCTCGACGTGTTTCACGGGCACCATGCGCTGCGTCGAAAGCAGCCGCAGCCCGTCGCTGTCGCTCCGAGGCGTCGCGTGTGCGCCGCTCGAGACGGCTGCGCTGCGGTGGTCGGCGACGATGTTCGGAATCACGCGCGCGCGCCGCGGCCCAACCGACTCGACGACGAAATCGCGCACAGCACCGGACACGCACACGACGCTCTCGGCCCGCCGGTAGAGCCGGGCCAACACGGGGAAGGCGCGCCGCAACGTCGGGTAGTACGGGAGGCGCTCGCGGAGCAACGTGTGCTCCCACACCGTCACGTTGGGTCGCCCAAGCCAGAGATCGGGCGCGAGCAGCGCGGCCCACGCCCCCACCACCACCGTGCAGCCCGCATTCGCTCGGCGCAATCGAC
>DASXZO010000083.1:0-7772 GCA_036501845.1 Acidimicrobiia bacterium | reverse complement strand
ACGACCCGTGGTCCCACGAAACCGCAGAATAATGCCGTTTCGTGGGACCACGGGCGCGTACGCGTTAGATGGGGCGGTCGCCGATGATGCTGGCTCGTTCCATGACGCGGCGGTTCGGGAAGTAGTCGCTTGCCGCGTAGTGCTGCACCGCGCGGTTGTCCCAGAACGCGATCGAGCCCGGCTCCCAATGGAAGCGGCACTGGTACTCCGGCAACTCGGCCTGGCTCGCCAAGGCTTGGAGCAGCGCGTCGCTCTCCTCGCGCTCGAAGCCTTCGATGTAATCGACGAAGCCTCGGTTCACATAGAGGATCTTGCGGCCGGTCTCGGGATGCGTGCGCACCACCGGATGGCGCGCCGGCGGGAACTGCGCACGGGTCTCCTCGCGCTTGTCCTCGGGCACGAAGCGACCGAATACGAACATGTAGTCGTGGATCGCGTACATGTCGGCGATCCGTTCCTTCATCTCGTCGTCGAGGCCGTCGTAGGCCGCGCACATGTCGGCGAACAGCGTGTCGCCACCCGACGCCGGCACTTCCACCGCACGCAACACCGCACCCATCGACGGCACGATCCGCCAGCTCACGTCGCTGTGCCAGCCGTTCTCGTAGCCCGCCATCTCCGGACCCTTGGCGAGGTGCACGAGCTCGGGGAACTCGTCGTTCGCGGGGATGAACGGGTGCACCTCGAGCTCGCCGAAACGGCGCGCGAACGCGACGTGCTGTTCGGTAGTCAGGAACTGGTCGCAGAAGAAGATCACCTTGTAGGCGCACAGCGCAGCACGGATCTCGGCGATGGTGTCGTCGTCGAGATCGCCCGAGAGGTCGACACCGTGCAACTCCGCGCCGATCGTGGCGCCGAGTTGCTTCACGTCGAAGTGCTCCCACCGCATGGCCGCCAGCCGGTCACGATCCTCGGCCACATGGCGCACCGGGCCCACCGCGGTGCCGAAACGCCGGCTCTCGACCCGACCCGACAGGCTCTGGGCTCGCTCGCGCCGCGACGCCGCGAACGGCGCGTTGCGTGGGCTCGTCGCGTCGACGGTGTCGGTGGCGTCGGTGGTGTCGGTCGTCATGCGGCACTCCTGTCAAACAGTCGGCGGGCTGTACCGCCGAGGAACAATGCCATCGCCTCTTCGTCGAGCGGAAGCTGCTTCGCCTCGGCGAGCGACCGTCGCATCGGGAACCACGGCTCGTCCGAACCCCAGATCACCCGGCCGCGGTACGTGCGGGTGCCCATGAACTGCACGAGCGCAGGATCCATGTAGCCCGGGGCGTACGCGGTGCACGACAGGTAGAGGTTCGGCCACTTGCGCATGAAGTTCATGAGCAGCTCCTCGTAAGGGTGGCCCATGTGCGCGACCACCACGACGAGATCGGGGAAGTCGATCAGGACGTCCTCGAGAAGCTCGGGATGTTGCACTCGCGATCGTACGCGTGGTCCGGGCACGCCGGCGTTGATCGCGACAGGGATCCCGAGCTCTTCGCACGCGGCGTACACCGGATAGTGGAGCGCGTGATTCGTGGGGACCTTGCTCGCGAGCGGCATCACCCGCACCATCGCCAGCTTCGGATCGCCGGCGAGCTCGCGGATCCGGCGCACGTTGCGCGTCGGCGTATCGGGCTCGGCCACGCCCAACGCCACGAGAAAGCGCCCATCATTCGCCGCGGCCAGCGCCAGCGCGTCGTCGTCGCCGTGGTGGAGGCCCGGGCACATGATGCCCGTGGCCACCCCGACGTCGTCCATCACGCTGAGCAGAGCCTCGACGCCCACCCCCGCCGAGCCGTCGCCCCCGAGATACCCGGGGATGTGCGCGTTGGCGCGGTCACCCAGGAACGTTCGAGCCGACTGCTGTGTCACGAGGTTCACCCAGATGTCGACGATGTCCGGTTCCGCCATAGTCGTCAGCGTGATGCCTCGGACCCTGCCGTCGCAAGGCGTGACCGGGCACCGCGCTGTGAAAATCAAAGGCGCCGCACCTGGCGAAAGACTTGCGACGCCTACGTTGATGCGACAGAGTGCAGCTATCTGACGGCCTGTCAGATACTGAGGTCCCACACCGACCGCCTGTCCCTGAGGGGGGATCTTGAATCGACTTCGTTGGATCGCCATCGCGCTGACGCTGCCGATCGTCATCGCGGCATGCGGCCGCGGGAGCAGCACCACCGCCACGTCTCCCCCGAACTCGAGCAATGGCTCGACGCCGGCCACCCAGGCCGGGATCGACCAGGGAGCGTTCGGCACGCTCGGCAAGATCTGCCAGCCGGCCAAGGACCCGAGCGCGTTGAAGGCCACCGACGTCGGTGTGACGGCCAACTCGATCAACGTGACCACCTTCGCCGACCCGGGCTACTCGGGCGCCAAGGGCCTCGACCAGGAACTCTTCGACACCGCGGCGTCCTTCGCGAACTGGTGCAACAAGTTCGGCGGGTTGAACGGTCGCATGGTGCACGTGACCCTCGCCGACGCCGCACTCCTCCAGGCCGAGCAGCGGATGGTCGAGGCGTGCGACGCCAAGACCTTCATGGCCGTGGGCGGCGGCGTCGTGTTCGACGACACCCAGCAGGCCGACCGGCTCGGCTGCAAGAGCGGCGCGATCCCGCAGGTGGCGGGCTACCTCGTGACCGCCAAGGCGTCGGGCTCCGATCTCACCAAGCAGCCGATCCCGAACCCCGGCAACGTGCAGCCGGTTGGCGCGTACAACTACCTCAAGCAGAAGTACCCCCAGGACTGGTCGCACATCGGCGTGATGACCGGTGAGATCGCCACCACCGAGACCGTCGCCAAGCAGAACGAGGAAGCGCTGAAGACCCTGGGCGCCAAGGTCGTCTACCAAGGCCTGTACCCGCCGCAGGGCACCGACAACTGGCGCCCGTACGTGTCGGCCATGCAGGCCAACGGCGTGAAGGGGCTCTACTGGGTCGGCCAGCCCGCGGGGCTCGGCCAGATGGTGAGCGCGGCGAAGGGCCTCGGCCTGAAGCTCGACTTCATCCAGACCGATGCAAACCACTACGACAACACGCTCTTCACGAACGCGAGCCCGTCGAGCGCAGCGAACGGCATCTATGTGCGTTCGGCCGTCGCGCCCTTCCTGAGCGGCGCAACCGAGGGCACGGCCACGAAGCAGTACACGCAGATCGTGCAGAACTACGACGACTGCTCGCAGTACGTCACCCAGACCGGCGGCACATCGTGCACGGCGACGAAGAAGATCGCGTACCTCGGCGACCAGGCGATGTCGGCCTGGCTGCTGTGGGCCAAGGGCGTGAACGCGTGCGGCGCCAACGTCACGCGTGACTGCGTATGGGCAGCGCTCAACAAGATCACGTCGTGGACCGGCGGCGGCCTGCACGCGCAGACCGATCCCGGCACCGGTGCCGCCACCGACTGCTACGTGCTCTTCCAGGCCGAGAACGGCAAGTTCGTCATCCCGAGCGACTTCAAGGCCAACACCGGCATCTACGACTGCGATCCGTCGAACCTCGTCCCGCTCCACGGCAACTACGGCACCGGCGCCAAGTGCCCCGGCGCGGCGTTCGCTTCGGATCCGATCCCTTCGAAGTGCAACTCGTAGGGGGTTCGACGCCCATCAACCTCGCAGGATGGAGCCCGGTCGCGCGACGACCGGGCTCGATCCGCACTAGGGCGAACGCGTGCATGACTTTCTGAGCTTCACGATCACGGGCCTCGCACTCGGCGCCGTCTACGCCATCGGCGCGAGCGGGCTCGTGCTCACGTACACGACCACGGGCATCTTCAACTTCTCCCACGGCGCGATCGGCATGCTCGGCGCGTTCTGCTACTGGGAGTTCCGCTTCGCGATGGGCTGGCCCGCGTGGCTCGCCCTCATCGTGGTGCTGTTCGTGCTGGCGCCGCTGTTCGGGGCGTTGCTCGAACTCGTGGTGTTCCGCGGGTTACAAGGCACATCGGAAGCAGTGAAGCTCGTCGTCACCGTGTCGCTGCTGTTCTCGATGATCGGGCTGGCGAACTGGATCTGGAAGCCGGGAGCGCGCGCCGCCACGCCGTTCTTCGGGAACGACCATGGCTTCACGATCGCCGGGGTGCCGGTGCGATGGTTCGAGGCCACGCGCTTCCTCTGTGCGATCGCAGTAGCCGGCCTGCTCTGGTACCTCCTGTACCGCACGCGTATCGGCGTGGCCATGCGCGCGTCGGTGGACGACCGCCCGCTCGCGTCGCTCAACGGCGCCCGCCCCGACCGGTCGGCGATGTGGGCATGGGCCATCGGCTGCATGCTCGCCGCCCTCGCCGGCGTGCTGCTGTTGGGCGACATCAACCTCGACCCCACGTTGTTTGCACTGCTCATCGTGAACTCGTACGCCGCGGCGATCTTCGGACGGCTGCGAAACCTGCCCGCCACGTTCCTCGGCGCGGGCGCGCTCGGGCTGCTCGTGGCCTACCTGTCGGGATACCTCCCCACGAGCAGCGTGTACTGGTCGACGTTCGCACCCGCGTCGCCGGTGATCGTGCTCTTCATCGTGCTCCTCGCGTTGCCCAGCAGCCGGCTGCGCGCGCACGGCGTCACCCGAGCCCGCGAGTTCTTCCCGATGCCCACGTGGCGCGGCGTCGCCATGTTCTCGGCCATCGTGGTCGGCGGCACCTTCCTCGCGCTGCCGCTCATCACCAACAGCAACGCCATCAGCGCGTCGAAACTCTTCGCCTACTCGATCGTGGCGCTGTCGCTCGTGCCGTTGATCGGCCTGGCCGGACAGGTGTCGCTCGCGCAGTTCTCGCTCGCCGGCATTGGCGCGGTCGCGTTCGCGAACCTCGGCAAGGGCGGCAGCCCGATGGGCCTGGTGTGGGCAATCGTGTTCAGCATGATCGTGGGCGCGCTCATCGCGCTGCCCGCGCTGCGCCTCTCGGGCATCTACCTCGCGCTCGCCACCGCGGCCTTTGCAGTGTTCATGGACGAGTGGGTATGGCAGCTCCCGCCGTTCCACATCTTCGGCACCCACGAGACCGTGTCGTTCTTCGGCACCGGCTCGATCTCGGTGCCCGCCCTCAATCTCTTCGGGTTGCACTTCGATACCGAGAAGAAACAGATGGTGCTCGGCGCGATCTTGTTCGTGCTCGCGGCCGCGCTCGTGGTGTGGATCCGGCGCAGCTCGATGGGACGCCGGCTGCTCGCGATGAAGGACAGTGAGGCCGCGTGCGCCACGGTGGGCATGAACCTCACGAGCACGAAGCTCGCGGTGTTCGCGATCTCGGCTGGTATTGCCGGGCTTGGCGGCGCGTACCTCGGCATCGTGAACTCCACCACGACGTCGTCCGACTGGAGCTTCACCCTCGGCCTGCCGATCTTCATGCTCGGCGTGGTCGGAGGGATCGGCCGCGTCGGCGGCGCGTTGTTCGCCGGCGTCAGCTTCGCCGCACTCCAGGCAATGCCCGCATGGCCCCTGTTCCAGTCGCGCTTCTTGCACTTCGACACTTGGTACAGCAACCTCAGCACCACCACTCCGGGCTTCATGGGCGTTGCCCTTGGCCGCAACCCGAACGGCGCCGCCGCCGACATGCGTGAAGGCTTCGAGCCCATCCTCAAGTCGCGCGTGGTCACCGGGTCGGTCGGCGTGTTCGTGGCGCTCGCCTGGCTGATCGCGTGGCGGCGCCACAGCGGCTGGGACTTCGTCATCGGGATCACGATCGTGCTGCTCGCAGCCGCTGGAGCGGCCACGGGGATCTTGGCGAAGAAGATGCGCGCGGCCACCGCGCACGAGCCGAAGCCGATTCCCATCGAATGGGCCGGCATCGACCGGCCGTTCACGCTCGCCGACCGCGAGGCGTTCGACCGCGAGCTCGGCTACACCGAGGTTGTCGTCACCGTGGGCAGCGAAACATGAACGCCGCCCTCGAAGCCCACGACATCACGATGCGCTTCGGCGGCAACATCGCCGTCGACGCGGTGTCGCTCAACGCCGAGGCCGGCCGAGTGACCGGCTTGATCGGGCCGAATGGTGCCGGCAAGACCACGCTCTTCAACACGATCTGCGGCCTGCTCACTCCCACGTCGGGCGCCGTGTACCTGAGCGGCACGAACGTCACCAAACTGAAGCCGTTCAAGCGGGCTCGCCAAGGTTTGGCGCGCACGTTCCAGCGCCTCGAGTTGTGGAGCCTGCTCACGGTGCGCGAGAACGTGACCGTCGCGGCCGAGCTGCGCGCCCGTTACGGCAAGGACGGCAACGACCCGCGTAGCGAAGTCGAAGCAATCATCGACAGTGTGGGCCTGTCGTCGAAGATCGATGCGCGCGTCGACGAGCTACCCACCGGACAGGCCCGCCTCGTCGAGATCGCGCGTGCACTCGCGACAAAGCCGAGCGTGTTGCTGCTCGACGAGCCCGCATCCGGACTCGACGACCGCGAAACCGACCAGCTCGGCAACCTGTTGCGCACGCTCGCGAGCCAGGGCATGGCCGTGCTGCTCGTGGAGCACGACGTGGAGCTCGTGATGCAGGTGTGCGACTTCATCTACGTCCTCGACTTCGGCCGCATCATCGCCACCGGCACCGCCGACCAGGTGCGCCGCGACGAAGCCGTGCTCGCCGCCTATCTCGGTAGCAACATGGGCACGACATGAGCCCCGAGAACACCAGCGTCGGGTCGACTGCGATCCTCGAGTTGCGTGACGTGCGCGCTGCGTACGACCGCATCGAGGTGGTGCACGGCGTCAGCCTCGAGGTGGCGGCCGGCAACGTGGTGGCGATCCTCGGCCCGAACGGTGCCGGCAAGTCGACGCTGCTCAAGGTGTGCGCCGGCTTGATGAAGCCCACCGGCGGCGAGATGTACCTCGCCGGCCGGCGCGTCACCGGTGCCCGCGCCGAGGACCTTGCCCGGGCCGGGCTGTGCCTCGTACCCGAGGGCAAGGGCATCTTCCCGAACCTCACCGTGCGCGAGAACCTCACGATGGCCACGTTCACGGGCCGGCCGCTGAAGCAGGTGGAGGAGATCGCCTACCACCGCTTCCCCCGCCTCGGCGAGCGTCGCAAGCAGATGGCCGGCACCCTTTCGGGCGGTGAGCAGCAGATGCTGGCCATGGCCCGGGGCCTCGCCACCGATCCGGCCCTGCTGATCCTCGACGAGCTCTCGATGGGGCTGGCGCCGATCATCGTCGAGCAGCTCTACGAGATCGTGGCCCAGGTGGCGAGCGAAGGGGTGTCGATCCTGGTCGTCGAGCAGTTCGCCCAGACTGTCCTGGGTGTTGCCAATACCGCGTGCATCATGGTTCATGGCAAGATTGCGCGCGTCGGCACACCCGCCGAGCTCGGCGACGAGCTCACGAGTGCCTACCTCGGAGGCTGATCCAGAATGTCCACCGTCGATGTGCCCGAATCGCAGTCGTTGGGAGGCGCTCCCGTGAGCGAAGCGTCGGCATCCGGCGATCGCACCGAACGCTTCCGTAGCGATGTCGCCGCCATGCGCCTGAGCGACTCGAACCCGTCGCTCGAGCGAGGTCTCACGATCCTCGGTTGGCTGCTCATCGCCGCGGGCGTAGTGCTCGCGGTGATGGCCCTCGTGGTCGACACGAGCTCCGCCACCGCGTACAACAGCACCGGCCCGGCGCAGCAGCGTGACGCGATCGTGTGGGGTGTTGCCGGGATCACGTTCGCGATCACCGGACTCGCGCTCGTGGTGCGCTACTCGTTCGCGCGGTTCTTGCGTTTCTGGCTCGCGCGCTTGATCTACGAACAGCAGACGGGCGTCGACCGCATCGTCAACGGCAAGTAACCCGCGCCTATGCGTCGTTTGACTTGCAATATGCAAGT
>DASXZO010000082.1:0-9783 GCA_036501845.1 Acidimicrobiia bacterium | reverse complement strand
GCCGCTCGAGCTGGTGCGAAGCCCACCACGTGATCCCCTGGTGGGCCGGCGGAGCGACCAACCTCGACAACCTCGTGCTGCTCTGTTCGTTTCACCACCACGTCGTCCACCGCCAAGGCTGGACCAACATCTTCGACGGCATCACCTACACGGTCACGAACCCCGACAATGTGGTGCTCACCCCATGCCCCCAACGCAACACCGGACCAGGCTTCAGTCGACGAGCTCCGGTGCACCGAGATCGCGCAGCACCGTCTCGAGATCGTCCGGCAGCGGCATGTCGAACTCGAGCCGGTCCCCCGTAGCCGGGTGGGTGAACGAGAGGTGCGCGGCGTGCAGGAACGGACGATCCATCGGCAACGACTGACGAGCGCCTTTGGCTCGCCTAATCGCGGCGAGATCGTCGCCGTGAAGACCATTCGTCAAGAGAGGGTCGACGTCGGTGTACGGCTCCACTCGGCTGACTCGCTTGTGGTTCTCGCGAACGTCAGTGACAAGGTGTTCGTGTCGACGGGCGACCTACCCGAAGGCTTCGAGGACCGAGCGTTCCCACGCCGTCCCGAATGCGTGTCCTTGTTCTGCGCCAACGACGACGCAATACGACCGAAGGAGGTACCACCCTGGGACTCGCACCCATGGATGACCAAGACGCGATCCGAGGCTGGGCGGCGGGTGCGGTTAGTGGGGCAGAGGGTCGGCTTGCGGCCAGTAACCCTTGCTCTGGTTGTACTGGATCGCTTGGGGTTGTTCGGTGAACTCGAGAAGGTTGCCGACCTTCTCGGCCAGAACGACTCGGACTTCTTCGGGTGACGCGAAAAAGAATTCCTTCCGTTCGTTGATGTAGTTCACCTTTCTCTGCGCGAACGCGCGGTGGAGTTCGGTCTCCAGCGTGACCGCATCATCGGAGAAGAAGAGAGTGTGCACGTCGAACGGGAATGGCACTGAGGCGCCGCTGAGTTCAGAGATTCGGTCGTGGGGTTCCAGGCGCCGGGTCATGCCGATTTTGACGACTCCGGCTCCGAACGCGCCGACGTTGCTGATGACGTACACATAGCCGGCTCGGATGTTGGCCGCGCGGTAGTCATTGTGCGCGATGGCGCCGTCGATCGCGTCGATCTTTGCCTGGAGTTCTGCCCGATCGGCTTCGGACGCGTCCGGCTGCAGCGCACCGAGAGCGTTGGCGTAGTGGGCGCGCTCCTTGTCGAGGCGCTCGCGTTCGGCGGCTAGCTCCTGCTCCACTTTGCGCTGTTCACGGAGCCGCTCGCGCTCATCTCGGGCGGCCTCGCGCTCCTCCTGTTGCTTCATCAAGAAGTCGGACGTCAGTTCAAGCTCCTCGATCCGAAGTGCGTGGTAATCCGAATTGACGCGCATCTCCATCATCGAGCCGAGTCGCGCGATCGACACGATCGATGCTTCGAGACGTTTCTTCGCGGTGACGACATTGCCCGCCCGCAGAGATCGCACGCAGCTGTCGGCCTCGCTGTTGTATGCGCGCAACATGAGCTTTGAGAAGTCGCGCGTCATCTTGCGACCTTTGGCGAGCGAGTTGTTGAACGTGAACATGTCGGACGCCAGAATCGCGACCCCAGAGGTCACTGCGGTCTTGATCCGATCCTGCAGATCCCTCAGCCGCGCGCGATAAGCGTCGGCGCTCTCGAGCGGATGGTGGTAGCGGTAGATCCCTACCTCTTGCAGAACGCGTTCATCGTCCAGGTCGACGAGGTCCGGGGCGCTGCCAGCGTCGGCCTGCGCCCGTTGCAGCTCCTGTTCGAGCGTCGCGATCCGACGCTGGAGGTCCTCAATGGTGTGATCGTCGCCGGGGGGGCGCGCGTCGCGCGGCGGAGCGTCGGGCGAAGCGAATGGTCGAGGCTCCGTCGCGGGCGCGGGCAACGGGGCGTGGTGAGGCACCGATTCGTCAATTGGTGTGAGCGGCGCATCGACCCACGCAACCGTTGGCTGCGCTGTCGCGTCGACGACTTCGGGTACCGGCGGAGGGCCGGGCGCTGTTTCTGGCGCGAGCACCCAGAAGTTCCAGCCGGATCGCGCGGGCGGCCAACTGGGGTCTGGTGCCCAGCCGTCTGGCGGCGTCCAACCTTGCGGTTGGGCAGGCCAGCCCGGCGGCGGGTTGAAGGCGTACTGATCCACGGTTATCCGCGCACGCCTTTCGAGGTGTCGATCGCGGCGAGGCCGAATGGGTCCTTCGAGACTGTGGCCTTCAGGAGTCGCAGCGTCTCGCGCGGGACGACGTTCGAAAGGTCAAAGGTCAGAAACGTCTCGCGATCGACGGCAACGGCAAGGAGGTCGACCTGTTCTCGACGTCCGGTTGCCTTGTTGATGTCATCCGTCGTGACGAGAAGCGTGATGGTCTGGATCTTGCCTTCGCGGTCGGCTTCGAACACTTCGTGCAGTGTCCGCAACGCGACCTGATGGATTGCGCTGGTGTAGCGATCCTTCTGCGCCCGGTCGGAGAGCTGCGTGGTCTGGACCTCGCCTTTCGCCTTGACGTATTTGTGTTCCTTGACCGTGGGCATCGTTGACGGTGCGGGAACGGCCACGCAGAGGGTGAGCTCCCGGAGCGGCGCGTCGAAGTGGTGCTCGTGTTCGACCGGAAAGCAGTCGGGATAGACGGAGTTCGCGAGCACGAGCGCCACGTACTCCTGTACGGCTTCTTCGTCGTTGGCGGCGAGTCCACGAATGAAGTCGTCGAGATCGGCGTTCTGGCGTTCTACTTCAGCCTCGCGTGCACCGCATTCGTTCGCGTATGCCTCGCGTGCGGCCGCTAACTGCATCAGCCGTTGTTGTTCGGCTGCCTGGTGCTGCTGCATCTGACCCAACTGCGCCCCGGGGATCGTCGCCGCTTCGGCCGCCCAATCAGCGTGCAAGCGGGCGTGCTCTGCCTGCGCCGCCGCCACGGCTTCTTGATGCTTCTTCTTGCCGAACAACCCGTGTGCTGCCGGTGGCTCTACGTACTGTGGCTCCGGCGATGCCTGGATTGGCGCCGGTGGCGGCAACGGCACCTCTAAGTCCGCTCGGGCGAACAGAGGATGCTCCGCAACCCTTCGCAGCTTTTCGACATCAACGAAGTCATCGACGTCGAGCGTCGCAGCCAACAGTGACTCGAGATCCGCAACCTGCGACGCGAGATCCGCGTTGAGAGACTCGGCCTGCGCGATGAGCGCCGCGTCGTGGGCACGCTGTGCCTCGGCCGCGGCGGCCTTCTGATTCGCCGCCGCGGTGCGCGCTGCCTGCGCTTGTGCCTGCAACGCCGCCCGCTGCGCCGCTGCATAATCCCGCGCAGCGCGCGCCTGATTCCGCGCTGCCAAGGTCGCCGCCTGCTGGCGCTGCCGCTGCGCCTGGGCAGACTGACGCTGCAACTCGGCCAGGAAACCACGCTTCTTCGCCATCCGCGCTCCCACAATCCGCATAGGTGACCGCCGTGCCACCGAGATCCTTGTCGGCAGAGCCCAGCCGGGCAACTCCCCGCGCCGTCACAAAAGCGCGCCAGCGAGCCGCGTGCGGGAATGGGCGCACCGCTCAGTTGGTTGGCCCGTCGATGCTGTACGACGATGGACGGATTGCGTGTGACGAGGGCGGGTTGTTGATCCGCTGGTACTACCTGTGGGGCGCCAAGCGCATCCCCTACACCTCGATCCGCTCGTCGACGCGGCGGCCGCTCACCACTTGGCGCGGGAAGTGGCGGATCTGGGGCTCGGGCGACTTCGTGCATTGGTACAACCTCGATCCGACGCGGCGCCGGAAGAGCGCCGCGCTCGAGCTCGACACCGGCGGGCGCGTGCGGCCCACGATCACGCCCGACGACCCTGACGCGGTCGAGCGCATCCTCGCGGAGCACACGCGCTAGGCATACGTGATGGTCGAGGTTCGGCGCGCCCAGCCGGCGGAGTACGAGAAGGTCGGCGAGCTCACGGTCGCCGCGTATCAAACGTTGCCCGTCGACCATCTCTTCGGCGGCTACGACCGCGCAATACGCGACGTGGCGGGCCGCGCCGCGGGCACTGAGGTGCTCGTTGCTGTTGACGGCGACATCGTGCTCGGCGCGGTCACCTATTCGAGCGATCCCGACAGCGGGTGGCTGGAGTGGACCGAGCCCGGCGAGGTGCAGTTTCGCCTGCTGGCGGTGTCGGCCGACGCGTGCGGTCGCGGCGTCGGCGAGCTCCTCGCGCGCGCGTGCATGGACCGCGCGAGCGCGGGCGGCCATCCGATCTGCATCCACACCACTCGGTGGATGGAGTCCGGCCAGCGTCTCTACCGGCGGCTCGGCTTCACGCGCCGGCCCGACCGCGACGTCGGCTACGACAGGTGGGGCGGCGCGAAGATCGCGAACCTGCCCATCGAGTGGGTCGGCCAGCCGTTCCTCGCGTTCACATGGAGCGGCGCTACCGACAATCAGTGATCGGGTTGATTCAGCTCGATCTGGTTGCCCGACGGGTCGGCAAGGAACACCTGGCGTCCTGCGCCCTCGATGTGCGGAGACAACATGTGCTTCACCGACTTCGACTCGAGGTGCGCGGCCCAGCCTTCGGCGTCGTCGACACGCAGCGCGTAGTGACCCTTCGGCTTGGGGTCCTCGGCGAACTGCATGAGATGGATCTGCTGCGAGCCGGCGTCGAGCCAGGCACCGGGAAACCCGAAATCGGGCCGGTCCTCGCGCACGTGGCATCCGAGCACGTCGACGTAGAAGTCGATCGCCTTGTCGACGTCGTCCACACAGATCGCGACGTGATGCACCCCGGCCAGTTCCATGGCCAGACAGTACGTCACGACGGTCGGCCAGCGCCGTGGGCCGCTCGGTTGGGCGCCGCCCTCGGAGCGCCTCTACCGTTCCGCCGTCACCGGATCTGAGATCAAGGGAGAACCCACGATGGGTGCGCTCGACGGCAAGGTCATCGCCATCACCGGCGCGGGGCGCGGCATCGGCCGCGCCGTCGCGGAGTACTGCGCGTCGGAGAGCGCGGCTGTGGTCGTGAACGACTACGGCGTGTCGATCGACGGCAACGAGCCGACCAGCGAAGTGGCCGACGAAGTGGTGGCCGCGATCAAGCAGGCCGGCGGCAAGGCTGTGGCCAACGCCAGCTCGGTCACCACGATGGAGGGCGGCGCGTCGATCGTGCAGAGCGCGGTCGACAACTTTGGACGGCTCGACGGCGTGGTCGCGGTAGCCGGCATCTTGCGCGAGCGCATGTTCTTCAACATGGCCGAGAACGAATGGGACCCGGTGATCGAGACGCACCTCAAGGGCACCTTCACTGTGTTTCGCGCCGCGGCGCCGCTGTTCCGCGAGCAGAAGTCAGGCGCGTACGTGGCGTTCACTTCGGGCGCGTTCGCCGGCTCGGTGGCACAGGCGAACTACAGCGCGGCCAAGGGTGGCATCGTGTCGCTCGCTCGTTCGGTGGCTGCGGGCATGAACAAATACGGCGTGCGCGCCAACGTGATCGCACCGGTGGCGAAGAGCCGCATGTCGGGCAACGTGCCGTTCGGCATCGAGATGGGTGAACCCGAAGACGTCGCGCCGATGGTGGGCTTCCTGCTGAGCGACAAGGCGGCCGAGGCGGGCGTGACCGGGCAGGTGTACACCGCCAACGGCGGGAAGATCGCGGTGTGGAACCAGCCCGTCGAGGTGCGCGAGATGCACAAGGACGGTCGCTGGACCATCGACGAGATCGCCTCGCGCTTCGACGAGGTGGGTCAAGAACAGATGGGCCTGCTCGCCGCACTTGCCGAGCGCGAAGCCGCGGCGAAGCTCGCCAAGCAGAGCGGTACCACGCCGAACAAGTAATTCGCATCTACGATCCGCGCCATGCTTTCGGTTGTCGACGGCGAGGCCGCGGTCACGCTGAAGGCGCGCGAGCTCGAGTTCACGTGCCTGCCGTGCTTCGGCATGCTCGGCGTGTCGTTGCGCCATCGCGGTGACGAGTTGCTCGCGGTCCCCCGTTCGATCGCCGGCTTCCGCGACGGCAAGGTGACCGGGCTGCCGTTGCTCCATCCCTACGCGAACCGCCTGTCGGAGTGGAAATATCGCGTCGGACCGACCACCGTCGATCTGCAGGGCGAACACGTCCCCACCGACCCGAACGGCCTGCCGATTCACGGGTTTCTGCGGGCGCGACCGTTCGAGGTGACGCGGCTCGAGCCGTCTCGCTGCATCGCCGAGCTCGATGTGAGCCGCGACCCCGAGTTCGCACGCGACTTCCCGTTCCCGCACCGTCTGCGCGTCGAAATCCGGCTCGCACCGCAGACCCTCACCGTCGCCACGACGCTGACCCCCACCGGACGGCGTGCCGTGCCCGCGTCGTTCGGCTGGCATCCGTTCCTCACACTTCCGAACACGCCTCGCTCGCAATGGCGGCTGCGCCTCCCGCCGTGCGACCGCCACGTGCTCGACAACCAGCTCATCCCCACGGGCAGCACCACACGCCAGCCGCGCGATACGTCACCGATCGGCCGGCGCACCTACGACGACCACTTCGCACTCGGACGCGATCGGCGCTTCGCCATCGCCGACAAGCGGCGCACCGTCGAGATCGCCTTCGACCGCGGCTACGCGCACGCGCAGATCTACCTGCCCGGTCCCGACTGGCCACTCACCGGTGACTTCATCTGCATCGAACCGATGACCGCGCCCACGAACGCGCTCATCGACCGCACCGCGCCGATGTGCGCGTCGGTCGACACCTACCGAGCAGTGTTCACGATCACGGTCACCTGACAACCGGCATCGACAACTGACACGGGCGTCAGTCGGCCGGTAGCGTCCCTTGGGTGACGCAAGCGCTCGACGGAATCCGCATTCTCGACCTCTCGTGGGGCATCGCCGGCCCGCTCGGTGTGCTCATGCTCGCCGAGCACGGCGCCGACGTGGTGAAGGTCGAACCGCCGGGCGGCGACCCGCTCCGCGCTTACGACGGCTACGCGGTGTGGAACCGTAGCCGCCGCTCGATCAACGTCGACTTGAAGCACGCCGACGGCAAAGAGGTGTTCGAACGGCTCGTGCGCGACGCCGACGTGGTGGTCGAGAGCTTCCGTCCTGGCGTGATGGATCGCCTCGGCTTCGGCTACGAACGGATCAGCGCGATCAACGAGCGCGCCGTGCTGTTGTCGATTCCTGCGTATCCCGACGGCCACCGCCTCGCGCAACGGCCGGGTTGGGACGCGCTCGTGCAGGCGAGCTCCGGGCAGATGTGGGAGCAGCCGGGCTGGCGTATGGGTCCGGTGTTCTTGCACATGCCCATGCCGTCGATGGGCACCGCGTACCTCGTGCCGATCGCGATCACCACTGCGCTGCTTGCTCGCGAACGCACCGGACGTGGCCAGCACGTGCGCACCAGCCTGTTTCAAGGCGCGCTGCTGTACACCACGCAGATCTGGCAAGACGTGGAGCACTCCGACGCGCAGTACCACGAGCTGATGGGCAAGAGCTACCCGCCCGGTATCCACCAGCAGATGATCTTCGAGTGCGCGAACCGTCAGTTCATCCACTTGTCGGTGATGAGCGGGCTCACGCCGACGAAGAGCGTCGACGACATCCTCGGGCTCGAGGACGCGCCCGATCCGTTCACGTTCATGGCGCTGCCGGCCGAGGAGCGCGAGAAGTTCAACGCGCGCCGCCGGGCGAAGTTCATCGAACACGATCGCGACACGCTCGTGGCCGAGTTGCGCGAGCACAACCACGCAGTGGAGCCCGTGCTCGAACCGCACGAGATGCTGGCGCACCCGCAGACGATCGCCAACGACATGGTCGCGACGATCGACGACCCGGTGCACGGCAAGACCACGCAGATCGGCGTACCGATCCACATGCTCGGCACGCCCGGTGCGATTCGCGGACCGCAGCCCGAGGTGGGCCAACACACCACAGAGATCCTCGGCACACTCGGCTACGACGCGGCCGCGATCTCGAAGCTCGTTTCCGGCGCGTGCTCGGCGGCCGCGCCAGAAGCCAACGGTGTGGTGGCCCGCATTCCGAGCACAGGCACACGCCTGAACACTGCGGTGCGCGAAGCGAAGGCGACCACGCAGGGGCACGCGCTGGAAGGCGTGCGGGTGCTCGACTTCGGTCAGTACCTCGCGGGCCCGTTCGGCCCCATGATCCTCAGCGACCTCGGCGCCGACGTGATCAAGATCGAGCCGGTGGTGGGCGACAGCATGCGCATGGCCGGCAAGCCGTTCTTCGGCTGCCAGCGCGGGAAGCGCTCGATCGCGCTCGACCTCAAGCAACCCGCAGGACGCGAGGTGGCGCACCGTCTCATCGCCGGCGCCGACGTGGTGCACCACAACATGACGCGCGGCGTGGCGACGAAGCTCGCCATCGACGGCACCGCGTGCCGCGCACTGCGCGCCGACATCATCTACTGCAACACCTACGCCTACGGCTTGCCCGATCCGCTGGGTCGATTCGGCGGCCTCGACCCGCTGTACCAAGCGTCGGCCGGGCTCGAGTTCGAGTCGGGCGCGGTGGGCGCGGGCAACGCGCCGCTCTATTACCGCTTCGGTATGTGCGACGCGTCGAACGCGCTCCTGTCGGTGGTGGGTGTGCTGATCGCGCTCGTGCACCGCGCCCGCACGGGTGAGGGTCAAGAACTCTGGACTTCGCTGCACGACGGCGGCCTCGTGTTCTCGAGCGACGTGTGGGTCGGCAGCGACGGCACGCCGTGGAACCGTCCGCATCTCGACGCGGAGCTGCAAGGTGTCGACGCGCTCTACCGCCTCTACAACACGCAGGACGACGACTGGATCTGCATCGCCGCGACCACCGACGCCGAATGGCGGGCGCTGTGCACCACCATCGGCTTGCCGGAGCTCGCCGACGACGCGCGTTTCGCGACCCCAGCGTCACGCGCGCAGCATCGCCGCCAGCTCGAGTCTGCGCTCGAACCGGCCTTCCGCACCAAGACCGCGCGCTACTGGTCGCGGCTGCTCGACGATGCCGGCGTGCCCAACGAGGTGCCGGTCGACACCTTCGACGGTCGGGCCGTGCTCTCCGATGCCGACAACGTCGCGCTCGATCTCGTGGCCGAGTACACGCATCCGCTCCTCGGCGTGGTGCGCCAGAACGGCCCGCTCATCAACCTCTCCGACACGCCCAGCCGAGTGTTCGGCCCTCCGCCCCTCGTAGGCCAGCACACACGTGAGGTGCTCGAAGGCGCCGACTTCAGCGGGTCCGAGATCGAAGAACTCCTTCGCACGAACGTGGTGTACGCGCCGGATCCGGGCCTCGTCGAATACCGCGAGCGGTTCCGCACCTAGTGGACCTCCTCGCGCCCGGGGCCGAGGTCGGCTTCCTCGGCTCGGCCGCGATGCCTGCCGAGCTCTACTTCGTGTGCCGCAGCCCGGTTGCGCTCGCCGGCATGGCGTATCCCTCGCGGATCGACTGGTCGTTGCTGGCCGCCGAGGGTGTGCAGCACGTGGTGTGCCTCACGCATGACGATCCGCCCTACGACGCGTCGCCGCTGGCGGTGCACGGCATCGCGCTCCAAGACCTGTTCGCACGTCACGGCCCACCCGACGACCCTGAACGCGAACGAGCACGCGTGCTGCGCGCCGCGGGCATCGTCGTCGCTGGCGCGCAGCGCGGCGAGGGTTCCGCAGTGCACTGCCGCGGCGGTCGCGGACGCGCTGGAACAGTGCTCGGCGTCGCGCTCGTGCAACTCGGCCACGACCCCAAACGAGTCGTTTCGTACCTCGACCAGCTTCACCGGGCGCGCAGCAAGGACGGCTGGCCCGAACACCCCTGGCAGGCCGACACCGTCCTCAAGTGCGTCGTTT
>DASXZO010000081.1:0-19149 GCA_036501845.1 Acidimicrobiia bacterium | reverse complement strand
CGGGTGGTCGGGCGCCTCGACCCGGGCGAGGCCTCCCGGCCCGAGTACGGCTTTCTGCCCCCCGCACATCGGCAGCGGGCCACGATCGCCAAGCCCGGCACGATGTTCGTGATGCAGCCCGAGATCCCGGTGCCGCTCGTGTGCGAGTTCCCGTTCCCGGCGTGGGCCACCCGTCCCGACGAGCAGGCCGGCGTGGTCGGCGCCTCCCCGGACCACGACGTGCTGCTCGACGGCCCGCGGGTCGACGGCGCCGGCTCGCCTGCGGGCGCGCACCAGCACACCATGAGCGAGGCCGACGATCCCTTCGTGCTCCTGCCCGAGCGCACGGTCTGAGGCGCAGCGATGCGGATTCTGCACACCTCCGATTGGCACGTCGGCAAGCTGCTGCGCGGCGCGTCGCGCACGCACGAGCACCGGCGTGTGCTCGGCGAGATCGCCGACATCGCAACCGAATCGCGCGCCGACGTGGTGATCGTGGCCGGCGACGTGTTCGACACGGCCGCGCCCACGGCTGAGGCCCAACAGGTCGCCTACGAAGGTCTGCTGGCGCTGCGCGCGAGCGGCGCGCACGTGGTGGTGATTGCGGGCAACCACGACCACGCGGGCAGCTTCGAGGCGGTGCGCCCGGTGTTCGCCGGCCTCGGGATCACCGTTGCCGGGCTCGCGCAGCGACCCGATCGCGGCGGTGTGGTCGCGCTCGACATCGGTGGCACCCCGCTCAAGGTCGCGCTGCTCCCGTGGCTCGCCCGCCAACACGTGTTGCGCGCCGAACAACTGATGGAGCTCGAAGGCGGTGAGAGCACGCAGGAGTACGCCACTCGTCTCGCGCACATGGTCGCCCGCCTCTCCGACGGGTTCACGCCCGAGTCGGTCAACGTGGTCGCCGCGCACGCCTATGTACGCGGCGGCACTCGCGGCGGCGGCGAACGCCTCGCGCAGCTCGTCGACGAGTATTACGTGGAACCACAGTCGTTCCCGATGTCAGCGAGCTACGTCGCGCTGGGCCACTTGCACCGCCGCCAGTCGATCCCGGGGTCGCGGGTGCCGGCTTGGTATTGCGGGTCGCCGATTCAGGTCGACTTCGGCGACGACACCGATGCGCGTGGCGTGTTGCTCGTCGACGCCGCGCCCGGCCTGCCCCCGAGCGTGGAGTTCACGGCGCTCACGTCGCCGGCGAAGCTCGCCACGATCCGCGGGCCGCTCGCCGAGCTCGAGGCCCGGGCGGTGGCCGCCGGCGCCGACCACGTGCGGGTGTTCGTGGAAGAGGCACCGCGCCCCGGCCTGGCCGACGAGGTGCGCGCGGCAGTGCCCAACGCGGTCGACGTGATCGTCGCAGCCGACGAGCGCGACCGGCGCCACGACGCGAGCGAGCGCCCCGACGCCACCGACCGCACCAGCCGCGCGCCGCGAGAGCTCTTCGACGACTATCTCGACCAGTCGGGCTCGGCGCGCGACCCCCGATTGCTCACCCTGTTCGACGAGCTGCACGACATGGCAGTCACGCCATGAGACCGGTGCGCCTGGTGGTACGGGGCTTTGCCGCGTTCCGCGACGAGGTCGAGCTCGATTTCGCCGACACCGACTTCTTCGCGCTCGTCGGGCCTACGGGCGCCGGCAAGTCGAGCGTGATCGACGCGATCTGTTTCGCGCTCTACGGCTCGGTGCCGCGCTACGAGCACGCGTCGTTGAAGGCGCCCGTGGTCACCACGAACGCCACCGAGGCGCGGGTGGAACTCGATTTCAGCAGCGGGGGCGAGCGGTACCGCATCGTGCGGACGGTGCGGCGCAAGGGCAACGGCAAGGTGCAGCTCGACCGGCTCGCCGCCGACGGCACGTTGGCCGAGCCGCTCACCAGCAGCGTCAGCGACACCAAGCGCCTGGTGCCCGCCATCGTCGGGCTGAAGTTCGACGAATTCACCAAGTGCGTCGTGCTCCCCCAAGGCGCCTTCGCAACGCTGCTCCACGCCAACGACGCCGACCGCAACGAACTGCTCACGAGCGTGCTCGGTCTCGGTGTGTACGACGAGATCGCGCGGCTCGCGCACGAACGCGAGCGCCAGATCGGTGCCGATATCACCGCCGACGAGCGGGTGCTCGACGATCTCGGGGCGGTCGACGACGTCGCTCTCGATGCCGCGGCGACTCGCCTCACGGCGCTCAAGGCGCTGTTCAAGGACGTCGACGCGGCCCGCAGCGAGTCGGCCGTGCTCAACGAGCGCGCCGTCGCCGCGCGCGCCGACCTCGCGGCGGCGAAACGGGCGATCGACGCGCTCGAAGGCGTGCGCGTCGCGCCCGAGGTGAGCGCGATCGCGGGCGAGCGCGAAGCGCTCGGGGCCCGGCTCGGCGCGGCCGAGCAGGCCCACGTCGGCGCCCGGGCCGAGCTCGACGCGGCCACCAAGGTGATGGAGCAGGGCCGATCCGTGCGCGACGTGGAAGCCGTCGTCCAGGCGCACCACAAGCTCGTCCAGCTCGATGCGGCCCGGGCCGAGCACACCGCCCGGCACATGGCAGCCGTCGACGCCGCGGCGCGAACGGCCGCGGCTGCAGGCGAGGCCGAAGCCGCGCTCGAGGGCGCGCGTGCCGCGGTCGATGCGGCTCGCGCCGCGCACGCCGCGCACGCGCTCTCGGCGCGGCTCGTGGTCGGCGAGCCCTGTCCCGTGTGCGAGCAGGTGGTGGACTCGCTCGATGCCGTCGCGCAGCGCGCGCGGCCCGTGGCGGTCGCCCGAGCCGAGAAGGAACAGGACGGCACCACGCGGGCCCACGATGCCGCACGCAAGGCCATGAGCACCACGGAGCACGCAGTCACCTCGATTGCGGCGCAGCTCGAGGCCCTCGAAGCGCGGCGCGCCGAGCTCCTTGCCGCGGTGGCGCCAATTCCCGACGCCGACGCGGCAGAAGCGGCGCTCGTCGCCGCGGAGACCGCAGCGGCCGCGGTCAACGACGCGTGCAAGCGAGCGGGTGTGGCGTTCGACGAGGAGCGGGATGCTCGTCAGGCGCTGCGCGACTACGACGGGCGCGTCGAGGCCATCGGGAGCGCGTTCCACGCCCAGCGCGACGAAGTTGCGGCCGCGCACGTGGCCGGCGTCCCCGTGCCCACAGGGGTGCTCGCGGCCGACTGGACCCAGTTGCACGAATGGGCCCGCACAGAAGCCGGCGCATGGCGTGCGAAGGCCGCCACGATCGAGGCCGGCTGCGCGTCGGTCGACGCCGAGGCACGCGCCCTCGTGGCGCGCGTGGCCGCACCGCTCGAGCAACTCGACGTCGCCGTCACGCGTGGCGCATCGCTCGACGACGTACGCGACGCAGTGATCGAAGCCGGCACCGACGCCCGGCATCGCCACGAACGCCTCGTCGAGGCGCGTGCCCGCGCCGCGGAGCTCACTGAACAACTCTCGACGCGGCGGGAGCAGCTCGAAGTGGCGCGCGCGTTGCGAAACCACCTGCGCACCACGAACTTCAAGACGTGGCTGCTCGCTCGGGCGGTGCACGCGCTCGCGGCGCGCGCCACCGATCGGCTGCTCGAGCTGTCGGGAGGGCGCTACGAGCTGGTGCTCGGCGAGGGCGACGACTTCGAGGTGGTCGACCGCAACAACGCGGGCGAGCGGCGGCCGGTGCGCAGCCTGTCGGGCGGCGAGACCTTCGAGGCCTCGCTGGCGCTGGCACTGGCACTCGCAGAGCAGGTTGCGGTGTTGTCGTCGGCGGGCGCCACGAGCCTCGAGTCGATCTTCCTCGACGAGGGCTTCGGCACGCTCGACCCCGACGCGCTCGAACTCGTCGCCGGCGCGGTGGAGACGCTGGGCGGTGAGGGGCGCATGGTCGGGATCGTCACGCACGTGGGCGCGCTCGCCGAGCGCGTGCCGGTGCGGTTCCGTGTCGCCAACAACGGCCGCACGGCCACGATCACGCGCGAGGGCTGAGCCGTGCGGGTGCGCGTCGACACATGGGATCCCGACTACGGCGCTTCGAGCGAGAGCGACATGCCCGCCACCGAAGGCGAGGTGGTGATCGACGTCGAACGGCCCGAGGCCGACTGGGCGCCGATCGCGGTGGCGCCGGGCACGGCGCGCGAACCGGTGGTGCTGTTCGTCGATGGGGTGCGCCGCACCGACGCGCTCGGCTGGATCGACGACGACGCCCCATGCACGTTCGCGAGCTACGCGGCGGGGGTGGTGCGCTGCGACGCCGAGCGCGCCAGCGTGGTGGAGGTGGAGGTCGATCGGGGAATCGCCTCGGCATCGCCGGCGCTGCGCGAGCTGGCTACCCGCGCCGGCACCTTCCGTCCGATCGCGGTGCGTGAGGGAACGCCCGAACAGCTGAACACCGCGGTCCAGGCGGCAATGACCGGCGTCGAGGTGCGCGTCAGCTTCGCGGCGCGCGCCGTCGACGCCCACTCATTGCTCGTGGTCGACGGACCGCTCCGCGAGCGCCGCCATGTGGCGCACGCGGTCGGCATGGTGAAGCGTCATCACGTTCGCTATCTCGGCGCGCTCGATCGCGTGGTCGGCGAGCTCGCGCCGGGCCAGCGCACCCCGGTGTTCCTGGTGCCGAGTCGGTGGTCGAAGTACTCGTGGTACGTGCGCCTGCCCGGGCCCGACGCGGGCCCGTGGTCGGGCATCGTGCGGGTGGAGGCACCCGGCGACCTCACGGTGGCCGATGCAGTCGCGCTCGCCGAGCGCAGCACCGCCACGCTCCCCCGCTACGCGTCGGCACCGCACAAGGACGGCCGCGCGCCGCAGAACCTCTACCCGATCGGCGGCCTGGAGCGGGCGTTGCGCCGCCGGCTCGGCGATCCGGGCGTGGTGTACCGGGCGTTGCGGCGCGCCGCCGTCGCCGCGTGAGCGCTCAGGTGAAGAACGACTTGCCCCACCAGTCGCCCGGGCCCGACAGTCCGGGCGGCACCGCGAACAGCGCGCTGCTCGTGTGCACGATGTACTCGTTCAAGGCGTCGTGCTCGCCAAGGACGGTCTGAATCGGCACGAACTGTTCGTGCGCGTTCTGCTGGTACGCGATGAAGAACAGGCCGGCGTCGAGCAAGCCGGTCACCGGATCGATGCCGTCGGTGAACGAATAGCCGCGGCGCAGGATCTTCTTGCCGGCGTGCGCCTCGGGCGCGGCAAGGCGAATGTGGGCGTCGGCCGGGATCACCAACGCGCCGTGGGCGCGGCGCGCGAAGTCGGGGGTATCGAACTCGTTGCGGCCCGTGAGCGGCGCCCCGCTGGTCTTGAACCGGCCGATCACACGTTCCTGGTCGTCGAGGAAGTCGGTGTCCCACGACTCGATGAGCATCCGGATGCGGCGGGTCACCACGTACGAGCCGCCGCGCATCCACGGTTGGTCGGTCTCGTTGCCGACCCACACGAAGGAGTCGAGATCGTCGGTGTGCTCGAGCTTGATGTTGCGGGTTCCGTCCTTGAAGCCCTGGAGGTTGCGGGGTGTGGCCTGCGACGACGACGTGCTCGACGTGCGGCCGAACCCGAGCTGCGACCACTTCATCACCGCAGTGCCGCGTGCGAGCCGGGCGAGGTTGCGCACGGCGTGAAAGGCCACGGTCGGATCGTTGGCGCACGACTGCACGCACAGATCGCCGCCGCTGCGAGTCGGGTCGAGATCGTCACGAGGCAACGCCGGCAGCTCGGCCAGCGCGGCGGGCTTGTGCCGCGCCACCCCGAAGCGATCGTCGAAGAAGCTCGGGCCGAAACCCACCGTGATCGTGAGACCCGACGCCGGGAGGCCCATCGCTTCGCCGGTGTCGATCGGCGGGGCCTGCGGGCTCGTGTCGACCGCGCCGATCGGGTCGCCTTGTGTCATGCGCTCGGCCGCGGCCGCCCACGTGCCGAGCATGCGTTGCAGCGCATCGGCATCCGACGTGGTGACGTCGAACGCCGCGAACATCAGCCGGTCCTGCGCCGGCGTGGCAATGCCCGACTGGTGGTGGCCGTAGAACGGTTCACGCGCGCCGGCCGCGGGTGCGTCGGCGCTCGCCTCGGTGGCGCGCGCGATCCCGAAGCCGCCCGCGCCCGCGGCCGCGGCGAGACCGGCCGCGCCCGCGGCGCCGCCGATGAAGCGCCGCCGCGAAAACCCGCTGCGAGGCGGGGCCGGTTCACCGTCGGTCATCGTGGAGCCCTCGATCTCATCCTCAGCCGTTGGCCACCTTGCTCGCCACCTGCGACAGCGGTTCCTGCACGGCCTTCACCGCCGCGGCGAGCTTCTGCTTGTCGGCCGTCGTGAGCTGTGTGTAGAGCTCGAAACCCGACGCGTTCGTGCCCGTACGGTACGAGTCGACGAGCTGGTTGAGCGACCCGAACGCGCTGGTGATCGACTGCGTGAGGCCCGGGTCGATCTTGGTGAGCGCCCGCTGCAGGTCGGCGAACGCCTGCTGCGCGCCTTCGTCGTTGGCCTGGAAGTCGAGCAGGTCGATGTGCGAGTAGCGCTCCTCCTCGCCGGTGATCTTGCTGCTGGCGACCTCGTCGAGCAGATCCTGCGCGCCGTTGGCGAGCTCGAACGGCTTGTACGTGAGCCCGTGGGTGAGCGACTGCAGCTTCTCCACATTGGTCACGAGGCCGGCGCCAAAGGGTGCGAGCCCGTTCAGGCTGCGGTCTTGGAACAGGCCCTGCTCGATGCGGTGGAAGCCTTTCCACTGCGCGGCGGGTACGTCGCCGGCGCGTGCGTCGATGTCGGCATCGAGGTTGTCCTTGCCCACCGTGAACGACTCGGCAACCGGCTCGATCTTCTCGTAGTAGGGCCGGGCCTTCATGTAGGCGTTCTGCGCGGCCTGCAGATCGGTCCCCTGCAGCGCGGTGTTGAGCGCCTGCGCGGTCGACACCAGGTAGCCGACCTGACTCGTCACGTAGGCCGCGTAATCGCTCGTCCCTTGATCGAGCAGCGACTGGGTGCTGTCGTGGGCCGCGGCCGGCGCCTTGCCGGTGACCCTTAGGGTCGTGCGCTCCTTGGTCGCGCCCGGGCAGTACATCGTGTACGCGCCGCCATCGAGCTGCACTGCGAAGCTCCCGCCGAAGCCGGGGGGAAGGTTCTCCTTCTCGCCTACGATGCGCTCGCCGCTCAGCAGCTCGACCTCGCTCACCGCGGTCGCGTCCCGGTTCTGGATCTGGAACGTCAGCGCCCCGGCCGGGAAGGTGACGTGGTCAGCCTTGCAACCGTCGGCCGCGGTGATCACCACGTTGGCCGTGCGGGGCTGGGCCGAGCCGCCGGTGGACGCACCCGTCGAGCCGGCCGATTTCGTCGAGCTGCTGCCGCACGCCGCCAGCGACGCGCCGGCAACGGCCACGAGCAGGAGCGCGCCGGCGCTCCGGCGGGTGCTTGCGCTGGTGCGGGCGATCATCCTCTTGGCCTCCTGCTGAACTTAGGTATGCCTAACCTAACTCCGCCGCCACCGGGGCGCCAGTTGCGGCGGCGTGGCGGGGGCGTGGCCCCTTGCGCAGCGCCACCAGCTCGAACGCCGCGGCCGCGAGCAGCAACAGCGCGCCGAGGACCAGCGCGAGGCGCGACTGGGCCTGGCGTGTGTCGCGGCGCTGCTGGCGGGCCGTGTCCGAATTGGCCCGGGCCACCGCGCTCGCACGGGCGGGAGTAGCGAGCGCAACGCCCGTCGAGGTGATGGGTGCGTCGACAGGCACCGTGCCGATCCCGGGCGCCTCGATATCCACGGCGACCACGTCCGTCCAGCGCAGATCAACGATGCGCTGGGCCCCACCCGTCACCCACACCTCGAGCGTGCGCTGTTCGGCATACCGCACCGGAAGCGAGGACCGATCCCCCGGGCGCACACCGAGCGGGAGCCGGCCGCCGCCGAGTCGCGTGAGCGTGGCGACGGGCAGCGTCGCGGGGCGGCCCGCGCCGGTACCGGTGAAGGTCGCCGAGTACCTCGTGGTGACCAGCCCGTCGTGACGCGCGAGGTCACGTGCGCTGACGGCGATGTCGGTGGCCGCCGCCATGATCGTGTGCCCATCGGCATCGACGCGCAGCGGCTGGGTTCGTACGACTGCGTGGTGCGCGTTCGCCGATACAACCCGCGCCGTCAACTGGGCCGACGCGGTCGTGGGCCGAGCGGTGACGGGATCGGGGACGGCAAACGTCAACACCACCGCGCCGGCGAGCGAGGCGCACCCGACGGCGAGCGCGACACGCGCGAACCGGCGCAACGGCACTTCCCGGCCGGCGGGCCACGCCACGAACAGGCCCACGGGAACGAGGTACACGAGCCAGCCGACGGCTTCGATGACCGTCGGGCGAGGCTGGATCCCCAGCATCCCGGTGACCAGCGACGCCTGCACCGACCCCGCCCGCAACAGCCAACCGATCACGGGATAGCGGGTGAGGTTCAGGGCCTCGGCCTGGCCGAGCTGCAGCCAGCCGGCTTCGTGCGCGGTGTGGAGGGCCGACATCACGAGCCCGGCGGCCACAACTACGAGCACGATCCCGGTCGCGCGGAAAAAGCGCGCCAGATTGATGCGCACGCCGCCCCGGTAGATCCCGTAGCCGAGCACGACCGCCACCGCGATGCCCAGCACCGCGCCGCTCACGGCCGTGGTGCGGTCGGCGGACTCGTTGAACGCGGCAAGCAGGAACACCACGGTCTCGAATCCCTCGCGCAACACCGCAAGGAACGCCATCAACACCATGGCCCGCGCCGCAGTGGCGCCGCCGCCGGACGCAATGGCATCCGCGGCCAGATCCTCGAGCTGTCCCTTCAGCTCGCGCGAATGCCGGCGCATCCACAACACCATGTAGGTGACCATGCCGACCGCGAGCACCCCCACCACGGTCTCGAGCCCCTCTTGCTGGCGCTGCGGCAGATCGCGCGACACCACGTCGAGCGCCACCCCCACGGCCACGCAGAGCAGCACGGCCGCGGCGACGCCGGCGAAGAGCCAACCCATCAGATCGGCGCGCGCCTGGCGACGCAGGAACGCGGCGATGATGCCGACGATCAGCGCCGCCTCGAGACCCTCACGGAGTCCTATGACGAACGTGGGGACCATGCACGTGCTCCGGGAGCCGCCCAAGTTCGACGAGGAGTCGCCGAACGCCGATGCGGGAGAATCAGGTTAGCCTTACCTGACCCACGCTCGTCCAAACCGGTCGCGAGAATGTCCGCCCTGATCGCTCCCGTCTCGCCATGAACGTTTCGCCCAGACCGTCTGGTGCTGTGGAGGTCCCCGTGCTCTCGCGTTCGGTTCGCGCCGTCACCGCCGTCACCGCCGTCACCGTCCTCGTCGCCCTCGCCGCGTGCTCGTCGTCGACCAGCAAGGCGACGCCCAACAGCGGCGCGACCACGCACTCGAGCACCGCGACCGCCCCGTCATCGGCCGCCAGCGCACGGGCCGTCGCGAACTATCTCGACTACGTGAAGCACCAGGCGAACACGCTCGCCCAGACCGTGGCGCCCTTCGCCGCCGCCGTGAAGCGCGGCGACATCGCCACGGCCAAGACGCTCTTCGCGTCGACCCGCTACCACTACGAGGCGATCGAGCCAGTTGCCGAGAGCTTCGGCAATCTCGACCCCGACATCGACGTGCGCGAGCACGACACCTCGTCGCCATCGCAGTTCATCGGTTTCCACCGCATCGAGAAGGCGTTGTGGAGCGACAACACCGTCGCGGGGATGGGCCCGATCGCGGACGAGCTCGTGATCAACATCGCGCAGCTGCACGCCAAGATCGCCACCCTGAAGCTGGTGCCCGAACAGATCGCGCAAGGCGCGATGGAGCTGCTGAACGAGGTGTCCACGTCGAAGATCACCGGTGAAGAGGACACGTACAGCCACACCGACCTCTCCGACTTCGCCGCCAACGTCGAGGGATCGAAGGCCGCGTTCCAGAGCATCGAACCGCTGCTGGCCGCGAGCGACAGCGGCCTCACCGCGATGATCACGGCCCGCTTCGACGCGGTGGAACAGGTGCTCGACAAGTACCGATCGAGCAGCGACCCGATCGGCAACGGCTACGCGCTCTACAACACGCTCACGCCGGCCGACACCCGTGAGTTGTCGCAGGTGCTCGACACGCTCGCCCAGCCGATGTCGAAGATCGCCGCGCAGTTATTCTGAGCCCGGAAGGAGTTCGAGGTTCGAAGCATGCTTTCCAGACGGCGGTTCCTCGCGGGCGGTGGGGTGACGCTCGGCGCCGCCGCGGCTGCAAGCGTGGTCGGACTCGAGCTCAGCGACCGCTCCACACCGAGCAGCGCCGCGTCGAAGGGCGTCGAGCCGTTCTTCGGCACGCATCAGGGCGGCATCGCCACGGCCCAGCAGGACCGGCTGCTGTTCGCGGCGTTCGATCTCACGAGCGACCGTCGGGCCGACGTCGTGCAGCTGCTGCAGCAGTGGACCGCCGCGGCGGCGAGCATGACCGCAGGCCAGCCGGTCGGGCCGCCCGACACGAGCGACCTCGCGCCACCCAACGACACCGGCGAGGCACTCGGTCTCGACCCGGCTCGGCTCACACTCACCTTCGGCTTCGGTCCCGGTGTGTTCACCAGCAACGGCGTCGACCGTTATGGCCTCGCACACGTGCGGCCTTCCGAGTTGGCCGATCTCCCGCGCTTCGCGCACGACCAGCTCGACCCGGCATACACGGGCGGCGACATCTGTGTGCAGGCGTGTTCGAACGACCCGCTCGTGGCGTACCACGCGGTGCGCAACCTCACGCGTATCGCGCTCGGCACCGCCGAACTGCGCTGGACCGAGCAGGGCTTCGGACGCACGTCGTCGACCACGTCCGATCAGGTGACGCCGCGCAACCTGATGGGCTTCAAGGACGGCACCGACAACATCCGTTCCGGAACCAACGTGTTCGACGACAGCGTGTGGGTGGCGCCGCACACCACGCCCGCCTGGATGGCCGGTGGCAGCTACATGGTGGTGCGCCGCATCCGCATCCACATCGAGGTGTGGGATCGCGCCGCGTTGGAAGATCAACAAGACACGATCGGGCGGCTCAAGGATTCGGGCGCACCGATCGGCGCGCGGCAGGAACACGATCCCATCAACCTGCACGCGAAGGGCTCCGACGGCAAGCCGAACATTCCTGCCGACGCGCACGTGCGGCTCGCGAATCAAGCCGCGAACGGCATCCACATCCTGCGGCGCGGCTACTCGTTCACCGACGGGATCGATCCCGATACCGGTCAACTCGACGCCGGCTTGTTCTTCATCGCGTATCAACGCGATCCGCGCAAGCAATTCGTCGCGATCCAGCACAAGCTCGACGCCGACGCGCTGAACGAATACATCCAGCACGTCGGCAGCGCCCTGTTCGCAGTACCCCCGGGCGCGAGCGGCCCGGGGGACTACGTCGGAAAGACGCTGTTTCAGTAGGCGCCCGAGTTTCAGTAGCGGTAGTGGTCGGGCTTGTACGGGCCCTCCACCGGCACGCCGATGTACGCGGCCTGCGCGTCCGACAGCGTCGTGAGCTTGGCCCCGAGCTTGTCGAGGTGCAGGCGCGCCACCTTCTCGTCGAGGTGCTTCGGCAGCGTGTACACGCGACGCTCGTAGAAGTCGCTGTGTGTGAACAGCTCCACCTGGGCGATCGTCTGGTTCGTGAAGCTGTTGCTCATCACGAAACTCGGGTGACCGGTCGCGCAGCCGAGATTCACGAGGCGGCCTTCGGCGAGGACGATCACCGAGTGGCCGTCGGCGTAGCGCCACTCGTCCACCTGCGGCTTCACGTTGATCCGCTCGATGCCCTTCGTCGCGGCGAGACCGGCCATGTCGATCTCGTTGTCGAAGTGCCCGATGTTGCACACCACCGCGTTGTGCTTCATGCGCGCCATGTCGGCGGCGCTGATGATGTTCGCGTTGCCGGTGCAGGTGACGAACACGTCGGCGCCGCCGACCACATCGTCGAGCAGCACCACCTCGTAGCCCTCCATGCACGCTTGCAATGCGCAGATCGGGTCGATCTCGGTCACCAGCACACGTGCGCCCTGGCCGCGCAGCGACTGCGCGCAGCCCTTGCCCACGTCGCCGTAGCCGCACACCACCGCGACCTTGCCGGCAATCATCACGTCGGTGGCTCGGTTGATGCCGTCGATCAGCGAGTGCCGGCAGCCGTAGAGGTTGTCGAACTTGCTCTTGGTGACCGAGTCGTTCACGTTGATGGCCGGGAACAGCAACGTGCCCGCTTCCATCATCTGGTAGAGCCGGTGCACACCAGTCGTGGTCTCCTCGGTCACACCGATGAGGTCCGACGCGATGTTGTGCCAGTGCCGGTTGTCGGCTTCGAGTTGGCGGCCGAGTGTGGCGAGCACCACCGCGAACTCTTCGCTCTCGGCCGTCTTCGGGTCGGGCACTGCGCCGGCCTGCTCGAACTCGACGCCCCTGTGCACGAGCAGCGTCGCGTCACCGCCGTCGTCGAGGATCATGTTCGGGCCGATGGTGCCACCGTGACCGTCGGCCCACTTGAACAGTTGCTCGGTGCACCACCAGTACTCCTCGAGCGACTCGCCCTTCCAGGCGTACACGGGCACACCGCTGGGCTGCTCGGCGGTGCCGTTCCGACCGACGACGACGGCCGCGGCGGCATGGTCCTGGGTGGAGAAAATGTTGCAGCTCACCCAGCGCACATCGGCGCCGAGCTCGAGCAGCGTCTCGATCAGCACTGCGGTCTGCACGGTCATGTGCAGGGAACCCGCGATGCGCGCGCCGCGCAGCGGCTGCTGCGGGCCGTACTCCTCGCGCATCGCCATGAGGCCGGGCATCTCGTGCTCGGCCAGTTCGATCTCCTTGCGGCCCCACGCAGCGAGCGAGAGGTCGGCGACCTTGAAGTCACCCGAGAGATCGGTACGAGTCGGGGTGGTAGTGGTCATGGGCATACTCCTTCGGAGTGCAGCCGTCAGGCGGCCGCGACATCGTGAACGAAAGAGCCGGCCCGGATCACCGGATGACAGCCGCTAGCGGCCCGACGATCGAGGAGTGTAACAGGACGCGAAGCGTCCCAGCCTCCGCGAACTATCTATCTACACACCAGCGGGGATGGGGCTCGGGAAGGTGCAGATGTTCTGCGCTACTCCCTGGTCGTCGCGTGCCGTGTGGTTGAGCGGCGCCGCGAGCGTCGGCGGCGTCATGAAGCCCGGGTTGTCGAAGTCGAGGCTGTCGAGCAGGTCGTCGGCCCAGCCGTCGCGGTGCGTGAGTGCAGGCAGGTTGAACTTGTGCTCCACGAGCGCGAGCACCGACGTGTGGTCGTGCACCACGTGCGACACGTAATCCTTCTTGGCGTACGGCGACACGATCACCGCAGGCACGCGGAAGCCGAGACGGTTGTACGCGCCGGGCACATCGCCGGCCTGCAGGTTCGGTCCCTTCCCGTCGGGTTCGGGCGCCGCGGGCGGTGGCACATGGTCGTAGTAGCCGCCGTGTTCGTCGTAACAGAAGAGCAGCACCGTCTTCGACCAGGTCGGCGACTGCATGACGGCATTGATCACGCGCGACGAGAACTCCTCACCGACCGAGATGTCCTGCGGGTTCTCTTCGGACTGCTTGCCGAAGTTCGGCTCGACGAGACAGAACGGCGGCAACTTGCCCGCCGCGGCATCGGCGTAGAAGTGCTGCTCTGCGGTGCGCAACCGGTCGGCGTGCGCGGTGGCGTAGCTCAAGTACAGACCCACGCTCGGGACATCGGTGTAGTAGTCGATCCACGGGATCGAGTGCTTGTCGAGCGCTTGCATGATCGTGCCGTTCGGCGGCAGCGGATCGGCGAGTGTGCCGATGCTCGTAGTGATGTCGCCGCGCGCGGTGCCTGCCAGCAGGAAGTGACGGTTCGGATAGGTCTGCGCCATCACCGAGCAGAACCAACGGTCGCAGAGCGGGAACGTCTTCGCCATCGAGTAATAGAAGGGCAGGTGGGTGCCGTCCCAGTAGCCCATGGAACCCACGCCGCTCGGGCTCTTCACGAACCCGTCCATCTTGCCGTTGTTCCACTGCTCGTGTGACGCGTCCCAGTTCTGGCTCGGGTTGTTCACCGGGCATGTGTTCGCCATCGGGAACGCGCGCACCGGCTTGCCTGACGCGTCGAGACACGTGTTGGTCGGTTTGCCCGAGGCATCGAGCGTGAAGCCGTCGCCGCGCCCCAGCATCCCGAAGTAGTTGTCGAACGAATGGTTCTCCTGCATCACCACGATGATGTGCTCGATCTGCGGCAGCAGGTCGGTGCCCGCGGGCTTCGACGGGTCCCACAACTCGCCCGGCACGCGCTGTCGGTGCGTCGGCAGCGTGGTGGTCGTGGCGCCGCCGGTGGTCGGCGATCCGCCGGACACACGCGTCGTGCCCGACGACTTCGAGCTACTGCTCGAGCAGGCTGCGGCAGCCGCGGCAACGGCCGACGCAGCGAGAAAGCTGCGTCGCGTCATTGTTCGGTGAGCGTCGGGCATTGACCCCTCCTAGACCAACGCGGACCGTAGCCGAGGGCCGGTCAGGCGCGCAGGCGGGCGAGCGCGGCCTGGAGCCGTGCGCGCTCACGGTCGTCGTGGGCGCGCGCGTGCAGCGCCATGAGGCGCGGTGGCCACTCGTCACGCAACGCGCGCGTCACGGTGGCATCGGTCGCCACTGCGAGCTGGGCGTCGAGCAACGCGAGTTGGTGATCGACCTCGGTGTAACGAGCCGCCACCACCGGCAACCGTTCGGCCTTGGCGAGTGGATAGTCGCTGTCGGCCACCAACTCGTACGGCTCGCAGCCGAACAAGCCGGCGAGCAAGGTCACCGTTCGTTCACCTGGAATTGAGATTCCTGACTCGATGTGCGACAGCGCCACTCGCGAGATTCCAACGCGTTCGGCGACCTCGGCCTGCGTCCAACCGAGCGCAGCCCGCTCCTTGGCGACGCGAATCCCGAGCCGTTCCATATCTGCCAACTGGCTTAGCAGACTCGCGGAGCGACCCGGCGTAGAACCGACGCATGGTGTCGAAGCGCGCGCTCGTCACGGGCGTCACGGGACAAGACGGGTCGTACCTCGCCGAGCTGCTGCTCGCACGCGGTTACGAAGTGGTTGGAGTCGTGCGGCGCAGCTCGACGTTGAACTTCGAGCGCATCGCCCACATCCAGGAGCAGCTCGTGCTCGTTCCCGGCGACCTGCTCGACGAAGGGTCGTTGATCGCGATTCTCGCCGAACACCGGCCCACGGAGGTGTACAACCTCGCGGCCCAGAGCTTCGTGATGACGAGCTTCACGCAGCCGGTGCTCACGGGCGACGTCACCGGCCTCGGTGCGGTGCGGCTGCTGGAAGCGATCCGGCACGTCGATCCCGAGATCCGCTTCTACCAAGCGAGCTCGTCGGAGGTGTTCGGCAAGGTTCGGGAGGTGCCACAGACCGAGACCACACCGTTCCATCCGCGTTCGCCCTACGGAGCGGCAAAGGCGTACGCGCACTGGATCACCGTGAACTACCGAGAGAGTTACGGGCTCTTCGCCACGAGCGGGATCCTCTTCAACCACGGTTCGCCGCGGCGCGGGCTCGAGTTCGTGGAGCGCAAGGTGAGCAACGGCGTCGCCCGCATCGCCGCGGGACGCGACCGCGAGCTGCGCCTCGGCAATCTCGACGCACGTCGCGACTGGGGTTTCGCCGGCGACTACGTGGAAGCAATGTCGAAGATGCTCCAGCTCGACGAGCCGGGCGACTACGTGATCGCGAGCGGGAACACACACAGCATCCGCGAGCTCTGCGAGATCGCGTTCGCGCGCGCCGGCCTCGATTGGCGCGACCACGTGGTGCAGGACGAGCGCTTCTACCGACCCGCAGAGGTCGACTTGTTGATCGGCGACCCCAGCCGGGCGCGCGACGCGATCGGCTGGTCGCCGCGCACGAGCTTCGCCGAGCTCGTCCACATGATGGTCGATGCCGACATCGCCGCGCTCACCGGATAAACGCTGCTGCACATCGGCGTGCCATGCGCCACACCGGGTTCCGCGGCGATGACCACCTCGTTATGGTCGCCCGTGGGAGGCGAGCCGGGGTGGAGATGTGATCGACGCGCCGCCGGTGAGCGCGGTACGCACCGTTCGCTTGCACCGATCGCGACATGGCGTGGTGCTATTCGCGACGCGCGCCGTGCTGCTGCCAGTATGTGTGGCCATCCTCGGGCACGACCTCGCCACGCGGCAGGACTGGACGCTGCACACCAAGGTGATCGTCGCGCTCCTCGCGGCGTACGTCGTGGGCGCGTTCATCGAACTCGTGCGCTCGCTCGGCGTCGCTGAGATCTCGCTCGTCGACGGCAAGCTGGTGCTCTTCACGCCGAGCCTGCTTCGCGCGCCGGTTGCCATCGAGTCGCAGCACGTCTGCTCGATCGCGGTGACGCCGCGCGGCTGGTTCGGCTACTCCGGCCGGCTGCCGTACACGACTGGCGATACCGCTGCGGTCACGCCTGATCGGCCCGACCTGGGCGCGAGCATCCGGGCCGTCATCACGCTCGCCGAGCCGGTCGCGCTGGCGTGGCGGAAGATTCCCGGACCACGCGGTGACCTGTGTCGAGGCCGGAGCATGCCGCGCGCGGCGCGGCGCATCGTGCTGTCGGTCGCCGATCGTGACCTTGCATCGCTCCACGCGCTCCTCGAGGAGTTCAGCGGCGCGCCGTTGCCCACAGCGCCCGTTGCGAAGGACGACCGGGCGCGCGACGTGATTGTGATGTGCCGACGCGTCGCGGCCGGCGCGTGCGCAGTGATCGCGCTCCTCGTGCTCACGCACAGCCACCACGACCCGTTGGACGTGCTGCGGCCGGGCGTGTGCCTCGACGCGCCGAACGCTTCGACCTTCGCGGCGGTCGACGTGCAACCGTGCACCAGCCCGCACACTGCCGAGGTGGTCGGGGTCACGATCGATGCCAACGTTGCGAGCGTCGGCGCCAGTGACTGCGTCGCCGCGCTGTCGAGCTATGCCGGCGCATCGAGCGCGCCGAGCGGCGTTCACGTGCAGGTGCTGCGCGATCGCGGTTCGAGCGACGGGGTGTGCATTGCCATCCTGCCCGGCTTCGTGAGCTACTCGCTCCAGGCGAAGGTGGGCACCACCGTCTGACCGCTGACGTCCAGCGTCAGCTGGCGGCGAGGCGGTCCTTGAGGGCGAAGATCGCGTCGATCGGGCCGGGATCGACGTCGTTGTCCAGCCCGAGGTAGCAGCTCACCCAGTCGCCGAGATACATGAGGTCGAGCAGGTGCGCGAGGCGCGTCGAGCCCGCGCTCTGCACCGACAACACCTGGTGCACGGCCTCGCCGATGATGTCGCGCGTGAACTCGAAGCGGCGGCCCAACTGTTCGTGCTCGAAACCGTGCCGCAGCTCGATGATCGAGATGAGCTGGCGGGTGACGTCGCCGTGCTGGCCCCACGCGCAGATCTCGTTGTGGTCGAGCTCGGGATATTGCGCCGAATACGCCGGCGCCTTGGCGTTCTCGTTGACGTCGCACTTCCAGCGGTACGCGGCCACGCCGCCGATCGCGCCGCCGCCGTAGATCAACGGGATCGTGCGGTCGAGCTTGCGCGCGACCTCCTTGGCGATGTTCTTCGGCGCGTCGATCCCAGGCGCGCACGCGTCACGCCGGATCGCGAGCTGTTCCTGCGCGCTCACGAGGGCTTCGTGCGCAGACGGCAGGAGCCCCATACGGAACAACGTGACGAACAGCGGGGCCACGAGCGTGCCGAGCGCGGCACGCGGGAGGTAGCCCTCTTCGCACGGGATGTGCAGCGCGCCGAACTCGCGCGCCACGTTCTGCAGCTCGCCGCCGCGGCTCACGCACACGAGTCGCGCGCCCGCCTCGCCTGCGCCGCGCGCCATCGACACCGTCTCGTCGGTGTCGCCGGAATACGACAACGCGAACACGAGTGAGTGCGGCCCTACATACTTCGGGGTGCGGATCTGTTTGAGCACGAGCACCGGCACACTCAACTCGTGGCTCGCGCTCACCGCGAGCACATCGCCGGCAATGCCCGACCCGCCCATGCCGCACACGATGATCTGCTGGATGCCGTCGGCACTCGGGAAGGCCGATGGCGCGATCGCGCCGGCCACCTCGTGCGCGTGCGTGAGCTGCTCGGGCAAGCCCTCGACGGCGTCGAGGAATCGCATGGAGTCGAGCGTCACGCGGGTCTCGTGCTCACGCCTCGAACGTCGGCTTGATGCCGTCCGCCTCCGCCTTGGCCGTCAACCGCTCATGCTCGGCGTCGTCGACCGTGGTCGCCTCGTCGATCAACATGATGGGGATGTCGTCCTTGACGTCGTAGCGCCGCTTGAGACGAGGGTTGTAGAGCACGGCCTCGTCCGCGAAGTACAGCAGCGGGCCCTTGTCCTCGGGGCACGCAAGAATCTCGAGCAGCTTCGGATCCAAAGCCATATGAGTGCAGTTTCTACTCGCTGCGGACGATCCCGAGCACTTCGGAGGCGTGAGCGTCGCACGCAGCTTGGTCGGGAGCCTCGAGGTTGAGCCGCAGGAGTGGCTCGGTGTTCGACGGCCGGAGGTTGAACCACCAGTCACCGCCGTCGACGGTGAGACCGTCGAGATGGTCCTGGGACAGGGCGGAGAAATGTGCCGCGACCCGCTCCGTGACTGCGGCCGGGTCATCGACGCGGGTGTTGATCTCGCCCGACTGCACGTAGCGCTCGTAGGGCTTGCGCAGCTCCGACAACGGCACACCCGCACGCGAAAGCGTCTCGAGCACCATCAGCGCGGCGATCGAACCGGAGTCGGCGCGCCAGTTGTCGCGGAAGTAGTAGTGCGCGGAGTGCTCGCCACCGAAGATCGCGCCGGTCTCGGCCATCACCTGCTTGATGAACGAGTGGCCGACGCGCGTGCGCACCGGCACGCCGCCGTTCTCGCGAATGACCTCGGGCACCGCCTTGGAGCAGATGAGGTTGTAGACGATCGTCTCACCCGGATGCCGTTCGAGAATCCCCTTGGCGATGATCGCCGTCGTCGTCGAGCCCGACACGGGTTGACCCTGGTCGTCGACGAGGAACACGCGGTCGGCATCGCCGTCGAACGCGAGCCCGACGTCGGCGCGCGCGTCGAGCACCGCGCGCTGGAGATCCTTGAGGTTCTCGGGCTGGATCGGGTCCGCCGGGTGGTTCGGGAACGTGCCGTCGAGCTCTTGGAAGAGGTAGCGCACGTCGAAGGGCAGCCCCTCGAAGACGTGCGGCACGACGAGGCCGCCCATGCCG
>DASXZO010000080.1:0-5008 GCA_036501845.1 Acidimicrobiia bacterium | reverse complement strand
GCGCGCGCATCATGTCGACTCTGCTGAACGGTCTCGAGGACGCCGGTCTGCAATACGGCCTCGAGACGATGTGCGTCGGCGGCGGCCAGGGCCTCGCCATGATCGTCGAGCGCATCTAAGCGCGTAGCGACGCGCGACATTTGGTGAAGCGGGGCCGGCGCGCCATTGCGCCGACCCCACTGCTCACCGCGCTCCTGAGATCGCGCCGCCGGTCGGGTTCGGTGTGCCGCCGACCTCCGTGAGATTGCCGTCGAACGTCGACGCGACTGCGAGCAGCGAATGCTCCGCATGGATCGCGCCCCCGGCGCCGTCTGCGCCGTTGTGGTGGAACGTCGACCGTGTCACGGCGACATCGTTGCCCTCGATGGCACCGCCGCGGCCCTCCGCGGTCCCGTTACCGCTGAACACACTGTCGACCACGGCGATGGTTGGCCCTCCGAGCGCGCCACCGTCGCCAATCCCACCCTGGTTGCCCGTGAACGTCGAATGCGAGACGCGCAATGTGCCGCTGACGCCCACGGCGCCGCCGGGCGCGGGGAAGGCGTCGTACGAGATGTTGTTGGTGAACGTGCTCGATGTGATCGTGGCGTTCGCCGCGGCGACGGCCATCGCGCCGTCGCGACCGCCGTTGTCGATGAACGTCGACCCGGTCACGGTGACGGTGCCTTTTGCGACGATGCCCGCTTCGCCGTAGGCCACGTTGTCGGCGAAGGTGCTGTTCTGGACGGCGACATCGCCCTCGGCGACGACCGCGCCCGCGCTGCCGATCTGCTCGTCGGCGATCGCGTTTCCGTTGTGCACGAACCGTGAACTCACGATCACGAGCGATTTCGCGTGTACCGCGCCACCTTTGTACGCGCTGTTGTTCTCGACGAGATCGTGGTCGACCCGGACAGCTGCGAGCGGTGCGTCGAGCGCGTTCCCGCCGTCGAGGTTGTCGTTGTTCGGCATCGCGTCGCGCAGGGTCAGCCGGAAGACACCGACCGCGCCCACACCGGTCTGCCTCAACATCGTGCCCGCGCATGTCGAACGCAGGGCATGGCCGTTGCCATGCACGGTGACCGCGGTCGTCGACGAGCGTGACATCGTGCCGCACGTGGCGATGTCAGCCGCGAGCGTGATGTCCGACGTCGCCGGGTTCTGCCACGCGGCCTGGAGTTGGGCCTTGGTGTGCACGGTCGTGGTGGCTGCGCTCGCTGCACTGGCGTTGAGCGCCACCCCACCGCCCGCGGCGAGCGCCGCCGCGCCGAACACACCCATCACGCGCCGAGCGCGGGTGATCACTGATCGCATGTTGTGCCCCTCGATCGATCACGCGCATTGCCCTGCGCGTGCCACGATCAGTGTTGCTCGCGCGACGAGCGGTGTCCAGCGATCCTGGGTGATTCCCGCTATTTCGGGTCAGCTGTGGATGCGCTCGACGCTGCCGATGTCGCACGCCGAGCCCTGCGGACGGGCGACGCCGCGCTGGTCGAGCGCGAGGCAGGTGCCGACGACCACGTTGACGAGCGGGCTCGTCGCCGCCGGATCCTGGGTGAACGTGGGGCCGCCGTTGTTGCGCAGCATGCCGAGCTGCGGGCTGGCCGCGTGCGAGAAGTCACCGGTGCCGTTGAAGCCGCACGTGCCGTCGTCGTCGTAATTCGAGCCGCCCGACGTCGTGGCGATCGTGCAATCGCGCCCGGGCGCGCCGCCGCTCACCACCGTGCCTCGCACCGGGTTGAGCGTTGCCGCCGCGGTCCCGAAGATCTGCGACACCGGCGCGTTGCCATCAGGCGCAGTGGGGTTGGCGTCGATGGTGTCGAACTGCAACCGCAGCAGGCCGTCGACGTAGATCGCCGAACCCTGCGCACTCTCGGCGGTGGAGTTGTTGGTGATCGTCGAGTTGACGACGGCGAGCGACGCGCCTGACGCGCCCGAGATCGCGCCGCCATTCGAGTCGGACGAGCCCGCACCAGTGGTGGAGTTGCTGTCGAAGGTGGAGGTGACGGCCTGAAGCGAATGACCTACGTGAATGGCGCCGCCGTCGGCTGCGCTCGAGTTGCCGTGGAACGTCGACCGCGTCACCGACACGTCGTTGCCGGTGATCGCGCCACCGTGACCGCTGTCGGTCGAGTTGCCACTGAACGTCGAGTTGACCACGGCGACGGTGCTGCCGCCGAGTGCGCCACCGTCGCCAATGCCCGCGCTGTTGTTCGTGAACGTCGAGCTCGTCACCTGCGCGCTGCCGGTCACACCCACTGCGCCGCCCCCTTCGGCCGCGTACGACAGGTTGCCCGAGAACGTGCTGTTGGTGATGGCGGCGCTGGCGGCCGAGATCGCCTCACCACCGCCCTTGCCGCTGTTGTTGGAGAAGGTCGAGCCGGTCACCGTCACGTGCCCGGTGGCGCGCAGGCCCGCGCCGTCGCCGTAGATGTCGTTGCCCGAGAACGTGCTGTTGGTGATGGTGGCTCCGCCACCGACGAGCGTGGCACCACCCGCGCCGAATCCCAGGTTGGTGGCAAGCGCGCCGTTGTTCAAGAACTGCGTGCCGTTCGCCACGAGCGACTTGGCCTGCACCGCGCCGATCACTGCGTTGTTGTTCTCGATGATCGACTGGCTCAGCTGCACCGGCGCGTGCACTGCTTCGAGCGCGGCACCGTGGCGGAAGTTCTTGTCGTACTTGGCGTCGCGCAGCGTGGTCTGCACGATGTGAATCGCGGCGGTGCCGCCCGCCACCAACAAACTGCCCGTGCACGTGGCCTTCACCACGTGGTTGGCGCCGTGGACCAAGATCGCCTGGCTCGCCGGTGGGCGCGTCAGGGTGCCGCACACATTGATGTTCGCGGCGAGCGTGATGTCGGACACGGACGGATTTCCCCACGCCGAGGCGAGCTGCGCCTGGTTGTGCACCGTGATCGTCGTGGCGCTCGCCGGCCCGGCCGCGAGGGCGACGATGCCGCCGGTTGCGAGCGCGGTTGCGCTGAATCGAGCGATGGCGCGCCAAGCGCCATGCGTGTGCCGTCGCATGAAGTGCCCCTCTCGTACGACTCGCATCTGTGCGGGCCCCAGGGCCGCGCAGTGTCGCGTCAGTCTCGACTACTCGACCATCTTTGTCCAGAACCCTGTGCGACTTTGGAAGGCCAATGTGTCGAGCAAGCGGTGCGATGTGTCAACCAAGTGGTGGAAGTGTCTGGTGGGTCGTGAGCGCGTCGGCCCAGAGGTCGCCGTGCGCGTCGACCCGTGCGACCACAGCGGGCGCCTCGAACACGAGCGCGCCGGCGTCGGGCGCGGCGTCGAGCTCGTCCCATGTGATCGGAGTAGAGACGGTCGGGAGTTGGCGGATGCGGAGCGAGTAGGGAGCCACCGTCGTCTTGTGGCGGTCGTTCTGGCTCCAGTCGACGAACACCTTGCCGGGCCGTTCGACCTTCGCCATCGTCGTGGTGACGCGGTCGTCGCGCTGTTCCAACAGTTGACCGAGCGCGAGCGCGAACTTCTTCGTGTCGTCGTCGGTGGTGTCGTCGTCACCAGACGGCGCGAGTTGCGGGTTGAGCGGCACACTGAGGTGCAGTCCCTTCGAGCCCGATGTCTTCACCAGCACCGTCGCGAGGCCGAGTTGCGCGAGAAAATCGAGGAGCTGATGCGCGACGCGCCGGCAGTCGATGATGTCGGTGCCCGGCCCGGGGTCGAGGTCGAACACCATCGCGCGCGGCGTGCGCAATGTGTCGCGCGGAGTTTGCTGCACGTGCAGCTCGAGCGCGGCAAGGTTCGCCGTCCACACGAGTCCGGGCAACGAGTCGATCACGCATGCGTTGCGCACACCGTTCGCGGGCCCTTCCACGATCCAGTCGGGATGGTGCGGCGGGCAGCGCTTCTCGAAGAACACCTCGCCGTCGACGCCGTTGGGGGCCCGCACGAGCGTGGGGCACATGTCGCGCAGGTGGGGGAGCAGCACCGGGGCGACGGCCCGGTAGTAGTCGATCACCTCGGCCTTGGTGAACCCGTTGCCGGGATACAGCACCTTCGTGAGGTTGGAGAGCCGCAGTTCGTGGCCGTCGATTGTGACGTGGGTGGCGGCAGGCATACCGAAAACGTACCGGCGGTACGATGGTTTCATGCCGAGTGCGATCTGGAGTGGCTCCGTCGGCTTCGGGCTGGTGCAGGTGCCGGTGCGCATCGTGACCGCGACGCGCAACCGCGACGTCTCGTTCAACCAGCTCGAGGAAGGCACGAATTCGCGCATCCGCTACCGCAAGGTGTCCGATCAGACCGGCGAAGAGGTGCCAGCCGACAAGATCATCAAGGGCTACGAGATCAGCAAGGGCCAGTACGTGGTGGTCGACCCGCAGGAGATCGAGTCGTTGCAGCCGAAGGCCGGCCACACGATCGACATCGACCAGTTCATCGACCTCGACCAGATCGATCCGCTCTACTTCGAACAGCCCTACTACCTGCAGCCCGACGAGAAGGGCGTGAAGGCGTACAAACTTCTCGTCGACGTGATGGCCTCGGAGCGCAAGGTCGCGATCGGCAAGGTCGTGATGCGCTCGAAGGAACGGCTGGTCGCGATCCGCCCGATCGACGGCGTGCTGTGCCTCGAGACGATGCGCTATGCCGACGAGGTGCTCGACCGCGACACGATCGTGCCCGACGACAGCGCCGAACCCACCGAGAAGGAACGCCTCATGGCGCGCCAACTCGTGGAGTCGCTCGCGGTCGAGAAGTTCGACATCGACGAGTTCCGCGACACCTACCGCGACGAGTTGCTCGACCTCATCGAGCGCAAGGCCGCGGGGGAGAAGATCGTCAGCCAGCCCACGTCCGAACCGCCCGCGAAGGTGCTCGACCTCGTGGCGGCGCTCGAAGCGAGCCTCGCCCGCGCCAAAGACGACAAGCCGGCTGACGGCAAGGCCGAGTCGAGCGACGACGACGAGGCGGGCGAGGACGCCAAGCCCAAGCGCCGCCGCAAGGCCAAGGCGAGCTGAACGCGCAAATCCCTGTGCGTCGTTTGACTTGCATATTGCAAGTCAAA
>DASXZO010000079.1:0-13521 GCA_036501845.1 Acidimicrobiia bacterium | reverse complement strand
GCGTCGTGGCGTTCGCCTTCGGCCTGATCGTGGTGCTCAACGTCGCGCCGAACCACCTCTACCACTGGGTCGCAGTGACGCACCGCAACGGTTGGCTGTTCCTCATCGCCGGCCTCGTGCTCGCGATCCCCGCGCTGCTCACGCCCAATGTCGTGGAACGCCGCGTCGAAGGCGAACGACCCGCGAACCGCCGCGTCGTGCGCACCACCACAGCCCCCGAGTAACCGCGCCGCCGGCGCCGCACCAGTCGTTCTGTTGCGGTTCCATCGTCCCTGCGTCGATGGAACCGCAACGAAGGTCGAGCCGATCGAGCCCACGGTTAACGTGGCGGCCTTCGGGCCGCTAGCGCAACTGGCAGCGCGTCGGACTTTTAATCCGCAGGTTCCGGGTTCGAGCCCCGGGCGGCCCACTCACCAGTCTTCGTCGTAACCCAGGTGCGCCAGGAGGGTGGGGTACGCCTTCTTGAAGCGCTCGATGTGATCGGCGGAGAAGTGGGTGTGCCAGTCGCCTGGAGTGCCGGAGCGGTAGTGGCTGGTGACGTCGACATCGCCGGGCGCTCGGCCTTCGGCCTTGGCGTCGAAGCCGTTGGCGCGGATGATCGCTTCGAAACGCGCGCGACTCAGGCGCCGGCGCGACACACCGAGCCCCAGTCGGCGGCGCACCTTCTGCGCGAACACGTGCGCGTGCGAACTGCCGTCGAGCGGCCGCCGTGTTCCTGGGCAGAGGCCGATGAACTCGAACGCGCGCATCAACCCGCCCACGTCGGCGGCCACGAGGTCCTCGAACTTTAGCTCCAGGATGTCGGGCCGCGTGGTGTCCCACTCCTCCATGGCCGCGAAGACCGGCGCGAGGAAGTCGATCTCGTACGCCAGCGCTTCGTCGGGTTCGACCTCGTCGAACCACTCGCGCATCGATTCGAGCTGGGGCCAGCGCTTGGTGGCGTGCGAGTAGCGGTGCGAGTAGTACGCCGACACGCAGATGTCGCGCGGGTCGCGCACCACGTGGAAGCCGCGGATCGCACCGACGGGCGGTAGGAAGTGCGCGTCGGCGTTGGTGAACGACACCACGTCGATGCGTTCTCGTTCAGCCCACGTGAGCACCGTGCCGTCGGCGAAGGGCACCGCGTTCAGCGTGCTCCAGTTGGACAGGCCCGACTCGCGGCACACCTGGGCAAGGATCTCGGTGATCCAGCGCGTGCCGCACTTGTGGTGGCCGAAGTAGGCCGCGACAGGCCGGCGCCCGCGCGCGAACGCGACGTCGACGTGACGGTCTCGAACTTCTGGTTGGTCGCGCACAGGGGCGCGCTCCGATCGGTCCCCGATTACCGGGCGGACGCCCGCGCTCGCTCTGCCCTGTGAGCGGCAGTTCCACACCTCTCCTGGAACACAACGGTTCCGGGTTTGTGGAAAATCGACGATCGGTAACGTCCGTACGTGGTGACGGGGGGCCGACCGGTGCGGGTACTCGTCGACGCCTGGCATCTCGGCGGTGCATCGGCGAACCGCGGCATCGGGACGTACTTACGCGGTGTGCTGCCGCTGCTCGCCGCCGACTCGAGGCTCGACCTCGAGGCGCTCGTGCCGTCGGGCGTGACACTCCCCGACGGCGTGCGGGGGCGAACCATCGCTCGCCACGCTCCCCCGCGCTACGCCCAGCGCGAGCACGACCTCCGCCTGCCCTTCGACCTCGCGCGCGCGGTGCGCGCCGGCGCGGCCGAAGTGGTGCTGAGCCCGGCTGACAATCCGCCCCGTCGTAGCCCTGTGCCCTGGGTGCAGATGCTGCACGACGTGATCCCGCTCGTGGTCGACGATCCTTCGTTCGCCAGTGACGCGCAACGGTGGCGCACACTCGGACCTCGCATCCGTTCGGCCGCTGTGGTGTGCGTGAACTCGCAGTGCACGGCCCGCGACGCCGCCCGGCTGCTCGGCATCGACCCGCAACGCATCTGCATCGCGCCGCTCGGCGTCGACCCGCATTTCCAGCCGCCGCCCGAGCCGGTTCACGCCGCACCGCCGCACGTGCTGTACGTGGGTGAGTACGGGCCGCACAAGGGCTTCGCCGAGGCCTTTGCCACGATCGACCGGCTTGCCGACGCCGGGCTTCCCCACCAGTTGCACATGATCGGCCGCTTGGCACCCTGGCACGAACCCACGGTTCGCACGCTGCTCGCGCGCGCTGCGCATCCGGAGCGCGTCGTGCTGCGGGGATACGTTGACGACCTGGCCGCGGCGTACGCGAGCGCCGACGCGCTCCTCGTATCGAGCCGCTACGAGGGCTTCGGCCTGCCTGCGCTCGAGGCAATGACGTGCGGCACACCCGTGGTCGCGTTCGACAACAGCGCGCTTCCGGAAGTGGTCGGTGACGGTGGCACATTGGTACCCGACGGTGACGTCGACGCTCTGGCTCGAGCAGTCAGCAGGCTGTTGACCGACGAGCGCGCCAGCGATGTCGCCTCGCGACGTGGCGTCGCGCACGCACGGCAGTTCACCTGGGAACGGTGCGCGTCCGTCCATGTGGATGCCTTGCTCGGCGCAGCTCGGTCGAGTGCTCGCGGTTGCGAATGACCATCCGAGTCCTCACCATCACGAGCTGGTATCCGCCGCATCACTACGGCGGCTACGAGCTCTCGTGTTATGACGTCAACACCCGCTTCGCCGCGCGCGGGCACGACGTGCGTGTGCTCTGCGGCGACGAACGCATGCCCACGGCCGCGGCGGCCGACGGCGAACACGAGCGGCACGTGTTCCGCGAGCTGCGCGCACACTGGCGCGAAGGCAGCGATTGGCGGCCCTCATTGCGCGAGACCGTGGCGATCGAACGCCACAACCGCCGCGTGCTCGAGCATCACCTCGACGAGTTCCGACCTCAGGTGGTGGCGATGTGGCACATGGTGGCGATCTCGGCCGCGCTCCTTCGCTACTGCAGTGACCGTGGCATCCCGGTAGTCGACGTGGTGTGTGACGAGTGGCCGGTGTACATGGAGAAGTTCGACCCGTGGACCTCGCGGTTCGCGGGCAATCCCGCGCGCAACTGGGCCGGGCGCATCGTCGAGATGGCCACGCGCCTGCGCACCACCGCGGGCGACTTCACCGATACCGGCGTGTTCTGTTTCGTGAGCGAGGCGACGCGCTGGCGAGCGCTGGACGACCGTCCGTGGTCGTTCCCCATGTCGACCGTGGTGTTCAGCGGCATCGAGCGGGCGCTCTTCCCCATGGTTGCCGATGCGGGACGGGCGCCGTGGGCGTGGCGTGTGCTCTACGTCGGGCGTCTCGACGCCACCAAAGGAGTCGAGACGCTCTTGCGTGGCTTCGCCGAGCTCCCGGAGCCGGCCACGCTCGCGTGCTACGGGCGCGGCGCCGACCAGGAACGCGCCCGCCTACGCTCGATCGCCGAGAAGCTCGGTATCGACCAACGCGTCACGTTCGGATCACTCGAACGCGACGAGCTTGCCGCCACCTACTCGGCTGCAGACGTGGTGGTGTTCCCGAGCGAGTGGCCTGAGCCGTTCGGTTTGGTCCCCCTCGAGGCGATGGCGTGCGGCACGCCCGTAGTGGCGACCGGAGTGGGCGGCTCGGCCGAGTTCCTGCGCGACGGCTACAACTGCGTGCTGTTCGCCGCCGGCGACGCTCCGGCACTCGCGGCCGCAGTTCGGCGCGTGCACGACGATCCCGCATTGCGCGCCACGATCGTGACGGGCGGCGCGGCAACTGCGGAGCAACTCGACGTCGACGCGCTCACCGATGCGCTCGAGCAGTGGCACGTGGCTGCCGCGTCAGGATTTCGTGACGGCCGGCCCCGGGATCGCACGCTCGCGCTCCCTCGTGCGCCGAGCGCCATCACGCGCAACGCCGGCGACCACATGCCGAGCGCGACCTATCTGCGCGAAGACGCTCCGGCGATCGCGGTGTACACCCACCAGGCGGGGAGCGCTGCGCCACACACGTGCAAAGTGATCGCGCGGCCCGAGTCGTTGCCGTTCCGTGCCCAAGCGTTCGACACGACGTACGCGGTGGCTCTCTTGGAGCGCGCCACCGATGATCGCGCCGCCGCAGGCGAGCTCACGCGCGTGATGCGCAGCGGAGGCACCGTGGTGCTCGAGGCGCCGAACCGTGACGACCTGCTGCTGCGGTGGAAGCGATTCCGGGACTGGTCCGCCGGTCGGCGGATTCCTCCGCACGCCTACGTGCACGCCGCTGCGCACCGGCGCGAGTACACGGTGGTCGAGATGGGCACGCGCCTTGCGGGCTTCACGATCACACGAGCGCCGCGCCCGATCCCGTGGGGCAATGGTCCGAAGCGTCGCGCCGCCACCTCAATCGTGCGCGCACTACGACTCCGGCGCGGGGCGCAAGCCTTCGTGATCGAGGCCCAGCGCACGTAGTCGAGCTGCGCGCCGCAAAGCGAGGTGACGATCCGACGATCTAGACCTTGACCGCGATCCGGCCCGTGTAGTCGATGCGGTTGAGGAGCACCGGCGGCGCGACGGAACCGAAGTACTCGTCGACCGCCCGGCGGCAGCCGTCCCAGTGGCCATAGTCGTCGATGATCAGCACGCCACCGGTCGACAGCCGTGGGTACAAGTGCTCGAGTTCGTGGCGAGTCGACTCGTACCAGTCCGTGTCGAGCCGGATGAGCGCAAGTTGATCGGGCGCGTCGCGGGGAAGGGTCTGTTCCACCGGGCCTTTCACCATGTGGATCTGCTCGCTCGGATACCCGGTGTCGACGAGCAGCTCGAACACCGCATCTTCGTTGAACACGTCGGGATCGAAGAGCGCGTTCCACGCGACCTCGCCGGGCCGGCGGGTTTCCGACCACGTGGCGAGCGCCGGCTCGCTGAAGGCCGACGTGTCGTGGACGGTCGGCTCGGTCATGCCCTCGAACGTGTCGTACAGGTGGACCGCACGGTCGGCGACGCCGAGCTCGCGCAGCTTCAACACCATCGCGAGCACCGAGCCTCCCCGCCACACACCACATTCAGCGAACGCTCCGGGAACCTCACGCTCCACGCAATAGGCGACCGCATCGAGCAGCGCGTGCACACGGAGCTCACTCGTGAGCGTGAACGGCCGGCAGCGCTCGACAATCGCTCGATCGCCGTCGTCAACGTCTCCGGGAACCGCGATGTCGGGGACAGGCGCGAAGGGCTCCGGTGTGCCACGCGCCGCGCGGCGATGGTTGCGAAGGCGGGTCAATGGGCGCTCAGTCATGTCGAATCACAGGGTCGAGTTCCACACCGGAGCGCGCGCCAGAAGGTGAACCGGCACGCGCAACCTGCGGGGCGCAACTACCCGCTTTCGCGGTCGTCGAAACATCGATTCGACTCGACTTCATAGGCCTTTTCGCCGTATCATTCTTTCGTGCGCTGGGACACATGACGCTTGGCGTCGAGGAGGCTGGCGTGCCATCGCGCTTCCTCGACACACCACGGGCGTATCTCCGAGAGGCCTACTGGGGCCATCCGCTCGCGCACATCATCCGCGAGCTGCACCACACGCTTGCGGGTCTCGCGGCCGATCTCAATCTGCTTCCCGGTAGCACCGTCGTCGACTACGGATGCGCCGACATGAAGTACCGCGAGCTGTTCCCGGCCGACGTGAACTATGTGGCGGCCGATCTACCGGGCAACCCCGACGCCACCATCGAGCTCGAAGCCGACGGCTCGCTCCCGCTCCGAGATGCCACGGTCGACGCGGTGTTCTCCAGCCAGGTGCTCGAACACGTGCCTGACCCGTCGCGCTACCTCGCGGAGTGTGTACGCGTGCTGCGCCCGGGTGGCACACTGCTCCTGTCGACGCACGGAATCATGGTGTATCACCGCGATCCGGTCGACTACTGGCGTTGGACCGGCGAAGGCCTGCAGCACATCATCGACGACGCCGGCTTCGAGCTCGTGCGCTTCGAAGGCGTGATGGGGCTCGCCGCGACCGGACTCCAGCTCTTCCAGGACGGCACGTGCCACAAGGTGCCCCGGCGTTTGCAGGCCACGTACCTGGGCGTCATGCAAACGCTCGTCGGCGCGTTCGACCATCAGAGCGCCGCGAGCCGGGCCGAGAACGCGCTCGTGTATGCCCTCATCGCGCGCAAGCCCGTCACCACACGGCCCATCACCGAACAGAAGGTGGAACATGACGGCCATTGAGACGCCGCCAGCTGGCTCCGGAAACGCAACGGACGCGTCGGACGGGCGAGCCGACCATCTCGCCACTCGAGCGGCCGAGGTGCCGAAGCAGTGGTACCGCGACTACCGCACCCGCCGATACGTGCGATCGCTCGCCGGCGTGCGTCTCCTGCGCGAGTTCGCCCGCCTCAACCCCAATGCCTTCTTCGTGCAGGTGGGATCGAACGACGGCGAGCAGGTCGACCCGCTCCGCAACGAGATCCTGCGCCGCGACTGGCACGGCATCATGATCGAGCCGGTGCCGTACGTGTTCGCGCGACTGCAGCAGAACTACGGGTCCCTCGGCGACCGCATCATCCTCGAGAACCTCGCCATCGGCGAACGCGACGGCACGCTGCCCTTCTACCACCTCGCACCGGTCGGCGATTTCGAAGCCGAGGGTCTGCCGCAGTGGTACGACGGCATTGGATCGTTCAAACGGGAGCACGTGCTCAAGCACGTGACGCACATCCCGGACATCAGTGACCGTCTCGTGTGCACCGAGGTACCGAGCCTCACCTTCGAGTCACTGTGCGAAAGGCACGACATCGAGCGCGTCGATCTCATCCACATCGACGCCGAAGGTTCCGATTTCGACGTCGTGCAGTCGATCGACCTCGATCGTCACCGGCCGCGACTGCTCATCTACGAGCACTACCACCTACCTGCGGGCGTGCAAGGTGAGTGCCGCCGGTACCTCGAAGATCAGGGCTACGACACACTCGAGCACGGCATGGACACGTGGTGTCTCGCCCTCGACGACGTGGCGCCGCGCGAAGTTCCGCTGTTCGCGCTGTGGGACAACATCAAGACCGAGGATGATCACGCGCCGACGTCATTCCGGCGCGCGCTCAGCACGCAGCCGCACCTCCGCCATGCGGCTGGCCGCGCCTGGCGCGCGCTCAAACGCCGCGCCGAAGGCACTCAGAAGGCCGAGATCCAGTACTGGATCGACTCCACGTTGCGCGACACCACGCCGACCGAATGGCGAATGCTGACACAGCCGTACGACGACACCGCGCCGCTCCCGGATGGCGCCGACGTCGATCTCCGCAGCGACAGCCCTCGGCTCGCTGAACTGCGAGCCGCGTACGCCGCCACCGACTTGCCGGTGACCGTGCCGTCGGTGTGGAGTGGCGAGAAGCTCGACAGCCAACTCGAACTCAAATACTTCCGCGGCGAGAACCCCTTCGTGTGGCACTACCGCGAGTGGCCGCGCGCGATGTCGCTCAAGTACTTCATCTTTGCCGAGTACGTAGCCGCCCGCGATCCCGACAAGCTGCTCGACCGCCTCGGCGACGACGGCGCGTTCGGCTGCTGGACCTTCGACTATCCCGGCTACCCGAAGCTCAGCCGCGACCTGCTCGACTCGGTGAACGAGCTGTTGTTCCTCGACCGCCACGTGGGCATCCTCGACCGCCCGCAGCTGCGCGTGCTCGACATCGGCGCGGGATACGGCCGCACGGCCTATCGCATGACCCAGGCCGCGCAACATCTCGACGATTACTGCTGCGTGGACGCGGTTCCTGAGTCGACGTTCCTGAGCGAGTACTACCTCCGCTATCGCGGCTGCACGCCACCGGCGCGCGTGGTGCCACTTCACGAGATCGATCGCGTCGGCACCGCTGGCAGCTTCGACCTTGCGGTCAACATTCACAGCTTCTCCGAGTGCACCTACGAGGCCGTGTCGTGGTGGTTCGAATGGCTCGAAGCGCTGCGCATCCCGAATCTGCTGATCATCCCGAACGATCGCGACGAGCTGCTCGCCTACGAGCGCGACGACTCACGTCGCGACTTCCGGCCGCTCGTGGAGAAGGCCGGCTACCGGCTCGCCGTGCAGGAGCCGGTATTCGACGATCCCGCGGTGCGCGAGCTCCTCCGCGTGCACGACCAGTTCATGCTGTTCCAGCGCGACGTGTGACGCGATGACAACCCGGCACGTCGCGTGCGCGGCCGACCAGAACTACGTCGGTCATTGCGCGGCCATGCTCGATTCGTTGTTCCTGAGCAACCCCGACAGCGAATTCCACATCCATTTCCTGCATCCGCCCACCTTCGACCGCGTCGATCGCGACCGCCTCGAGCAGTTCGTGGTCGCACGCGGCGGGCGCATCTCGTTCTGGCCGATCCCCGACCGCGATGTGGCCGGCCTTCCGACGATGGCCATCATCCCGAAGGCCATGTGGTACCGGATCTTCTTGCCCGATCTGCTCCCACACGTCGATCGTGTGCTCTACCTCGACGCCGACACCCTCGTAGTCGACGACATCGGCCCGCTCTTCACGGGACCGCTCGACGGCGCGTACGTTGCCGCGGTCGCCAACGTGCTCGAGCCAGAGTTTGCCGATCGTGCCCAGCGGCTCGGCCTTCCCGCGTCACAGACCTACTTCAACAGCGGGGTGCTCGTCTTGAACCTCGAGGCGATGCGCGCCGACCGATGCACCGACCACATCGTGCAATATGCCCGCTCGGAGTCGTTGCATTGGCCCGACCAGGATGCGCTCAACGTGGTGCTCGGCGCTCGTTGCATCCTGCTGCATCCGCGGTGGAACTGCATGAACAGCCTCTACCTCTTTGCCGAGGCTCGCGATGTGTTCGCTGACGGTGAGGTGGACGAGGCCTGCGCGCGACCGGCGATCGTGCATTTCGAGGGACCACAGTTCATGAAGCCGTGGCACTACCTGAGCAAACATCCGTATCGCTCGACGTACCTCACGCATCGCGCCGCGACGCCATGGCCCGACGTGGCCATCCAGGGCCGCACGTTGAGCAATCGCATGTTGCGCCCGCTCCCCACCACGACCAGGCTCCTCGTGCTCGAACGTTGGTACCACGCCCGCAACGCCTTCGAACGGCGTGCGGCCTCGGTGTCGAACCGATCGTCGAGGTGAACCGCGGGCTCAGGCCCGTGCCCGGATCACCGCCCGCCACGGGCCTTCGGTGCTGCTCCGATCGGCGAGCCGATACGTGGTGAGCACCTGGATGTCGCGAAAGCCCGCGTCGCTCACCATCTGCACGAGGGTGCTGAGTGCCGGCGCCCACCACGTGGCGTCGTCCCAACCGCCGCGATAGCGAGTGAGGCCGGGACCCGCGCCGAGCGTGTCGAGCGCGGGATCAAAACAGTCGGCAATGAGGCACTCCCCCGACGTGATCGCGTGCAGCCGTTGTAGCGCGAGCGCGGGGTCGCGTAGGTGCAACAGGATGTCGCCGGCGTGCACGAAATCGAAGGTGCCGACCGCCTCCGGATCGAGGTCGTAGATCGGACCGTTCACGAGCTTGACCTTTGAACCAAGCCGCCGATGCGCGATGTGGAAGCCGCGCCGGAAGAACAGCGGCAGCGGGTACTGGACGAACAGGTCGTGGATTGCGGCGGGCAGGTCGACATCGGCGAAGGTCTCGATGTCGAGGCTCGTCACCTCGCCGCCGCGGCGCTCGAGCTCGAATGCCCAGAAGCCGTCGCCGCTTCCCACATCGAGCACGCGCTTGCCGTGCAGGTCGTCGGGGAACCCGTAGTGCGCCAAGAGTTCGCGATGGTCGTAGCGGCCCTGGGTGACGAGGCCATCGGGAAACTCGATCGTGTGATACCAGGGATGGGTTTCCGCAGCATCCGGCGCGTCGGCATCGGGCACCGTCGCGCTCGCCGATTCCGCCGCGAACGCGCGCGCAGCCTCGATCTGCGGCGCTCGCGAGCGGAGTTCGAACTCCGGCGTCGGGTGCAACTCAAACCGTTGCGCCGACCCCTCGCGTGCGGGCCGGACACGCCGCACCGCGTCGACGACGCGTTCTGGGATCTCGACGGTGAGGCCGAACTCGCCCATTCGAACTGTGCGCTTGGCCATGGCCAGAGCTCCTTGTGTCGTTACGGGCGCGCCCGCATCACAGCCCGCCAGCGGCCGGCAGGGTTGTCCCGCTCTCCCAGCGTGTACGTGGTGAGCACCTCGACGTCGGCGAAACCGGCGTCGCGCACCATCTGCACCAGTGTGCTGAGCGCCGGCATCCACCAGGTGACGTCGTCCCATCCACCGATGAACCGCGTGAGGCCCGGGCCGGCGCCGAGCGCGTCGATATCGGGATCGAAGGCGTCAGCAAGGATGCACACACCGTGCGTCACCGAGCGCAGCCGCTGCAACGCGAGCGCAGGATCGCGCAGGTGCAGCAGGATGTCGCCGGCATGCACGAGGTCGAAGGTGCCGTGAACCTTGGGGTCGAGCTCGTACACCGGCTGGTTGACCAGCGCGACGTTCGAGCCGAGACGGTCGCCGGCGATCTCGATACCGCGCCGGAACGAGAGCTTCACCGGATGCTCGACGAACACATCGTGCAGCGGCGCGGGCAGGTCGGCGTCGGCGAAGGTTTCGATGTCGAGACTCGTCACCGCGGCACCACGGCGCTCGAGCTCGAACGCCCAGAAGCCGTCGCCGCTGCCGACATCGAGCGCGCGCTTGCCGTGCAGATCGTCGGGTAGCCCGTAGTGCGCGACGAGGTCGCGGTGATCGAAGCGACCATCGGTGGCCGAGCCATCGGCGAATTCGATCGTGTGATACCAGTTGTGCTCCCGGTTGCCGTTGCCATCGGCGGTGTCGACGAAGTCGCGCCATTCCTTGCGCTGTCGCGCTCGGGGATCGACCTGGAACGGCGGCACGGGCGCGATCGCGAAGCGCTCCGCGTCACCCGCATCTCGCGGGCGGATCCGGCGCACCAATGAGGTGACCCGCTCGGGCGCCTGCACCGTGACGCCGAAGCCGCGGTAGCGAAGAGTTCGTTGGGGCATTGCGTCAGGCTCCTTCTGCTGCCGCGCGCACTTCACCGAATCGCAGCGAACGCTGATCGGTCCGGTCTTCATCGTCGACGGCGATACGCGCGTCGAGGTCGCAGACGCCGACCACACCCGGTCGGGGTTCCACGAAGAACGCCGGCCCGCTCTCGTCGTCGGCGAGCGTGATCGAGCTGTCGGTGTTGGTCACCTGCACCGCGACGCGGAACGTGCCACCACCACCGAGACGCGGCCGGAATCGCACGACCACGTCGGTCTCGTCGCCCGCCGCGAACGACCGCCACCGCTCACCCAGCGGCGTTTGCATCTGATACACGAGCGTGCTGTCCTCGGCGAGCACACGGAAGAGCAGCTGCGGGCTGTCGACGGCCTCGTCGAAGCGCAGCCGCAGCCGGTACGCCACCACGTCGTCCTGCTGCACGATCCCGAGCGGCCCGCGCATCGTCGCGACCAGTTCGCGGTGGAGCACGCGCACCGAGCCGTGGCCGCCCACCACACGAGGGCCGTCGCGCGCCAGCAGCTCGTGGTGGCGCGCGATCGCGTGCTCGGTGGGGCCGTCGTAGGCGATGCGGCCCTGGTGCATGCACACGGTGCGCGGGCACAACACTTGCACGGCTTGGAGCCAGTGGCTCACGAACACGAGCGCGGCGCCCGACTGTTGCATGGCCCGCATCCGGTCGAAGCTCCGCAGCCGGAAACCGATATCGCCGACGGCCAGCACTTCGTCGACCAGGAGCACGTCGGGTTCCGAGTGGATCGCCACCGAGAAGCCAAGGCGCATGTACATGCCCGACGAATAGAACTTCACGGGCGTGTCGATGAATTCGCCGAGATCGGCGAAGTCGACGATGTCGTCGAACAGCGCCTTGATCCGTGCGCGCGTGAATCCCAGCATCATGCCGTTCACGTAGATGTTCTCGCGGCCGGTCATCTCCTGGTGGAAGCCGACACCAACCGAGAGCAGCGGCGCGATGCGGCCGCGGATCACCACGCGGCCGGTGGACGGACGCGTCACGCCCGCGAGCAGTCGCAACATCGTCGACTTGCCTGCACCGTTGCGGCCGATGATGCCGATGGTCTCGCCGGGCGCAACGCGCAGATCGGCATCGCGCAATGCCCAGAGCTCGGTGCGGTTCGGCGGCCCGAACGGGATGAGCGACCGCAGGAGGCTGCGCTCATGGATCTTCCAGTAACGCTTGCCCACACCCTCCATCTCGATTGCGGGCAGGGTCACGGCGCGCTCACAGCAGGTCCACGAAGAGCCGGTCGTGGCGGCGATGGGCGGCGATCGCCGCCACCGCCAGCACCACGGTCACCACGACGGTGACAATCAGGGCGCGGGCCGACGGTTCCGCGCCGCCGACCGCGGCGCGCTGGAAGAGCCCCACGATGCCCGTGAGCGGATTGAAGTCGAGCCACTTGCCCGCGTGCTGCAGCGCCGACTGCGGATACACGACGGGCGTGACGTACATCCATACGAGCAGCACCGCTGCCACCATGAACTTGACGTCGCGGAAGTACACGTAGAGCGCGCTCAGCGCCAGCCCGATCGACGCGGTGAACACGAACAGCAGCACCATCGCCGGGATCACGAGCAGGAATCGCAAGCTCAGCCCTTGCCCCACCACCGGCAACGCGACGAGCAGGATCACGGTGGAGATGAGGAGCGTCACGAGGTTCGAGACGGGCGCGACGAGCGGGAGCAACGCGCGCGGGAAGAACACCTTGTCGGTGAGGTTCGACGCGTCGACGATCGAGGTGGTCGACGTGCCGATCGACGTGGAGAGATAGAGCCACGGCACCATGCCGGCGAGCACGAACCCGGCGTAGCTGAAGCCGAGACCTTTGCCGAAGTGGCCCACCCGAGAAAAGATGAACACCATCACCGCGGATTGGAAGAGCGGCAAGGCGATCGACCACAGCACGCCGAACGACGCTCGCTTGTAGCGGGCGCGGAAATCCTGGTGCGCGAGCGTGAGCAGGAGCACTCGACTCCGGCCGATCGACCGGGCCCACGTGCCGAACGAGTCGGGGCCGCTGCGCAAATCGAGCACAGGTACCGGGTCAGAGGGCACCACTCGCGGGACGTGCTTCGGCACGATCGTGTCGGGATTCGTCATAGGACCACGATGCGATAGCGCACCGAGCCGAGCGTCGTACCGGCGACGCGGGCCGCGTCCACGAGCATGCGCTCGATCATGAAACGAGCCCGGCGTGGGTGATCGGGCCCGGGCAGGCGCATGCGCGCGTAGGGCAGTGCAAGCACGATCGCGACGGGTTTGCGGATCGCGACCACGAGGCCGACGAATGCCAGCGCGAACATCGCGTTCTCGCGCCGGAACGCCCAAGGCCGCCAGCACGCCTCGCGACGGAATCCCGGGAAACGCTTGGCCAGGCGCGCCGCGTTGCGCTCGAGCAGGCCGACACGCAGGTGATACCCCACACCGCGTTCCTCGATGTCGTGGTACGCCACCGCGCCGGCCGCGAAGCCGCGGCGCCAGCCCGCCTCCATCACCGCCCACCCCAGCGACGTGTCCTCGCCGTAGTAGGCGATCTCCTGGTCGAAGCCGCCGGTCGCGTCGAGCGCGCT